>CAZQQC010000011.1:0-39972 GCA_964595365.1 uncultured Melioribacter sp.
CGGTAGCAGTTTCCCGCTACGACGGTTTAGCAAACCGTTGGTTTCAGCCACTCACCCACCTCTCCATTGGCTAAATCTTTTTATAACTTTTTTGAAAAAGAAAGAACAAAGACAATTTAGCTTCCCGACAAGTCGGGATCAGCCACTCACAAGCCTCTTCCTTAGCTCCAATGCGGTATTACGCCCATCCACTTTTGGTGAATTAAACTCTTTTCTCTGTGTGCTCTAATTTTTAAAATTTGGTGTGACCAATATAGTTATCATAGGACTAAAATAAAAATTTATAACTAACCTGTATGTTTCGCCCCGGCATGTACGCAAAATTTTTTATTGCGGATAAATGTTCTTTGTAAGGCTGATTAGCCAAATTTGTAATTTTAAGATTAAACATGTGGATAAATCCGCCGGTTAATAATTTAACTCCGGCGTAAACATCAACAAGTCCATATCCTTTTGTAGGTACTTCATATGCAGCCGTTAGATTTTGTGCTGCTGCTAGTTTCCATTGCATGCCAAACCAATAATAGTCAGTTAAATAACGTTGTTCTATCGAAAACCTTAGCGGAGGCAATTGAGGCAAATTTTCACCAGTATCTTTTTGTCTGCCTCTAACATAATCGAAAATTACTGTTGTAGACATTGCGATAG
Organism: uncultured Melioribacter sp.; assembly: GCA_964595365.1. Taxonomy (GTDB): domain Bacteria; phylum Bacteroidota; class Ignavibacteria; order Ignavibacteriales; family Melioribacteraceae; genus Fen-1258. The sequence continues at coordinate 649 of CAZQQC010000011.1, forward strand.
TAAATTCATACTGTGCCTTAAACTCAGCGCCGTAAATAGTTGCATTGCTCTGGCTGTATCGATAAACCTGTAACCCGGAATTGTTGTAATTGAACGGAACGTCTGATACATTAGGATTATAAAAAAGATTAGTCGGTTTTCTGAAAATATAATTGTTGATATCATTATAATATCCATTGACTTCTATGCGGTGATCCGGCTTGTTGACTCTCAAGCCGAAATCTAAACCGTAATTTCTTTCGTTATTTAAATTTTTATTGCCAATATCGAATGTTGCCGTTGCTTCATGTATTGCATAAGAAGATAGCTCTTCTATGGTTGGTGAGCGGTAAGCACCGGCAAGATTTGAATATATCGAAATTTCATCGGTAATATTATAGACTACTCCTAATGAGCCGCTTAAGGAATTATAATTTCTGTTGTAAGCAGGGAAAAATGTTTTGGAAATTAATGCATCTGGAATTTTAATATTGTTGAATTCATATCTTGTACCGAACTGTATGTTCAACCGGTCAAATTTAATTTGTTCGAAGAAATAAGCAGCAAGACTTTTGTAATCGGCACTAGGAGTAAAAGCTTCGTCGCCGGAGACTGTATATTTTTGCAGTATACCCCAAAGTCCAAACACTCCCTGCTCGTTTGAAAATAGCGGTTTATGTTTGAAAGAAATATCTGCACTGTAACTTTTCAAACCGAAAGCGGTACCTGTTTCACCCGTATACCTTGCAATTTCTTGCTGTCTATAATCCTGGTAACCGCTTTTCAAACTAAAAGAGCTGACGAACGATTCCAATTTCTGGCTTTCGATTAAAAATTTTAATTCTTTTTTTTTCATTTCAATCTTTATCGGGCCCTTTCCACTGTTAACGCTGGTATTGAGAGGTATACCGTAGCCGTTGAGATAATCGGCATAACTTAAACCGGCAATTCCGAAAGAGGGAATGTACGACATGCCTAATTGATATCCTCTTGAGAACTGATCCGAGTTTGCAGTTCTGTTTCCGTTCCCATCTTTGTAATCGCTGTTTTTCCTGTTGAAGTAATTGGCATGTACACCAAAAGCATCTAAACCGTAAAGTAAATCGGCATTACCCGAAAATTCGTTATTAACCGAAGATGAATTGAGATTTATTGTTCCAGTGGGTTTATTGGTAACATGATTTGGTATTGCTTCGGTTATAATGTTAATTACACCGCCAATTGCATTACTTCCATAAAGTAAACTTGCAGGGCCGCGCAGCACCTCAATCTTTTCGGCGCTGCTGCCATCGAAAGACACGCTGTGATCGTCGGATGTATTGGATAAATCTCCCATTCTTAATCCGTTCTCGAGTATAAGAATACGATTATTGCTGAATCCACGTATTACAGGGCGCGATGTTGCTGTACCATTCGATCTGATAGATATACCCGGTTGAAAGTTCAAAATTTCGGCTATTGTTGAACTCCTTTTTATATCAAGATCTATACTGGCAATTGACATAGTGCTTTGAGATATTTCTTTCGGATCAATTGATAGCGGATTGCCGGTGATCATTACTTCATGTAAGTTAATACTGCCTTCGTTCATTCTAATCAATAAGTTTTCTTTTGAAGGAACCTCGATTTTCTTTAGAATTGTATTGTGTCCTACATAAGAAAATTTTATTGTGTATTTGCCTTCTTTTACATTTTGGAATTCAAATGTTCCATCTAATCCGGTTGTTGTGCCAACTTTTAACTCTTCAATTATGATGTTTACGCCAAGTAACGGTTCATTGTCTTTTCCGTCAATAACTTTGCCCGCTACTATGTTTTGAGAGTAAATGACAGATGAGAAAATATAAAATACAACTATGAAAAATTGAAATAGCTTCATAATTCAACTCTAAAATTTGATTAATAATTATGTCGGTTATTTTAGTGAGATTGAATTATGAAAGAGGAGGCGACCTTGGAGATTGAAGTAATGTAAATAATGAAGAGTAGTGTTGAGATTCTACTGCTTGATAGATAATTTTATTGTCATTGGGTGTAAATGCTACTTTAACAGATGCTACAAGGGAAGAATATACAGAATGTGCAAATTCAACTAAGCTGCATTGCCCGTGTTCGTTCAAGAACGGGTCGGTTATACTTACGGTATAAGACTTAATTGCAGGTGATGTTTCATTAAAATCGGCAGTAAATCTTTTGTGATTATGGAGCGAAGTGAAACTTAATATGAACAGTTGCACCAAAAGGTTTACTGTTGCAAAAAGGTTTGTATATTTTTTCAAAAATTTCATTTAAGCAATTATGTAATACTTTCTAACTTATCTTACGCAAGGTTAAATCGACAGTAAAAAAAATTAAAATTGCAAAAGGAGTATTTCCCTCTTAAACAACAAAAATTTGTTTGTCAAGATCAAACCATGCATAACTTCATTTTCTAAATAAATATTGATTATAGACCATTCATACTTTATTTTCTTATACAAATCTATAGACATTTTATCTAAATTAAAATATAAAATTGAGGTTACAATGCCATCCCAGAGACTTATAGGAGAAGTTTATTATCCATCAAATGAAATAATCGAAAAAGCTCATATAAAAAATTGGGAAGAAACCGATAGACGCGCTAAAAAAGATTATACCGGTTTTTGGGAGGAAATTGCAAAAGAGCTTCATTGGTTCAAAAAGTGGGATAAAGTAATTGACGATTCAAGAAAGCCGTTCTATAAATGGTTCACAGAGGCTAAGACAAATATTGTTTACAATTGTCTCGATGTTCACACAAAAACTTTCCGCAGAAATAAACTCGCGCTTATCTGGGAAGGAGAAAATGGCGAAGGCAAAACTATGTCTTACTTTGCACTTCATCGCGAGACATGCAAGTTTGCAAACGTTCTAAAAAGTATGGGAGTAAACAAAGGCGACCGTGTAACAATTTACATGGGGCGTATACCGGAAATAGCTATTGCTATGCTTGCATGTGCAAGAATCGGCGCAATTCATTCTGTTGTTTACGGCGGATTCTCGGTTGAATCGCTCAGTGAAAGAATTGAAGACAGCAATTCCAAAGTTTTGATTGTAGCAGACGGCGCATTTCAGCGGGGAAAAATTGTGCCGCTAAAACAAATTGCCGATGAAGCGCTTCAGCGTTGCGGTACGGTTGAACATGTTCTAGTAATAAAAAGGACCGGTCAAGACGTTAACATGGAACAGGGCCGCGATATGTGGTATCACGAATTAATGAATCTTCCCGTTGCAACACAAAGCTGTGCACTCGAACAAGTTGACGCCGAAGACCCCTTGTTTATTCTTTATACATCAGGCACAACGGGCAAACCGAAAGCAATTATGCATACGCACGGCGGATACATGGTCGGTATCTATGCAACACTCAAATATGTTTTCGATATTCATGAAGAAGACAGATACTGGTGCGCTGCAGATCCCGGATGGATTACCGGCCACAGCTATATTGTTTACGGACCGTTATTAAACGGAACTACTTCGTTTATGTACGAAGGCGCACCGAATTTCCCGTATCCTAACCGCTGGTGGCAGATGATTGAAAAATACGGCATAAATATTTTGTACACTGCGCCTACTGCAATTAGAGGATTGATGCGGTTTGGCGAAGCGTGGGTGAACCGTCACAATCTATCTTCGCTTAGAATTCTTGGCTCTGTAGGCGAACCGATTAATCCCGAAGCATGGAAGTGGTATTACAGAGTTGTTGGAAAAGAAAAATGTCCGATCATGGATACATGGTGGCAGACAGAAACAGGAATGTTTATGATAACTCCTACGCCGTCTGTTCCGCTTAAACCCGGTTCTGGTACAAGACCGTTTTTCGGAATTGAAATGGATGTTGTTGACGAATCGGGCAAGTCTGCCAAACCGAACGAAGAAGGTTTCTTAATTGTTAAGACTCCGTGGCCTGCGATGATTAGAACAGTTTGGAAAGATCCCGATCGTTACGTCAATCAATATTGGAGTAAGTACCCCTGCGTTTATCTTACCGGCGACAGTGCACGAAAGGATGAAGATGGTTATTTCTGGATTATCGGAAGAGTTGATGATGTAATAAAAGTTTCCGGTTACCGTTTGGGAACTGCAGAAATTGAAAGCGCACTTGTCAGTCATCATTCGGTTGCGGAAGCTGCTGCCATCGGATTACCTCACGAAGTAAAGGGAAACGCAATTTATGCTTACGTAATTTTAAAAACCGGTGTCGAAAAAAATCCACAACTAATTGAAGAATTACGGCAGCATGTCAGTCATGAAGTTGGTCCGATAGCAAAACCTGAACATATCGAATTTGTGGACTCACTCCCCAAAACGCGATCTGGTAAAATTATGAGACGGGTGCTGAAGGCAAGAGCATTGGGACAGGATCCGGGAAACATCTCCACCATGGAAGAATGAGCATTGTGGTCGGGCAGTGCTACTTTTTGCTTTTGAAAAGGATTGTTTTTTTCAAACTTTGCAAAGGAGGTATTCGTGCTAAGTAATCTGGAAAACACTTCGTTGATAACGTGTTCGATCAACCCCAAGGAGAGGTTGCGCGAAATTTATATAAACAGTTTTTCTCGCGGGTAATTTTTTAACCTATCTGATTCCAACTTTTTTGATTCGGTGCAAGCTGTCAGAGTATTTTGAAAACCGAATCGAGCACGGTTCCATCAACCCATTTTACAATTGCAACAATTTTGTTTTTATCTACATTTGGTTTATCCGGCGCTCCTCCGCAAATTTTGTAAACTTCTTTTTGAATTTCCTTCAATGAACGGATTGGCAGCGAAGATTCTTTTACTGCACCGAGCAAATCTTTTCTTCGTGGATTAATTGCTATTCCTCTTTCGGTCACAATTACATCTATTAGTTCGCCCGGTCCGCATAAGGTTGTAACTTCATCTACAATAACCGGAATGCGTTCGCGGAATGAAGGTACTGCAAGTATTGTACACTTTGAAAATAAACAATTTTGCCATCCACCTATTCCATGAAGCAAATAGCCATCTGAATGCGAAACTACATTTGCATTGAAATTCAAATCGGCTTCCGTTGCACCGAGAACCGCCGCATCAACAATCGATGCAAAATTTCCTTTACCATGATAATTGTAACTTGTGAATGGTGAAGTCATAACATGTTTCGGGTTATCTCGCATAGAGCGAACGCCGTCGAGATCAAAAGTCTGTCCGTCAAGTATATAATCCGTTAATCCTTCTTCGAGCATTTCAATTAGATATTTTGACGAGCCGCCGCGCACGAAACCCGCTTTCACTCCTTTTCGTTTCATAATATCTTTTAAAAAAGGAATGAAAGCGAGACTTGTACCTCCGGCTCCCGCTTGAAATGAAAATCCTTCTTTAACAATTCCAACATCGTCTAAAAACTTTGCAATGTATTCGGCAATCAATAGTCTATCCGGGCTCTTAGTTATTTCAGTTGTTCCGCCGACAATTTTTGAAGGATCGCCGAGCGATTCGACCTCAACAACATAATCAACATTGTTGCCTTGAATTTGCCAGGGCACACAAGGGAATGCAACAAGATTATCTGTAACGACAATTACTTTGTCCGCGTATCCGGAATCTGCAAGAGCAAACCCGAGTCCTCCACAGGCTGATTTTCCTTGAACACCATTTGCATTGCCGAACTTATCGGATGTTGGTGCAGCAATTACGGCAATATCGATATGAACTTCGCCGTCTTGAATTGCCTGATATCTTCCGCCGTGAGAACGCAGAACACCAACACCTTTCATTTTCCCTTCGCTTGTGAACTTACCGAGCGGTCCGTTCATGCTGCCTTCGATATGGTGAATCGTTCCGTCTACAAGGTATTTTATTAAGTATTCGTGACAGGGAAATGATGCGCTCGGAAACCAGCGGATGTTTTTTATTCCCATCGAATGAATGACATCGAAAAGATAATTTGTAAGTACGTCGCCATTGCGTAGATGATGATGTGTTGAAATTGTCATTCCGTTTTTAATGCCGGCATTCTTTAATGCTTCCTTCAGATTTTTAACAACTTTATTTCCGTCAGCCGGATACACTGCACACGAACGAATCTTTGGAGATGCAATGTTGCCTTCCGGTATAAATTTACCTACTCCTTTAAATGGAATTTGTTTTTCACCATTTACTGTCGTTGGTACTAATCTGTTTGCGGAGTTTTTAATGAACTTTGAAGATGATAGATAAGATTGTTTCATTGTTATATCGTTCTATTATTATTCAGAAAATTTTTCTCTTGTGAAATTTATTAGATGATTTATTTCTTCCGGTAATCTATGGAGTTCCTTAAAAATATACTCATATTGTTCGGTTGTTTGAAGTAAACGTATTTTTGATTTTTCATTCCGATCCAAAGATTCAATAAACGGAGCCTTTGCTGATTCTATAGAATCTAATCTTATCATTCCTACCGTATCTGTCAAACCCTTCGGGGCACTATTAGCTGATATTAAATCTATCGAATCGGCAAATTGAGCACTAGAATAACGACTAAATTTTTTTTGTCATCGCATTCTTTTGTAACAAACCATTTAATATTGCCAGTTCAATGATATGATGTGCGCGCTTTACGACGGGCGCATCAATCATCTTGCTGCCAAGCGCTACAACGCCTAATCCTTTTTTTTCAGCTTCATCGAATGCCATAACGATTCGTTTCGCTTTCTCAATCTCTTTTTCTGTTGGTGCGAATGCTTCGTGAACAATCTGAATTTGTCTGGGATGAATACAGCCTTTCCCTTCAAATCCCAATGATTTTGCTTCGAGCACATTGTTACGCAAACCTTTCATATCATCGACATCCGAAAAGACGGAATCGATCGCTTGTACTCCGGCAGCTTTAGCGGCATTAACAATAGTTGATCTTGCATAAAAACTTTCTTTGCCTTCATTCGTCCGCTCTGCGCCAATGTCGGCGGTATAATCTTCGAGTCCGATAGTTAACGCACAAACTTTTTCTGAGGCGGAGGCAATTTCATAAGCTTTTACAATCCCAGGTGCGCTTTCAATTATCGGCATTAAATAAATTTCGTTTGAAATGTGGCGTTCTGCTTTTATGATGTTGACTTCTTCCTCTACATTTTTTACCGTATCTGCCGATTCGCACTTAGGAATTAGTATAACATTCACATTGTGAGGAACTACAAACCGCAGGTCTTCTAGACCCATTGGCAGCGGGTTAATTCTTGCCATTCTTTCGGCACCGTAGAAATCGACCGCGCGCAGTGCATTGCGAACCAGATATCGTGCGGCTTCTTTTTCAGTAGGTGCCACGCTGTCTTCAAGGTCTAAAATTATTGCATCCGGTTTATGCAGTCCTGCATTCGGAAAAAATTTTGGTTCGTTGCCAGGCAGATAAAGCCTGCTCCTTCTTAATCGATCTTTTGACGTAGCATTGCGGCTGTTTTTGTGAATTTGTGGTAAGAATTCGCGCGTGTCATCCGTTATGATTTTTTTGTATGCGGCTTCAAATCTAGCGGCAATTGTGAAAGGGAGAGCTCCGAAATCTTCTATATGTATAAAGGCATTTTTTATCTCTAAAAAATTGCACATCTCGATGAGCAGATCGTTAATGCTTCGTCCGTACATCGATTCAACTTTGCTGATAAGCGAGGTTTTGATTCCGCCTTTTTTAGTGAGTTCGATCTCAACAAAACAATCGGAACGGACTTTATCTCCTCGTTTTCCTGCCGATGCCTTTTTTAACATTGTCATGCTTCACCTTTTGAATTTCATGATCGGAATGAATTACTCTATTTTGCCTTATAACTAATTTAGGCATAAATTTTTTTGCACTAAAATTTTCACAGCTGAAAATCATTTCTTTGATCTCTTCCTGCTGCTTTTGATCTATCAAACCATTAGAAAGAGCATTAAACTTATTTTCTAAATCTTCCATTGTCATCTGCTCTTTCGGGTGTCCTTTCGGATATTCAAGATATTCCGAAAATTCTTTTCCGTCTTTTAATTTAATTGTAACTCTTGACGGCTGTTTCTCCGGGAACATCTTTTCAAATTCGGGCGATGCTTCGCCATGAACTTTATCGATCACTTCCCAAATTATAGGGTCATTCAGTTTTTTATCGTTAAAGGTTTGAGTCGTAATTTTTCTATCTACAATTGCGGCTGCTATGCAGTAGGGGAGTGAGTGATCTGCCGTTTCCCGCGATTCCGGTTTGTATTTCTGCGGATCGAAAAGAATATCGTAAGCGCGTGCAATTGTTGTAACAACGACCGATTCAATCATGTCATATTGGATGTTATTTTTGATTACAGCTTTTAATGCCGCCGTGATGTGTGTGTGCGTCAATGCTTCGGTTGGAAATGCTTTCATACCGCATTCAAGAATTTTGTACGATTTTCCTAATTCGCCAATAAGGTTACTCAAATTCCAGCCAAGCTCTTTTGCATTATTGCCATAATGGATTTGCACCGGCTGCGTATTCTGCTCTTTGACGTTCCATCCAAAGAAGCAATCCATAAATCCTTCTTTCCCTTCAAAGATTGTTTCGATTCCTGTGAATCCATTCTTTGCAAGCAATGATGCAAAGACGCCGCTTTGCACTGCCATCGGATCGACCATGTTTTTCATCATCGATAGTTTACCGGCAGTTGGACAGCCGATTGTATAATTGTGTGAACCGCTAATCCCGATAGCATTTATCATTTGGTCAACACTCAATCCGAGAATTTTTCCGGCAACAATAGGTGAAACGAACTGCGTGAGAGTTGCATGATGCCATTTTCTTTCCCGTATTCCTGGAATAGCAAATTCACACAGGCGCTGTTCAAATTCGTATCCCAGAACAATTGCAACGATTACATCTTTCATGGAAGCACCGATAAGCTCGGCGCAGGCAAGAGCCGCCGGAATTAAATCCGACGGATGCGAAGGATCTTCCTTCCAATAAATATCGTTGAAGTCTAATGACCGGATCATTAATGAGTTTAACAGAGCAGCATTCAGCACCGGAATTTTTTCACCGGAAGCGAATACAGTAGCTTCCCGCCGTCCTTGAGTCTGTTTGTAAACGCTGCGCAAAATTTTTACGTCTTTGGCGTTATACGCTCCGAAGGCACAACCAATCGAATCGTATAAAAATCTCTTTACTTCATTTACAACCTCTTTTGGTAAATCTTCGTATTTCAAATTGAACGCAAATTCAGATATAACACGCGTTACGGACTTATCCATAGTGTTAATCCTTGTAAAGTTATTGGGTAAAAGGGAACTACTTATTTTGCCAGTTGGTTTCGAAAATCTTCGGGAAGTTGAGAAACGGAAAAAATTGTTTATTGATATTTGATTTTTCTTTCAGCATCGAATTAGTTCTTCTGAAAAATCTCTCGTCTAAAATTATCGCTTTGAGAACTGAAATAAAAGTAAGAAATGAAACCACATAAAAAAATAATGAAAAGCCAACTTTCCACAATTCCGCCATTGCTAAATGTACTGCTTAATCGAACAAATATAGATATTGATTTCGTATGATGATTTTACTAACCAAAAAACTTGTTTAGTAAATCTTGTTTATCGGCGTTAAGTCTTTTCGAAATGTCGGTTAAACATTGTTTAGAGCACCTATTTTAATCGGGTTACGATTCGGAATTGTAATATTGTGTTTTTCTGAAGCGATGATTACCGGTAACCTAATATGACTTCCTTTTTGGCGGGTTATCGAGTAACGTATTTTAGCTAATCCATCGACCAAATCACGTGCGGAGGGACCGCGTGGAATTTTCAAAATGCAATTACCCAATCTTTTATATAATGAAAACGATTTAGTTCCGGCATCTCTTCTACTTCAAAATGATAAGCTATCGCTTCACATATATTGATCTTAAGCCCGTCAAATTTTTCTGCTTCGGTAAAAATCGAATAACCAAAGCATGAGCTTCCAAACCATCATCATGAGATTATTGGAATAGGCAATTCAAATTACCAATCACAAATTTTTCTTTATCCAGTTTTCCAAGCCGCCACTTACAATTAGCTCTTGTGCAGCCTCGCCAACCGGATCGATCGAGTATGTTTTATCACCTGCAGTCAAGAAAGATTTTTCAAAGTCGATTTTGCAAATCATTCCGGTTTTCACAGTTAATTTTTCTTTGCCGAATCTATTTTTAAAATCGTCTACAATCTGCGGGCATTCGATAAGAAGAAATCCATTGTTCAATGCGTTTCGTTTGTAAGTTTCGTTGAACGATCCGGCGATAACAAGTTGAATGCCTCTGTATTTTAATGCCGTTGCCGCTTGCTCGCGGGAACTTCCGGTACCAAAATTAAATCCTCCGACAAGAATATCTCCCTCATTTACGATCTTACCAAATTCCGGATCGTAGTTTTCCATCACAACTTTGGCTTGCTCTGCGGCAGTCATGTCATCGTTGTATGTGTATTTACCCGGATAAATTCCATCCGTGTTCAAATTATTCTGATGGCAGAAGATTAATTCGCCTTTCACTTGAGATGAAAAACCATTTATGATCCGGACGGATTGTTTTACATTTTTTATTTTTGTATTAACTTTAACCCCGCCTAAAATTTTTCCTACGGATTCTTGAAAATCGAATGTTATAAATCCGGCAACTGCCGATGAAGCAACAACGGCAGGCGAGGCAAGATATGCCTGAGCATTTGGCGAACCCATTCTTCCTTTAAAATTTCTGTTGGTTGCAGAGATTCCAATTTCACCGTCTTCCAATAATCCTGTTCCGAGGCCGATGCATGGACCGCATCCCGGCGGAAGGGGAATAGCACCAGCTTCAAGCAATGTTTGCCAATCGCCGCGCGCTTCACTTTCTTTTTGAACTTCGCTCGATGCTGCGCCTATATAAAACTTAACATGTGAGGCAACTTTTTTTCCGCGGACTACCGAAGCAGCTTCCGACAAATCATTAACCCGCGAGTTAACGCATGAAACCAGATATGCTTTGTCAATCTTCACTTTTTTGTTTTTGATTTCTGAAACAGCAATCATCGTCTTAACTGTGTTTGGTCCCGAAACGTAAGGCTCTATTGATGAAAGATGGAAAGCCAATTCTTTTGAGTAAAACGCGCAATCATCCGCTTTTAATTTTGTCATTTCGTTTTCGAGTCGGGCAATTTTTTCTTTGTTAATCCGTGGATGCTTCCCGTTTCCATCTGCATCGGATGCGACTCCTTCAAGTCCCCGTGCTTCGATAAATTCAGCGCGGTGTTTCAACCAATCGATTGTGATTTTGTCTACCGGGAATAAACCGGCAAGCGCTCCCCATTCAGTTGTCATGTTTGCAATTGATAGTCTGTCGTCTATGCTTAAATTTTCTATTCCGTCACCTACAAACTCTACAGCGTGATTCAAAACTTCATCGTGATTAAAAAATCCGCAGAGAGCAATTATTATATCTTTCCCTGTAACGCCTATTCTAAGTTTTCCTTTGAGTTCAACTTTTGCAATGGGTGGTACCTGCCACCATGTTCTGCTTGTAGCCCAAATTGCGGCAGCATCTGTTCTCACGATCGGAGTTCCCAAACATCCGATTCCGCCGTACATGTTGGAATGACTGTCGGATGCAACAACCAAAGTGCCGGGCCATGCATATCCTTCTTCTATCATGATTTGATGACCGATACCCCGTCCAGCCGGGTAAAAATCTGCACCCATTGATTTTGAGAACTCTTCGATTTTTTTATACTTCGCTAAATTTTTTTCATCTTTGTTTTGAATATCGTGATCGAGCGTATGAACAACCTGCCGTGAATTTGCCAGCTTAGCTGCACCAATACTTTTTTCTGAGGGATGAATTCCCATAAATTTTGGAATTACCGCACCGGTGTTATCGTGTGTCATCACATAAGCAGGGCGGATTGATAAATAATCTCCGGCATGCACAGTGTGGCTATGCTGTAATCCCACTGCGTAGCATTGAGCGATTTTTTCAATTAAGGTTTGGTGCATTTGTCTCTCCCGTGAAAGGTGAAACGTGAAAAGTGAAACGAAATTATTTTGAATATTTCTTAATCATGTTTGTTAACATAGCAAAGATACGATTTGACAATTCATCGATAACTTTTATTTGTTGTGTAGAGCAAAATTGCAATGCGATCGAGATTTCAATCTGAGAATCAATTTCGACTAAAGACGATCTTGCAATTTGTAGAAATCTTCTGATGTCCAAATTTGTATTTCGCGAAAGTCCTTCTGCTAAATTAGATACCACAGAAACCGAAGCTCGTCGTAACTGAGATATTAAACCATAAAGTTCATCTTTTGGAAAAGTTTGTGTTAGCATATAAATTTCTTTTACTAGATCAACACTTGCTTTCCAGACATCAAGTTGCTTATGATTTAATTTTAACATAGCCCTTTCGTTTCACCTTTCACCTTTTACGTTTCACGATTTAAACGGTTCGAACAAAACAAAATCCGCATGGTGAACAATTATCGATTCGACCGAGCGTTTACCGAGATCGCCTTCCTTAGAATGAGTTGCAATAATATGCTGAATTTCTAAAGGCAAATCGAATCGTGCAGCAATAGCTTGCCCGCTAAAAGTGTGACGAAGAAGTTCTCCTGTTTTGCCGACAACAATTTTTCCGTTCACTTTGTCATATTCTAGTAATTTACCTACGTCTATCAGGATAGCACCGGCAATAAGGTAATCCATATTGATTTTTATTTCATCGCCAAAATTATTTTCCATCAGTTTGGCTATTTCAACAGAAAGTTGAACGCAAGAGCGTTTATGATTTATGAATGAAATCTTACAATCTTTAATTAAAAGCGAAAACGGGATCGTTTGTAAATCTTCAATTGTAAGGGTAGATTTTTCGAGTGCGTAAATCCAGCAATCCAATACTTTGTTTCTCAAGGTTTGGTCTTTAATCCATTCGATTTCGGGCCAGAGTTTTTTTACTATGTTTTTCATCTTTTCTCCGTGAAACGGGAAGCGTGAACCGGTAGATGTATTGCCGTCTCACTTTTCAATTTTATCGTTTAAAGTTTTGCAATCACGGCGTCAGTCATTTGTTGTGTCGTAGCTGCACCTTTAGAAAAAACTTCAGCACTGCCTTTCAGTTTCAGCATATCATACGTTCTAACTTTTCCTTCTTCGACTACGGATGCAATTGCTTTTCTGATTTTGGCGGCAATTATATTTTCACCTATATGATCTAACATCATGCACGCGCTCATGAACATTGCAACCGGATTTACAATAGAAGGATTCAGCTTTTCATATTTCGGCGCCGAGCCATGTGTCGGTTCAAAAACTGCAACATCTTCGCCGATGTTTGCACTGCAGGCAAATCCGAGTCCGCCTATTAATCCTGCAAATCCGTCGCTGATTATATCACCGAACATATTTTCCGCGACAATCACACCGTAATCTTCCGGATTCTTTGTGAGCCACATCATCTGTGCATCGATGTTTGTATCCCACAACGAAATGTTAGGAAATTCTTTAGCAATTTCTTTTGCTATTTTGAACATCATTCCAGATGTCTCGCGAAGAACGTTTGGTTTCTCGCAAAGAGTCAAATTTGTATAGCCAAACTTCCCGGCATGTTCAAATGCTGCCCGGATAATTCTTTCGCTGGCTCTTTTAGTAACAATTCTAGTTGAGATAGCCAGTTCTTCATTCGGCACGTTCTTAAATGCTTTCATTTTAGGATGTGTTTCGAATGCGTCTCGAACGACTTTTGGTGGATTTGTCCATTCGACTCCGGAGTAAAGTCCTTCCGTGTTTTGTCTGAATATTACTGTGTTGATAATCGGTTCGTCAAAACCACCGCTCGAGTTTTTACGTATGAAATTTAACGGATTACCTTTAAATGAAACGCATGGACGGACACAAATATCCAGGTTGAAATGCTGACGGAGACCGACTATTGGAGAAAAATAAACATAACCTTTTCCTTTCAAAGAGTGATCGAGTTCCTTTTCGGCAGCATCTTTTGGTTTACTTGTAATTGCACCGAACAATGCGATCTTGTGTTGATTAATTAAATCGATTGTTCGCATGGGTAATGCGTTTCCTTCTCTGCACCAAAATTCCCATCCGATATCGCCCCAAACGTAATCAGCTTTGAAGCCGGCTGCATCTAATAATCTTATTGATTCTGGCAACACTACTTTTCCAATTCCATCTCCCGGCAGTGCAACAATTGTTCTCATCAACAACCTCAATAGTTAGAAATTTTCTTCTGCAACTTAGAGAGATGGGTCGAATTTGGCAACTATCGTGCAGTAAGATTTATTCAAAAAAAATTCTTTAATTAGTTTTTATTTTATGATAGTATACATCACATTTTGAAATCGATCTGAAGGCTGACCCTGTTATCCACGTTTCCGTTTACAAATGAATCGCCCCTGCCGAAAGATGTTTCGCCCGGTTTAAATGTTTCAGCATACTTAAATGTCAACGCAAAGCCAAAAGGAGTATTATAGCTGGCAAGTAGATACCATCTCATTCCGTCACCGTACAAAGGCGGTGTTGTCATAACACCGCTCAAGTCACTTTCATATTCATAAATTCTCGAATTGTAAGAGTCAGTTTTAAAAAAAATAATTCGTGCACCGACATTGAGTGATTGAAACGGAGAGAAACGAACATCCTGATAAATTAGGAAACCTTTCTCGCCTGGTTGAATTGTAGTGGAGTGAAAGTTTACAACTTCAACCCGTGTTCGCATTTGAACATTGCGCATTGCCCGGTATAAGAATTCTCCGCGGTAATTTTCGACAGTTCCTTTTACGAGTCCTTTCTGATCAAATAAGGTAGCAACATTGTCTTTTGATTTGATTCGATACTTTATTCTTAGCTCGCTGTTTTTGAACGGTTTAATTGTGTAATAAAGAAGTAAATCGTTTCCTTGCGATGGAAAGTTAAAATTACCTGCTGTAATCGGAAAGCTGAATTGATCGTAATAAACGTCAAAGATTCCGTAAGGGGTTCGCCAGTGAATCCCGGTGTAGAAACCGTTTTCATTTTGAGTTCCCTCTTTTTCTCCAAAACCGTTAGAATGCAAGCTCCAATAGTCCTTCGAATAATTTCTATAGGAGAAAACCAGAGCAAAGTTTTTGTCGATCGTAATTTGAATGCTGTTTAGAGTTGCAAAAGATTTATTATAGTAAGCAGTTTCTCCGCTGAAATAAAATTTTCCCAGCCGGAAATTATAGGCAGAAGAAAAGTAATTAAAAATATTACCGGACGGATCGAGTGTGGTTTCTTTTTCAAAATCATTTCCGAATCTTGAAGCATAATAAAGCAACCCGAAACCAAATAAATCACCGTAAGCATAATTCAGCGATGCACCGTAAGATTTTTCGTTGATGATATGTTTATGTGCGGTTTCGGATGCATAACGGTGCAGTCCGTCGGTAATCAAAGATTTGATTTGATAATTGGTCGAATCAATTGTGCCGTCAAGATATTTGTTAGAATAAAACGTGTAAAGATTGAAATTGTCAAAAACGGCATTCGCAGCAAAACCGCGAAAAAATATGTTTTCGTCTGTACTCATGTACGGTTTTATTCCGTGAGAGTCTCTTGGCAAAACATCAACTGTTTCGCTTCCTTTGGGTATGAAAGAACGGCTCCACAGTGCAACGCCTTGTCCGAATTCAACATTGTAGTCACCGAAAATAATGTTTTGCATAAATTCTAAATTGTTAAGAGAGAGATGAAAAGAATTAAAATCGGTAAGAGATTTCTCGCCGGCATCTTTTTCAAATATAGCTGCGGCATGGATATTGTTTTTATTGTTGAACACAAACCTGTTGTAAATTTTCATATCTGATCCGTAATATTTTGCCGTTAGATACGCACGATCTTGTTGTAAATCTCTCAGTAAGCGTGAACGATAATTGACCGTGAGAGACTTAATGCTTTGCTCAAATTGATTTAGAAGGACGAATCCTTTGTCCCGGCTGAAATCGAGAAACGGTGTAATTTTTTCTATCACTTCGCTTGCAACTCCGTCTACACTTGCAAAAGTTTCTACGGTGTAAAAACCGCCAAGTTCTTTTCTCTGTTTAATAATAATCCTGGCGTCTTCACGATTTATGAACGGTATTTGCAGAAGATCTTCTTCTGTTGCAAAATTAATCTTGATTGGATTTTCAATTAAGTACTCAACCATGTTGTAAAACTGGGAATTTTCTTTTTCACTGGTAATATCTTCCAAAATTTTCTCAAGGCTTTTTTGAAATGTAGTTGTATCGGTTTGCGAAAAAAGTTCTGCAGAACATATTAGCAGAATAAAGATTGAAAGAAATGTTTTCATCTAATCTTTTTAGTTATTTCTAAAATGAACAATCAAACCAAATTGATGCGTGAATCCTAATTCGGGATGGGAAGAGATGGCATAATCGAACCGTAAAAATTCATATTGAATTCCTAAACCGCTTGAGTATGTACTGGGTTCATTGGAAACTCCAAATCGTATCAGAACAAATTCCAGTAAGCTGTATTCTGCGCCGAATCTTAACGACGGATTGAATCTCAATTCCTTTCTTACTGCAAGGCTGAGTATAAGCTCCTTAAGAAATTTGGCATAGGCGCCGGCTGATAATACTGTTGGTATCTGATTCGATTCGTCTTTGATGGTTGTGCGGGATATATTCTCAGCGGAAAAACCGATTCCGAATTGTTCATTAATTCTTGCAATTGCACCAATATTAAAAAGAAAAACACCCGTAGAACCGTAATTCTTGATCGTAATATTTTTGTAGATTGTAGATGTACCTATTGAAAAATCTCGTGTAATTTTCCGGCTGAAGCCGAACACAAACTGTGTTTCTTTATACAATTCGTAACCGTAGACGCTGAAGCCGGCACCGAAATTTCCGAGATCTGTTGGCTCGCAATATGAAGCAAAGGCGTTGGATAACTCTTTCATTTCAAACGGTGCGGGGGAATAATTTATTCCGATCTCTCTTGAACGAACTAAAGAAATACCTGCCGGATTCTTAAATAGGCTGAATACATCGTTGCCGGAGGCGATATCGGAATGAGCCAGAGCAACCTGGCGTGCCCCGGGTTGAATTTGAGCGGAACACTCGAGCGAAATAAATAGTAGAAATAAAAGACCTTTCATGTTTGTTGTAATATTTGCCATAACATAAAGGATTGTTTAATTTTTTCCAAATATCTATTTTGGATTTACAATAAAAGTCGGAGTGATCAAATGAAGAGATTGGCAGCCTTTGTGGTAATGTTTTTTATTTGGTCTGTACTGCTTTCTGCGCAAGAATTAGACGCAACAGTAGTTGTTAATGTAGAGCAACTTCCGACAATTACGCGGGAGCGCGTCGAAAATTTTAAGAATCAAGTTCAGGCTTATCTTAATAATACAAAATTCACCGGTCGAAATTGGCAAGGAGAAAAAATTAAGTGTACGTTCAACATTTTCTTTAACGGTTCTTCCGACGAGGTTACATACACCGCACAGCTTGTTGTTTCAAGTCAACGTATTATCGAAAATACTTCTCTGAATTCTTTGATGATGAGCATTCTTGATAACTCATGGCAGTTTAGATACCAGAAGAATCAGGCTATGTATTACAATCAAACAGATTTTGACCCCCTGACAAGCTTCTTAGATTATTATGCCAATATAATTATTGGTTTCGATAGCGATTCATATTATTCGCTTGGTGGAACGGATTATTTTCAGAAGGCGCTAGATATATGCGTAAAAGGTGGAAGCAGCCAATTTAACCAAGGATGGCAGTTAGAGAGCTTGACTTTTAATAGAAGGGCATTAGTTGATAATTTACTGAACGCAAAGTATCAGCAGTTCCGGCAAGATTATTTCGATTATCATTACAACGGAATTGACTTATTTCAGGATCCTAAAACCCGTGATCTGGCTGTGAAAAATATTGTTAAATTAATTACCGATTTATATGATATTAAAGACAGGATAGATACCAGAAGTGTTTTAATGAAAGTTTTCTTTGATGCAAAAGCAAAGGAAATAGTGGAGTATCTAAAAAATTATCCCGACAAATCAATCTTTGAGATTTTGAAAAAAATTAATCCGCCTCATACTGCAAGGTATGATGAAGCTTTGAAATTGAAATAAATCTTGAATGAATGAAGACAAAATATTAATTCACATAACGGGTTGATCGTTAGCATCTAAATACTAATCTGATACAACCTGTATTTCTTATAAACATCTCCGTTCATCACCTGTGCACCCCTGTTCATCATGTCGTTGTCTTCAAGAACCCAGCTTGCTTCTCCAAGTAGAATTCCGAGCTTTGCTGCACGGTTAACTACTTCCCAATAAAAAACCGCATCAAGCCCGCGTTTCTGATACTCCGGAATAATACCCAATGTTAAAATGCGGCACCATTTTATTTTTTTCTTTTGTGTAAATAATTTAAGAAAACCAAAGGGAAATAAATTCCCGTTCATCGATTTGAATATGGTATTGTAGTCGAGCATTACGAGTGCGGCACCTACAAGTTCATTGTCAATTTCTCCAAAAATAACCAGTGAAGGTTCGACGATAGGTTTAAGATCCTTTGCCATCGCGTCGATCTCTTCATTTGTCAGCGGAACAAATCCCCAGTTCGGAGCCCATGCTTTATTGTAAACATATTTGAATCTTTCCAGATCGTTTGCAAAATTTTTCATATTGAGCTGTGAGATTTTGATTCCCGATCGTTTCGCAGCAATTTCAGCTACGCGTTTCAGTTTATCCGAACTAACAACTTTTGCGTTTTCAAGTTTGTATGCATAAAGATCTTTTGCCTTTTTCATTCCGTAGTTTTCGCAAAGATCGAGATAATACTTCGGATTGTATGTCATCAGCAGTCTCGGCTCGTCGTCAAATCCGTCAAGAAGCATTCCATATTCATCGTTGGAAGACGGATTAGCTGGACCGCGCATTGCATCCATCCCTCTTGCTTTCAGCCAATCTTTCGCCGTATCAAACAGCTTGTTCGCTACTTCTTGATCATTGATACATTCAAAGAATCCGAAGAATCCGACTTTATCGTTATGATATTTGTTGTGAAGATCGTTTTTTACAGCAGCAATTCTTCCTACAATTTCACCTTCCTTTTCGGCAAGGAATAATTCCATTTCAGCATGTTTGTAAAACGGGTTTTTGTTTTTATCTAAAATTTTCTTTTTATCATACATGAGAGGTGGAACCCAGTAAGAATTGTTTTTGTAAATCTTCCACGCAAATTTCAGAAAAGTATTAAGGTCGCTCTTGGATTGAACAATTCGGATGTTAACCGAATTCATATTACCTCCATCTATATATAAAGAAAAAGTTCTCTTATAACTTGCCTTGCATAAGGTTTGATCGACAATGAAAAAGATATAACTGTAAAACGAGTATTTTCTCTAAAGCAACAAAAATTTGTTAAGCCCAAACCCTGCGCAGCGTCGGTTAGTAACAGTTATTAAATAAGCCCGAGTTCTTTACCAACAGATTTAAAAGTATCAATAATGAAATCGAGATGTTCATTTTCATGGGTTGACATATAACTTGTTCTCATCATCTGCCTGCCTTGCGGAACGCCCGGCGAGATGAATACGTTGACAAATACGCCGGCATCGTAAAGTTTGCGCCACATTTGGAATGCTATCGTGTCGTCTCCTACAATTACCGGAACAATTGCCGTACGTCCATCAATAACTTTAAATCCGGCTGAAGTCAATTCTTTTCTTACTTTGTCTGCATTCGTAATTAACTTGTCTACTCTCCACGGTTCTTTTTCTAAGATGTCTAACGCAGCTAATGCAGCAGCAACGGCTGCCGGTGTAGGCGATGCGCTGAAAATTAAAGAAGCCGAATGATGTTTCAAATAATTTATCACTCTTTCGCTTCCGGCTACAAATCCACCCAGAGATGCAAAAGTTTTGCTGAATGTACCCATTGTTATATCGACATCTTCTTCAAGATTAAATTCGCTTGCCGTTCCTCTTCCTCCTTTACCTATAACACCGACTGCATGAGCATCATCTATCAATGTACGCGCGTTATATTTTTTTGCAAGAGAAATTAGAGTAGTAAGTTCTACAATTTCACCGCCAGTGCTAAATACACCGTCGCTGACTATTAATTTGCCGGCATCTGCCGGAAGTTTTTGCAAGACTCTTTCAAGATCAACCATGTCGTTATGTTTGTAGCGGATCAAATCGGCGGTAGCTCCTTTAGCCATCATTTGACCGGCAACAATGCATGCATGATTATCGCGATCGGAGACAACATACTCGCCGCGCTGAACCAATGTTGGAATGACTCCCTGTGCAGTTTGAAATCCTGTGGAATAAAGTAGAACAGCCTCAACGCCGAAAAATTGTGCTAATCTTTTTTCTAATTCAATATGAAGATCGAGAGTACCGGTTAGATAACGCGAGCCGGAACAGCCGGTGCCGTATTTTTCTACGGCTTTGAGAGCAGCCTCTTTTACTTGAGGATGAGCGGTCAATCCTAAATAATTATTTGATCCTGCCATAACAACCTTGCGTCCTTCTATCTGAACAACCGGTCCTTCATTTTCTTCGATTGGTCTGAAATACGGATAGAACCCCGATGCCTTGATGTCGTCGGCACGTGTAAAATCATAGCACTTCTTAAATAAGTCCAATATTCCTCCGGATTATTTTTCTTGAGTTAAATTTTTTATTTTTGATTTAGCTGAAAAGTTCGATAAGCTAAAATATTGCTCGTCAATATAAACAAAAATCGTTATTAATGAAGAGAATTGGGATGAAAAATATCTCGGTTGTTACCGGCGCATCCGGTTTTGTAGGAAGCCATTTAGTTGATCGGCTGATTGCAGAAGGTCATCAGGTCAAATGCATCCTTAGATCGTCAAGTTCGAAACGATGGCTTGAAAATAAAAATGTTGAGATTTTCGACTGTGGATTGTTCGATACAGAAAAACTGAAAGTGATTTTGAAAGGTGCAGACTATTTATTCCATGTTGCCGGTGTTGTGAAAGCAAAAAATGAAGAAGATTATTTCCAGGGGAATGTTGAAACAACCCGTGTACTTCTTGAAGTTACCAAAGAAGTCAATCCGGACATTAAGCGTGTTGTTATAATCAGCAGTCAAACAGCCTGCGGTCCCTCTCTCGATGAAAATGCCTGCAATGAAAAAACTATTGAACATCCAATAACAACGTACGGCAGAAGCAAACTTGCTCAGGAAAAGCTTGCTAAAAGTTTTATGGAAAAAATACCGGTCACAATTATCCGGCCGCCGGCTGTCTTCGGATCCCGCGATACCGAGATTTATCTTTTCTTCAAAACATACAAACAGAGACTCATGGCTTTGATTGGCTTCGATAAAAAGCAATTGAGTCTAGTATATGTAGACGACCTGGTCAATGGAATTTTTCTTGCGGCAACATCTGATAAAGCTGTTAACCAAACTTATTTTATCGGTTCCGAAAAATTTTACGATTGGGTAGAAATAGGTGAAGTGTGCAGAAAAGCATTTAACAAAAAGGCAGTTACAATCCGCATCCCGCATTTTCTAGTTTATACTGTTGCTGCAGTCGCACAATTTTTTGCGATATTCGGTTCGAAAGCTGCTACGTTCAATCTGGAAAAGGCGAGAGACTTTGTTCAGAAAAACTGGACTTGCGATGTGAGCAAAGCAGTTTCGGAATTGGGTTATAAACAATACGTTTCTTTGGAAGAAGGAATTAAGCGCACAATTAATTGGTACCGCGAAATGAAATGGTTTTAATGAGTGTAGAATGTAGAACGATGAGTATAGAATATTAAACTCTACACTCTTCGTTCTACGTTATTAGTTGTTCTTAGCTCCTTCCTTAATCCATGTTTTGATTCCATCAATTTGATTTTTTGATAACGGTGCGTAACCAAGCGGCGGCATTAAGTTGCCCGATGTTCCTTCAATTCTCCAAACGAGTTTGCTGTTTTGCGGGTAACCGGGCGCTACAACAAGATAATCGGCAGTTGTGCCTGACCATGAAGTTAAACTTAAATTACCGGCACGATCTTGATCGTTATGACAGCCGGAAGCCAAACAGTATATATTAAATACGGGTTGTATATGCTGTGAATAACTAACATTCGAAGCAGGAATATTTGTAATACCTGGTCCGGTATCCTTGCAAGCCGAAACAATCAATGGTACTACAAAAATTAAAACCAACAAAATATTTATAACGTTTTTTCCCATCTTCTTTTTTTATTTTCTACGTAAAGATATTTCCGTTTGATGTTTAATTCAATCCTTTTGTTCAATTATAATTTTTGACTTCACAGCAGTCAGATTGTTAACTTGATAAAATCATTTTATGTCATTAGATAAATTAATTTCGGAATTATTTTTACATAATGATTCCGTTTACATGAAAAAAATCAATATATTTTTGAGGAGCAGAAAACCACCGGACAGCGCTGTTTTGATTTGATGACTGATAAAGTTTCTTCTTCTTAAATTGACAAAACGATGATTGATTATTAGTTTTGCTTCGGAATTATTTGTTCATTTAATTCTCAATTTTACAATTTCAATCCGTAACGGGGCTATAGCTCAGCTGGGAGAGCGCTTGAATGGCATTCAAGAGGTCAGGAGTTCGATCCTCCTTAGCTCCACATATCACCTACAAACTTAAGTGTGAGATATTTCGTTTACGTTCTGCAAAGCCAAAGGAACAGTAAGTTCTATATTGGTCAAACTAACGATTTAGAAGTAGAGTGAATCTATTCCCGCTAAATGCAGAATAGCTAAATGAAAATAAATCTTTCCGGGTAAGGCAGCATATACGGTTATCTTGTTACTATGTGAAAAAACGATAAAACTTTTCTAACAAAAAAACAGCGCATTTTTGCTCTTATAGGTTTAATCTGTCTTTTCATTATCTCCTGTGCATACATTTATTTTTTATACGAAAGTAACATTATCCGCAACGATGCTCATAACCAGCTAAAAGCAATAGCCGATCTAAAAATATCTCAAATTGTTTCATGGAACAATGAAAGAGTTGCAGACGCAAAAGTTTTTTCGCAAAGCCCTTTTTTTATCGAAGGCTTAAAAAAGTGGCTTGACGACAAATCAAATGCCGAATTAAAATCGGAAATAATGAAAAAATTATTGCTTATTAATGCCGCTTCCATTTACTACAATATTTTTATATCCGATTCCAAAAGCAATGTGTTGTTTTCTTTAAACCCGGACTTAAAGAAGATGGATTCTACTACCGTTGCCTTTGTTAGAGAAGCAGTGGAAAAGAGAAAAATAATTAACACTGATTTACATTATTGCCCGACCTATAATGAAATTAGTTTGAATTATATTGCGCCTGTCATAGATAAAAATAATATTGTAATTGCAGTTATAATTTTTCAGATCCATCCGAATAATTATTTGTATCCGCTAATAGAAAAGTGGCCCGTTCCCAGCAGCACTTCTGAAACATTACTTGTAAGTAAAGACGGGAACTACGTTCTGTTTTTAAATGAATTAAAACACCGCTTTAATACTGCGCTAAAGTTGCGGATACCTTTAACAGATAAAAACAATGTTTCGGTGCAGGCGGTTTTAGGACGCAAAGGAATTTTTGAGGGATACGATTATGAAGGCAACAAAGTTTTAGCTTATATAATGGATGTTCCAAACATGCCCTGGTTTGTTGTAGCACAGGTCGATATAAGTGAAATTTACTCCGTTCTTTATTTTAGAGAAGTTATTATAATTTCTTTTACGATATTACTTATTACCATTACAATTTTGGGGTTAATGTGGTTTTATCATTACCGCCAAAGAAATATTTATAAAGAATTATTTGTTAAAGAAAAAGAATTGCGCGAGTATCATCAGGAATTCAGAACAATACTATATAGCATTGGAGACGGTGTAATTACTACAGATACGAACGGAAATATTAAACAAATGAATCACACTTCCGAAGAATTGACCGGATGGAGTGAAACCGAAGCCATCGGACAACCGGTTGAAAAAATATTCCGTATTATGAATGAAGAAACAAAAAGCATAGTTGAAAATCCCGTTCATAAAGTTTTGAATGAAGGAGTTATTACCGGGCTGGCAAACCATACGCTTTTAGTCTCGAAAGACGGAAGAGAAATACCGATAACCGACAGTGGCGCCCCTATACGCGATGAGCATGGCAAAATTGAAGGAGTTGTTTTAGTCTTTCACGATAAAACCTATGAATACTATTCAGAGAAAATTATACGCGAGAGCGAAGCAAGATTAAAAAGAGCCGAGTTCGTCACGAATGCAGGCCACTGGGAACTTCATTTAGATTCCGGTGACATGATAATTTCTGAAGGTGCTTCTAAAATCTTTGGTCTTGAAAGAACACAATTAAAAATTTTCGATATCCAGAAAAATGTATTGTATAATTATAGTTCAAAACTTATGGACGCACTTAATAAATTGACCGGACAAAACCAGCCATTCGACATTGAATTTAAAATTAAAAAAGCCGGTACAGATGAAATTGTTGATGTTCATGCCATTGCCGAATATAACAAAGAGACAAGGATTGTCTTCGGTATATTTCAAGATGTTACTAAAACTAAACAGTTTGAAGCTGCTCTGAAAGAATCCGAATATAAATTCAGAACACTGGTTGAGGATATAAAAATCGGGATTTATTACAGCGATTTCGGCGGCACTTTTCTTTATGGTAACCATGAAGCTGAAGAGATAGTGGGTTATAACCGCAGCGAATTAATAGGGAAAAACTTTATGGAATTAAACCTTCTAGGCAAAAAACAAAAAATTAAAGCCGCTCTGCTTCTCGGCAAAAATTTGATCGGAAAATCTACCGGACCGGATGAATTTATTATTAATAGAAAAGATGGTACACAGAGAATTGTGGAAATAAGTACAAATGTAATAAATGCAGGCTTTCAAAAATTAGTATGCGGCGTGGCTTTAGATATTACAGAGCGAAAAAGAATTGAAGACGCATTAATAATGAGCGAAAATAAATACAGACATTTATTTGAAAATAACCCGCTACCAATGTGGATTTATGATTTGAAGAGCTTGGCTTTTCTTGAAGTGAATGGATCGGCAATTTTGCATTACGGATATTCAAAAAATGAATTTTTGAATATGACGCTAAAGGATATTCGACCTGAAGAAGACGTTGAAACTCTCCTGCAAGATGTAGCTAATACTTATAAGGAGATCAACCGTGCCGGTATCTGGAGGCATAAAAAGAAAAATGGTGAGATCATCTTTGCAGAAATAATATCGCATTTAATAAAATATGAAAACAAAGATGCCCGGCTTGTGCTGTCCCACGATGTTACCGAACAAAAACTTGCGGAAGAGGCATTAAAAGAAAGTTATGAGTTCAATAAATCTTTGTTAAAAACTATTCCGTTCGGGATGCAGATAGTTGATGAAACAGGTAATATTATTTTTATAAGCGATAATCTTAAAAATTTATTTAGTGGAAATGTGATAGGCAGAAAATGCTGGGAATTATACATGGACGATAAGACACAATGTAAACACTGCCCCTTAAAAATAGGCATTAATGCTGGTGAAACTTTGGAACTAGAAGTGGAAAATATTTTAAACGGAAAAACTTTCCAGATAAACCATACCGGTATGATTTACCGGGGCAGTAGAGCCGTATTGGAAATCTTTCAAGATATAACCGGGCGTAAAAATGCCGAACAGACAATCAATCTACTTGCACAAGCTGTAAAAAACACAAGCGATTGTGTAAGCATAACGGATACCGAAAATAACATACAGTTTATAAATGAATCTTTTCTTAAAACTTACGGGTATGAAGAAAAGGAACTTATCGGCAAAAATATAGAACTTGTTCGCGCATCTGCTAACACAGAACCATCTTCTGAAATTATTAAAAATGCTACACTGCAAAACGGTTGGTTTGGTGAATTGTTGAATAGAAAAAAGGATGGAACCGAATTCCCGATTTTACTCAGCACTTCTTCAGTATTGAATGATAAAGGTGAACCTTATGCGCTTATCGGTATAGCAAGAGATATTACCGATTATAAGAGAGCAGAACAAGAACTTCGAAAATACCGCGAGCACCTTGAAGAATTAGTTGAAACAAGAACAGTAGAACTGGACCGTCTTAATTCGGATTTAATTGCGCAACTTCAAAAAGAAAAAGAACTCGAAATGATGTTGAAGCAATCACTTGCTAAAGAAAAAGAACTTAACGAATTAAAAACAAGATTCATTTCTACCACCTCGCACGAGTTCAGAACGCCGCTTACTTCTGTTCTTTCTTCTGCAGAATTGATACAACGTTACAGTAAAAAATGGAGCGAAGAAAAACGAAACGAATATCTTGATAAGATAAAAAAATCCGTGGATTATTTAACGAAACTCCTGGATGATGTATTGACAATCAGCCGTACTGAAAGCGGTAAGATTTTGTTCAAGCCGGATATGGTTGATCTGCATAAATTGTGTGCAGAAATAATAGAAGAAACAAAATCCAATATACACGAGAAAAATGATTTTGTATTTAATTTCTCAATAAGAAAAATAAAATACAGTTTAGATGCCAGGCTGATAAAATTTATCCTAACAAATTTGCTTTCGAATGCATTTAAGTATTCGCCGGAAGGTGGTAAAGTTGAGTTGTCAATTGTATCTATGAAGGATTGGATCCAGATATCGGTTGCCGATGAAGGAATTGGAATTCCGGATGAAGATATGAAGCGTTTATTCGAGCCGTTTCATAGGGGTGCCAATGCAACCGAAATACAGGGAACAGGTCTCGGGCTTTCAATTGTAAAGCATTCTGTAGATTTGCATAAAGGTAAAATAAACATTCAATCCGAACTTGGAAGGGGAACTACTGTCACCGTCGAAATTCCTAAGAGACAAAAATGAAAAAAATATTAGTTATAGAAGACGAGAAAAATATTCGGGAAATTATCGGTGCATTGCTTAACGAGGAAGGCTTTATGGTTTATACTGCTAAGAACGGCAAAGAGGGGATAGATATAGCTCAAAAAGAGCTTCCGGACTTGATAATTAGCGATATAATGATGCCAGGCATGGACGGCTATTCTGTTCTAAAAGAGTTGTCTAAAAACAACATCACAAAATTGATACCTTTCATTTTTTTAACTGCAAAAGTTGAAAGAAATGATATACGGGTCGGGATGGAGCTTGGAGCCGACGATTACTTATTCAAACCGTTCAGATCGGAAGAACTTCTGAAATCAATTTCATCGCGGTTGGGCAGAATTGAAACATTGAAAGCTGAGTTTACTAAAACTAATGAAGATTCTTTTTCTAAGAAATATACCATTGACGATAAAATATTTATACAGGCTAACGGCAGTCCTCATCTTATAAAAATAAATGAAATATTATTTATCACTGCCGAAAGACAGTACTCTTCGATAAAACTGCTTGAAGGGAAATCGTACTTGCTAAGAAAATCGGTTTCTAAATGGGAAGAACTTTTGCCATGTAAAAATTTTTTACGGATTCACCGTTCCACAATTATCAATATCGATTATTTGGTCAAAATGGAAAAATGGTATAACTCAAGTTTTTTGGTACATCTTAAAAATATTCCGGAGCCTTTTGAAATCAGTAAAAGATATGCAACCAAACTAAGGCAGAATGCCTTTTAACAATCCCACCGTAAAAGAGGCGGCAGGTATATTAACAAAAATTCTCTCGCATATATTTTTAGTTCCTCACAACATCCCCTTGAAACAATTCTAATCCGTTAGAAACATTTTCGTTAATAAATATTCTTCTTGCTTCGAATATTTACCATGCAAATAACGGTGAAATTTATGAAGACAATTTTAGTGGTTGAAGATGAGAAAGATATTAGGGTTAGTCTACAGGAAATGCTTGAGAACGAAGGGTTTAATGTTTTGAGCGCAGCAGACGGTGAGGAAGGATTAGAGCTTTCCACTTTAAAAGAACCCGACCTGATTCTAAGCGATATTCTTATGCCACGAATGAACGGTTATGAAATGCTGAAAAAACTTCAAAAAAATCCTAACACTGCTTCTACTCCATTCATTTTTTTAACGGCTAAAACTGATATGCAAGATTTTAGAAAAGGGATGATGACCGGTGCCGATGATTATTTGATAAAACCGTTTAGAATGGATGATGTGTTAAGCGCAATCAAAACACGTTTAAGAAAAAAAGAGAACTATCAATCTATTATAGAAAATTTTAGAAATACTTTGATAAAAAAAGTACCTCACGAATTACGAACACCGTTAGTAGGTATTTTGGGATTCTCCGAAATAATTGAAAACGATATCGAAAATTTGACGAAAGAAGAACTAAAACAGATGGCTAAAAGGATCAGATATTCCGGGAAAAGACTTCACAGAAGAATAGAAAAATTTTTGGTGTATGCAGAATTATTCTCGTTGAGCAAAAACGGTCTTTTCTTAAGCAACTTATCGTCTCAAGAATACAAAGTTGAACCGGAATATTTAGAGCTGCAATTAAAAAATAAAATTGCCGATTTCGGAAGAGAGAAAGATTTGAGCATTAATTTTGGCGAAGGCAATATCAAAATAGACGCAACACATTTCGAAACTTTAATTGAAGAGTTAATTGAAAATTCCGCCAAGTTTTCTTCAACAGGCAGTTTCATAAAAATTAGCGGTAAATCTAATGGTCGATATTATAAAACAAATGTTACCGATCATGGAATTGGAATTAAAGATGTAAACAAAAACTTCATTAGTCCGTTGAACCAATTTTCAAAAGATGAAACATTCATAGAAGGTTTAGGATTCGGATTGTCCATCGCCAAGTTGATAATAAAATTGTATGACGGTTACTTAAAAATTGTGAGTGAGGAGAATGTTGGTACTACTGTAGAATTTGGAATTCCATTAAGCAATAACATCGAAGAAAATGAAATAGAGGAGTACACTAAATGAACGAAGCAAACCAAAAGAAAAATGATTCTGACGAACTTCTTCAACTTGTAGGCTTTAGAATTGGCAACGAGGAATATGGAGTTAACATTCTGGATGTGCATGAGATCAACAAGATGACACATGTAACGAAGATCCCTAATTCTCCGGATTTTGTTGAAGGAGTGATCAATTTGCGCGGAAGGGTAATACCGGTTATTGATTTAAGAATTAAACTGGGACTCGAAAGGAAAGAGCATAACAAAGACACACGAATAATCGTTGTCAGTATTGGAGATAATGTTCTTGGTTTCATCGTCGATTCTGTAAACGAAGTATTACGGGTTCCGGTAAGTTTTTTTGAAACTCCTCCGGAAATTGTTGCCGGTGCCGGTTCGGAATTCATCAATTCGGTCGGTAAACTTGAAGATAGACTTCTCACTTTAATTGACCTGAATAAAATATTGCTCAAAGAGGAAACCTTAAAATTGCAAGAGGCAATCTAAAGGCGTTCAAATGAAAACGAAGACATGTAAAACAATTTTAAGAATAGCCGTATTTCATTTTTCTCCATTTATAATTTCTTCATACGGACTAATCGGCGGGGTAAACTATGTGTATCAAATGCATCGGCATTATCTATCAAATAATAAACAATTAAAAATAAAGAAGGAAAACTACAATGAAATGGTTTTATAATTTAAGAGTAGCGGCAAAACTTATAGTCAGTTTTGTTTTTGTAGCATTAATTGCCGGCATAATTGGTTTTGTTGGAATTTCAAGTCTAAAATCTGTTCATGAGAAAGGCATTTTTTTGTACGAAAAAAACACTGTACCTTTAGAAATAATGGGGAATATTTCAACTAACTTTCAAAGACAAAGAGCAAATATTTTAGAAGTTATTATTTCAACAGATGCCGCTTTTAAGGAAGACCAGCTTAAAAGAATATCCGAGAGAGATTCTGCAATTGAAAAGCTGATACTTGACTATGAAAAAAATCACATGGACGAGAATGCTAAAATATTCGATGAGTTTATAAAAACATTAAATTCATACAAACCTCTGAGGGACAAAGCATTAGCATTGGCAGAACAGAAAAAAAATGACGAAGCAATTCAATTTTATCGTAAAGAAATGGA
This sequence comes from uncultured Melioribacter sp., assembly GCA_964595365.1. GTDB lineage: Bacteria > Bacteroidota > Ignavibacteria > Ignavibacteriales > Melioribacteraceae > Fen-1258. The sequence goes on from CAZQQC010000011.1 coordinate 30,663, forward strand.
AATATCACGCAAAAATGTTCAGGCGGCAATAGAAAAGATTAGTGAAATGCACGTAGAGGAAGCAAAAGAGAGGTCAAATCAAAATACTGTTACAGCCAATTCTTCCGTTACATTAATGACGGTACTGATGATAGCAGGTGTGGTACTGGCTGTTCTGATAGGATGGTTAATTTCCAAAATAATAAGCAGCCCATTGAAAGCTTTGACCGATGCTTCCGATATGCTTGCTGTAGGAAATATAAATGTAAATATTAAACAAAAATCTACGGACGAAATTGGATTGTTGGTTAGTTCGTTTTTGAAAATGACCGGAAATATTAAAGAACAAACTTCGGCGGCTGAAAAGATTGCCATAGGCGATACTTCGGTTGAGCTTAAAGCAAAATCTGAATTTGATATTCTAACAAAGAGTATGATAAAAGTAGTAGATACGGTAAGAGGACTTGTATCTGAATCTGTTGCATTAAGTAAAGCTGCAGTAGAAGGTAAGCTTTCAGTCAGAGGTAATACAGAAAAATTTCAAGGCGGATATAGAGAAATTATAGCGGGAGTTAATACAACGCTGGATGCAGTTGTAGAGCCGATAAATGAATCGAGTGTTGTATTAGAGAAAATGGCTTCCGGTGATTTGACGGTGAGGATGTTAGGAGATTATAAAGGCGATTATGCAAAGATCAAAAACAGCATTAACAATTTAGCAAATTCATTCAACAATGCATTATCCGAAGTATGCCAGGCTGTTCAGGCAACTGCAAGCGCAAGCACACAAATTTCATCGAGTTCGGAAGAGATGGCAGCAGGTGCACAGGAACAAAGCTCTCAAACTGCCGAAGTTGCAAGCGCAGTTGAGCAGATGACTAAAACAATAATTGAAACCACGAAAAATTCTGCAAGTGCTTCCGAATCGGCTAAGAATGCAGGTACTATTGCAAAAGACGGCGGCAAAGTTGTAAATGAAACGATAGAAGGAATGAACCGTATTGCGGATGTAGTGAAAAACTCTGCAGTAATCGTGCAAGCTTTGGGTAAAAGCAGCAATGAAATAGGAGAAATTGTTCAAGTGATAGATGACATTGCAGATCAGACAAACCTATTAGCATTAAACGCTGCAATCGAAGCCGCCCGCGCAGGAGAACAGGGACGTGGATTTGCTGTTGTAGCCGACGAAGTCAGAAAATTAGCCGAACGGACTACAAAAGCTACAAAGGAAATAGCTACTATGATCCGACAAATACAAAAAGATACCGAAGGAGCGGTTGTTTCTATGAATGAAGGTACTGCCGAGGTTGAAAAAGGAAAAGTACTGGCTGATAAAGCCGGACATGCATTAAAGCAAATAATTTCCGGCGCAGAAGAAGTAGTGGATATCTCAACTCGAGTTGCGGCAGCCAGCGAAGAACAATCATCTGCTGCAGAACAGATCAGCAGAAATATTGAATCGATTAGCAGCGTAACAAATCAAAGTGCTACAGGAGTTCAGCAGATAGCCCGCGCCGCAGAAGATCTTAATAGAATGACCGTGAACTTACAAGAATTAATTGCACAATTTAAATTGGACGAAAGATTGCATAAAACGGAAACGAACAAAACATTGGATAATTACAAAAGTCAGATGGTTGTTAGATCGAATGGCAAGCTGGTTAATTGCTAAATGCTAACGTTCGGGAAATTCAGAAATGTTATTTCATAGAAGTGGGAAATCTTATCAGGGCTTCATCTTACGAGAGGTTTGATCGGCTATGCAAAAATATAACTGTAAAACGAATTTTTTCTCTAAAACAATAAAATTCGTTTGTCGACACCAAACCTTGCGTAGCATCAGGAGGATTTAAGATTTCTCTCCCGATACTTCGAAAGGACCCCGGCGAACGTTCGACGGGGTCACGCGAAAGACCGGTGAAGTTGCTCGGTATAGAGATCGAAATGACAAATTATATTTGCAAAGGTGCCCGCTGATAAATTTGATGTTGGTGTAAAAACCTGGCGCGCTTAAAACTCGTAACATCGGGCTCGTAATTAAAAACTCTGCTTAATGCCCGCTTTCAACTTTCTTTGTCAATTCAGCAATTTGGTTAAAGCTGTTCTGGAGCCTTCTCAATTCATTCTCGAGTTTGTAAATTTTGTAAGACTCGATTGATTCTTTCCCTCCGAGTAGCCAATTAATATCGCATCCCAAACGAAGTAGTTTCATGAGTACTCTTGTGCCGGGTTCGCGCTTTCCGCTTACATATTGTTGAAGCTGCTGCGGAGAAATTTTCATAGCTCCAGCAAGTTTCTTAAGCGTGCCGTACTTTCTTTTTGCAAACAAACGAATCCGTTCACCTATTCCTAAGTTTAGTTTATCATCGGTAAACAGATCAAGACTTTCGGTGTCGTCGCCGCTTTCGAAAAGATTTAATTCAAACTGGTAATCGTCTATAATAGATTTGATTTGCTTATAAAGGTCTTCATCAAACTGCGGACTATCATTGACCAGATAATTGAAGGTCTGAATTTTCATACCAAGTTTCTCAGCAACCAGACCGGGCTTTATTCCGAGAGTATGAATCAGATAGCGGACTTCTTCCTGCTTTGTCATTAATTGGACCTTATGATAACAGGCAGTTTCTTAATGCAAGATAGCAATACTCCTTTCAGCAGGCAAGTTTTAATCTAAATATCAAGTTGTGCGAATTATTTTGAGAGGCGACAAAAATTAGGTACATAGAACCCCGGTGATAGTCTGCTGGAAAAAAAATAACCATCCGTCATAAAAGCATGCCGGACAGGCAGATTGCACAGATCATACACAGATCGTCTCTGCGAAGATTCTCCGGAGGCAGGCACTAGTCCGGAGTTAAAAGGATTAAACCACAAAGAGCACAGATTTAATCTGTGATACCCGTGGTTAAAAAATATTTTTGCAATTACTTCTGTTTCTAAATTTTTATTTTTGTTTTAATTCACATAACAGATTCTAAATATTGAAATTATTGTCGGGATTGTAAGCGCATATTTTTAGTTTGTTAAACATTCAGATTTTTTTTGATTTGATTAATTCAATATTTTAGCACGTTATGAAATTATTTTCCTATTCGAAAGATCATTCATACATTCTAAAGCTCGCGCTGCCAGCCATAGCCGGGTTATCGACGCAGATGGTTGTTTCACTTGTTGACACAGCTATGGTTGGACGGTTGCCTAATGCAGAGTATTACCTTGCCGCCATGGGAATAGGTGTTATTGCTACGTGGGCAATAATTAGTTTGTTCTCAAGTCTTGCAACGGGTACTCATGTTCTTATAGCCCGGCGCTTCGGCGCGAAGGAATACAGTGAATGCGGCAGAGTTCTTAATGTCTCATTGATTATTGCATTTTTAATTGGTGTGGCAGTTGCCGGCATGGTTGTCTATTTCTCTTACGACATTGCAAACTTCTTTGCTGTAGATCCCAAAGTTGCTTATTACGCCGGTCAGTTCCTTCATTATCGTTTTATGGGAATTCCGTTTTTTCTAATTACTGTTTCTTATCGTGGATTTTTTTTTGGAATCGGCAAAACAAAAGTCTTTATGTACTCGGCTGTTCTGATTAATCTGCTCAACATTATTTTTAATTATTTTTTCATTTACGGTGGATTTGGAATGCCTGCTATGGGATTAGCAGGTTCGGGATTAGGATCGACAGTTGCAACAATATGTGATTCGCTTTTTTATTTAACTGTATCGATGATGCCATCATTCCGGCACAAATTTCAATATTTCAAAAATTTTAGATTCGTAAAAAATATAGCTTCATCGATAATCAAAATTTCTGTGCCGGTTTCTTTACAAAACATTTTTATTCTGGTCGGTTTCTTGAGTTTCATAGCTATAACCGGTTTTATCGGAACAGATCAACAGGCGGCAAGCACTGTTGTTTTTTCTGCATTACAAATATCTCTAATGCCATGTTTCGGTTTCGGAATAGCCATGCAGACGCTTGTTGGTAACAGTCTCGGCGGAGGAGATATAAAACTTGCCAAACATTATGGCTACGAAACCAGTAAGATTGCTATTTTATACACAATTTTTGTAGGGATGCTTTTTGTTTTTGTTCCGAGATGGATTTTAATTTTAACTACAAATAATCATAATATCATCGAGACTGCAGTACCTGCGTTGAGAATAGCCGGTCTTGGACAAATTTTTTATGCAATAGGAGTTGTTCTTGCCAATGGATTACAGGCGGCGGGACAAACATTTTATGTAATGTTATCCGAGGTGATTGTTAACTGGTTCGTGTTTGTACCCATTGCGTATTTCTTAGGAGTCTATTTGAAATTAGGTTTGGTAGGTGCATGGTTTGCATTACCGTTCTATGTAATTCTTTATGCGCTGATAATATTTGTTAAGTTTAAGTATGGAATGTGGGAGAGGTATCACAAGGTGTGAGATAAATAACTTGACAAAAATGTCCTGACAGGATATATTTTGATATAGAAATGAATAAAATCAATAACATCATAACGATTCTTCTGATTTTTGCAAGTATAGTACTTGGAGGGATTGATCTTATACAATTTACTGCGCGTTCCAACGGCAGCAGTATTGTTATTCGCTGGCAGACCTCAAGAGAAACCAATCTTAAACAATACGTAGTTGAAAGAAAAACTGTTAACGGAAGTTTTAGTGAAATTGGTGTTGTTTATCCGCAAGCCGATAAGAATTACGAATATGTCGACCAAACCGTGTTTAAAACTTCGGAACAATTATATGTCTACAGATTGAAAATAGTTGATAATGACGGTACTACTTCTTATTCGGGGGAAGTATCGGCACCGCACAATGTATCAAGTGTTAAAAGAACGTGGGGAAGTATAAAAGCTTTATTCCGTTAACGAATACTTTTTGTTTCAATCCATTTCTTTTTTACAATACGTCAATATTGCAGATGATAAGGTCTAAAGTCGAAATATTTCTTGCTTCAAAATCTCCCCGCAGAAGAAAACTTCTTAAACAACTCGGAATTAAATTCAAAGCTTTCGCCGTTGATCTTCACGAAGAAATTCTGGATGGCGAACATCCGGTTCAAACAGTTAAAAGATTGGCTCTTCATAAATTGGATGCTGCTGTTAAAAAAATTGATTCCGGAATTGTGATTACGGCCGATACCATTGTTGTACTTGACAAAGAGATCATTGGAAAACCGAAGAACAAAAGTGATGCGTTTAATATTCTTTGGAAGCTGAGCGGAAGAACGCACACAGTTTATACGGGATTCGTAATTCTGAACATCGAAAGTAAGAAGAGAATTATTGGCTACGAAAAAACAGAAGTTACATTTCGAAAATTATCGTCTTCAGAGATTCGAGATTATATAAACACTGGAAGCCCTATGGATAAAGCCGGCGCATACGGAATACAGGATGATTTTGGAGCGGTATTCGTAAACCGGATTGACGGCTGTTACTATAATGTAGTTGGTCTTCCTTTATCCAAAGTTTATTCTGCACTTCTCAAGGTCATATAATTCGCCATAATTTATAACTGATGTTATGCAATGTCCAGGCATGAAAAACTAATTTTGTGTTTTAGTGAAAATACTCGTTTTGCAATTTTAATTTTTCAAGGAAGATCAAACCTTGTGTAAGGTAAACCCATAAGCCATCCCGCTATTACATTCTTTACCCGCTACAAAACATAAATTAAAAACCATCATTTTTTGGCGGAATAATTTCTTCTCTTCTTTGGTTTTTACACGATTCTAATTTAATTTTAATTAAAAGATTTAAAATCGTTAATTAAACCGGTAGTATGAATTATTTTGAGAGAGGACAAAAGTAATTTTTTAATTTAAAGATGGAACACTTGCTGGCTGGCATGTTTGAGGGATCGTTTATGATTTTCACAGATCAATTGTTGAATAATTATTTTTGTCTACAAATTTTAACTTCTTCTTTTCAATTCACACTGCCGGTTAATTAAGATTTTGTTTATGCCCCTTAGTTAGCAAGGATTAGATGTGAAATCTTTGTGGAAATATTTTTCATTGAATAAAACGTGGAGTAAAAATGGCTAAGTACAAAAAAATTTCAGTTCCAGCCGAAGGTGAAAAGATTATCATTAAAGACGGAAAACTCTCGGTTCCAAACAATCCGGTTATTCCTTTCATTGAAGGTGACGGCACCGGTCCCGACATTTGGTTTGCATCAAAAATGGTTTTCGATGCTGCTGTAGAAAAAGCTTACAACGGCAAAAAGAAAATTGTATGGATGGAAATCTTTGCCGGCGAGAAAGCAGTTAAAACTTACGGCAGGAATCAATGGCTGCCGAAAGAAACTCTTGAAGCAATCAAGGAATATGTTGTTGCTATTAAGGGTCCCTTAACTACTCCTGTAGGTGGCGGTATCAGAAGTTTGAACGTAACTCTTAGGCAGGAACTCGATTTGTTTGCTTGCGTACGTCCGGTAAAATATTATGCCGGAACACCGAGCCCTGTAAAACGTCCGAAAGATTTAGATGTAATTATCTTTCGTGAAAATACGGAAGATGTTTATGCCGGTATCGAATTTAAATCGGAGACAAAAGAAGCAACCAGCTTAATAAAATATATAAATAAAAATTTCGATAAGAATATTCGCATCGAATCCGGGATAGGCATCAAACCGATGAGTCAATTTGGATCCGAGCGCCTTGTGAAAAAAGCAATTGAATATGCTATTTCACACAAACGTCCAAGCGTTACACTTGTTCATAAAGGCAACATCATGAAATTTACCGAAGGCGCTTTTAAGGAATGGGGATATCAAACCGCAAAGAAATATTTCGGCGATCAAGTGGTTACCGAAGACGAGCTTTGGAAACAGTACGAAGGGAAAATGCCCGATGGAAAAATTTTAATTAAAGATCGAATTGCCGACAGCATATTCCAGCAGGTACTTTTGCGCCCAACCGAATATGATGTTCTTGCAACGCCAAACTTGAACGGTGATTATTTATCCGATGCATGTGCTGCTCAGGTGGGAGGATTAGGAATAGCACCCGGTGCAAATATGAGTTATCACTACGCTGTGTTTGAAGCGACTCACGGTACGGCTCCTAAATATGCCGGACTGGATAAGGTTAATCCTGGTTCGGTCATTTTATCAGGAGTTATGATGTTTGAATATCTCGGATGGAATAAAGCTGCACGGTTGATCGAAAAGGCAATTGGCAAATCGATTAAAGCGAAAACAGTAACGTATGATTTTGCCCGTTTGATGAAAGGTGCAACAGAATTGAGTTGTTCCGATTTCGGTCGTGCTATTGTAAACAATATGTAACTTATGTTATGTGAGTTCCGGGCCGGACAAACGGATTTTTCTTGTTTTAGAAAAAATACTCGTTTTGCAATTTTAATTTTTCACGATCGATAAATCTTGCATAAGATGAGTATGTAGGTGTGAAATTAAGGTTGTCTTTTTTATAAGCGGGTAGTGCCGTATACTTACATTAAGTAAAATGGCGGCAACATAATTGTTTTAGCTTGCAAATTCTAAAATAGTGGATAATAATTTACACTTCAGAAATCTTAATGCACTTCTTAGAAGAGAATTAGAATTTGATTAGTCATGTTTTAGAACAATAGAGTATTATTTAAAAGTCGTAATTTAAAAAAAGAATTTTAATAATCAAGTGGAAAATTGTTAATTATCGAATAAATTAGAATTGGTAATTAGATGCTCTGATGTAATTACATATCAAAGATGTTAATATTTTTAAACTTTGATTGAAAATAATATTACTCCTCTCTTCAGGGGGAATCTTGTAAAGACCCCGTTTTTTTACGCAGTGTGACTGATGTGGCGGAGCTTTCCTAAGTTTTGAATAATAAGTAATAGATAATGAACAAAAAGGGAAATTAAATTTTAAAGTTGAAAACAATGATCAGCTTGATGTGCAGAGGGGATTTAGCTCTGTGATAATCTGTAGTTCAAAAAGAATTTAACCATCCATCATAAAAACATGCCGGACATACAGATTACTCAGATTAAACACTGATTGTCTCAGTGTTAACCCGTGATATCTGTGGTTAAAAAGGTCCCTCGGCAAGCTCTTCGTTTCCGCCTAGTAGGCGAGACGGGTCACTCAGGGCAGACTCGATGCATGAATTGAATGAAGATTCCGGATCAAGCCCGGAATGACATGGGAAGAGATTTTTCGCTACGCTCAGAGTGATATTAAGGGCAAGGAATGATAAAAGTATTAACTATTATGGTAGAGATCAAAAGTGCTAACGAAAAACAACGGGCATCAACTATAACATTGCCTAGAATAATATAATTGACGCTAATCTGCACATTGATTGATAAATGCTTGTTTTGTAATTTTAATTAAAAGGATTTATTTAGTGGAAAAGATTGTGAACATAGTGATCGAAAAACTTCCTGAAGATTATTACCTTGCAACCTCCGATGATATTCAAGGGCTCGTTGCTCAGGGTAGAACCATTACAGAAACAATTGAAATTGCAAGAGATATTGTTAAAAAACTTCTTGAAGCGCAAAGCGTTTCTGAAGATACTTTGAATGTCCCTTCAGAAATAGGTATAAAATTTAATTATCCGCTCATAGTTGGTCTGTAATGAGCAGATTGGCCTTAAGTACAGAGATGTTATAAGAAAGATTAAGAAATCTGGATTTGAATTCTACCGCCAAGCAGCGGAAGTCATGAGATCTGGTATAATCCTTATTCCAAAAGATATACAACTATTCCTAATCATCCAGGTGATATACCTGAAGGAACTTTAAGAGCAATCTTAAAACAAGGTGATATTTCTATTGATGTATTTCTATCAAATTAGAAAATGATCCATGTGTCGCTCAGCTAGAAGATCATAATCTGATAGAACTTCTTACACTTCCTAACTACTCAATATTATACAAAATGGGGGAAGATTGTATTTAACAAGCATACCGGAATAATAACATTGAATCACAATTTGGAAAACGAATACCAGAAGAGATATATAATTGCGCATGAGATGGGACACTTCTTCAATGATAAGTTAGGAGTTGTGAGTGATGAGTTTAAAGGGAAAGATAAATTGGAGAGCTGCAGAACCGAAGTGAATAATAAACGTAGAGTGCAGAGTGTAGAGGTTGTGCATGAGTTTAAGAGAGATAGATACGATGATTTTGTTGATACACATGTGAAACGATTTGAAGAATTGAAACGTGAAAAAGAAGCGAACCAGTACTTCAATGAAAAATTCAAAATTAGAAATGATAAATTAAAAAGCAGCTGAGGCGGAGTGCTGAATAAACGTAGAGTGCAGAGTGTAGAGGTTGTGCATGAGTTTAAGAGAGATAGAT
>CAZQQC010000011.1:40072-42893 GCA_964595365.1 uncultured Melioribacter sp.
TTGTTGATACACATGTGAAACGATTTGAAGAATTGAAACGTGAAAAAGAAGCGAATCAATTTGCGGTGGAACTGTTAATGAAACGTAAGTGGTTTGAGAAATATGTCGATCGTGAAAGGTCAAACGTGAAAGGTGAAAGGATAAGTGCTGACTTGTTCAAACAGATTGCGGAGGAGTTTAGAGTTTCGCTGACTGCGGCGGCGCTGAGGTTTGCGGAATTATACAAAGGCGCAATGGCTGTTATTTTATCCGTTAACAAAAGAATAGGATGGATGGCATGCAATAAATACTATGTCTATGGTAAGCTGGAGAAATATGAACCGGTGCCGGTGAACACAAGAGTACACGATATTTTTGAACAATTGATGCCGAACAATTATGTTATGAAGCAGAGAATTAGAAAGCGCGGATACAAACAGTTTATAAAAGAGAAAACCGATTATTTGGATACTCTTGATCATACTATAACAGTTATTTCTGCAGATTGGTTTGGAGATAGCGACGGATATCTGAATGAGATAGACTTTGCGATGATAAAGTACAACAGTGTCCTTACAATTTTGTATCTGTGAGAATCAGTGACAAAGTAACAAGATAACTGTGGAAAAGTAACAGAGTAAGAAAGTGACAAAGTAACAAAGTGACAGAGATTAAATGAGATGAAGACTCATAAAGATTTAAATGTTTGGAAAAACTCAATACAGCTTGTAAAAGAAATTTATCAACTGACTTCAAAGTTTCCTAAAGATGAATTGTATGGATTAACGCAACAGTTAAGGCGTGCCTCAATATCGGTTCCATCGAATATTAGTGAGGGAGCCGGAAGAAATTCGCAGAAAGAATTTATTCAATTCCTCTATATTGCCAGTGGTTCTCTAAGTGAAGTAGAGACACAGATAATTATAAGTCAAGCATTGAATTTTGTGAATGAGATGGAATTTGAAAATACGATTAATGAGATCAATGAAATTAGAGCGCAATTATTCGGGCTTATCAAGTACGTAAATAAAAACAAATAAAGCCGACATGTCACATTGTTACCTTATTGCTTTATTACCCAGGGTGAATTTTTTTTTGATTTGAAAGAACAGAACGATTACAGAGCTTCTCTAGCAGAGACCGTAACGGTAAATGTTGCCGGTTGGTTCGGCACTAATAGTTATGAAACGAGCAGCTACTTAAGACAGATTGATTTTGCTATGAGAAAGTATAACAGCGTGTTAACGTTGCTGTGGCACCTCGACTGAGCTCGGTACAGTGTGAAGCAGATGGCTGAAATAGTAGTATTTGTAGGGAGTAGGTAGTATTGAGGTTAAGGTTCTGTATCGTATGATGTCATTGGGCAATTGTAATTGGAAGGAGAGTTAACATTTGCATGGATAAGTGTGTGATTGGTTGTTGGTGGTTGTTTATCAGTTAGCGGAATGGGCTTCCCTGGACATTTGACATTATGCAAATAGTAAGCGGATGTCTTAAAAAAACAACCTCACTTTTTTTGATTTAGAAAAATTTATCGAATTTTATTATGAAAGAGATACTTGAAAAAGTTTTATCTGGAATTTCTGATAAGAATATTAGATTTTCCGAATTAAGAAAATTAGTTATATCGTTAGGTTTTAAAGAACGTATTAAAGGTAGTCATCACATTTATCATAAAGAAAAAATTCTGGAAATTATTAATATTCAACCGCTACATGATGGAAAAGCAAAACCATATCAAGTAAAACAGGTGAGAAGTCTGATTTTAAAATACAAATTTAATAAGGATTTATGATATGTATAAATACGAAGTAATCATTTATTGGAGTAAAGAAGATAATGTTTTTGTAGCCGAAGTTCCGGAGCTACCCGGTTGCATGTCCGATGGATTGAACCATCAAGAAGCACTTCAAAATGTTCAAAAAATCATCGAAGAATGGATTCAAACTGCAAAAAAACTTGGGAGAAAGATACCGGCTCCAAAGGGTAGAAAATTACAATATGCTTAAAGTGATATAATCGCGATATAATTTTGCACTTCTGTTAAACACTCTTAATAATACCCGGTACATGCCTTTCATTACACTCAAGGCAGGCCCGGTGGAGGGGAAGACGTGAACGGAAAAATTTGAATGGATGAATGAGGGAATGAAAAAAGGATGGATATTTGAACGAGATTGATTTTGCGATGAGAAATTACAAAAGTGTGTTGACGGTGGTGTGGCACCTCGACTGAACTCGGCGCAGTTGATGGATTATGAGTTTTGTGTATAGATTAAGCATTTTTACAATTAAAGCGTATAAAATCGCAGGATGAAGTAGCTGTAAATAGTAGTGAGTAAGTAGTATGGATATGCGGTTGTTGATTCTCGGTTATGAGAGTTAATGAGTGTGAGAAAAATTAAGGAGAGGTTTGGAAAAGTGAAGGGCAAGAGTTGCATGATGATGGAATGTATGACTGTTGAATCGCATGAGTGTATGAAATGAAAATGTTAAGAAAACGAATGCTTAGCAGAAGATTCTGTGATGATAGAATATCTTGGAAATTATTGTAGGCAAATTTATTAACTAAACCCGTTAATGAGTACAAGAGCAATTTTTTTTATAGGAAATAGAACGATGACCTTCTTGCAGCAGGCAAGTTTAACGCTCGCCTCGTTTCGACGAGTCTTAACGTGTCGTAGCGGGGATTAGTTATGATTTTCGCAGATAGATATTTGTCAAATTACTTTTTGACATCATTTTCAGTTCTGAGTAATTTAATTCACGCAACGGTATATTAAAATGACAACCGAAGGAAAAATTAAACTTCTAAAAGCTATCTTATGGGACTATAATACAG
>CAZQQC010000012.1:0-39314 GCA_964595365.1 uncultured Melioribacter sp.
ATTCTTGGCGATCCTGTTCCGCACGAAACGAAAGAAGAACGGAAAGCTACGCTCATGGAAATTCAAAAAAATATTTCTGAAGAAAAGAATCGGTCGTTTATTGGAAGGAAAATAAAAATTATTATCGACAACTTTGAAGACAGTCACTACATAGGTCGTACGCAGCGCGATGCACCTGAAGTTGACGGCGAAGTAATAATAGAAGCAAAAAACGGCACATTGAAGATTGGTGGATTTTATGACGTTGAAATTTACGATTGCAACGAGTATGATTTATTTGGTAACTTTCCATAAAGCAGTAAGTTACGTATGCAAGCAGAGGAGTCATTATGAAACGATTGACATTGATCTGGATTTTATTCGGAGCGGGTTTGTATGCACAGGTAGAATATTCGGCACGCGCAGAGGCTTTCGGCAGTGTCATTAATTTTTCGGTCGATTACGCCAGCTACAAAAGCACTGTTCGGGATAAATCGCGTGTAGATGTGTTTGTAAAGGTCCCCTATTCCAGCATTCAGTTTGTAAAGAGGGAGAATTCATACCGCGCAACGTACGATGTTACATTAACTTTTCTCGATGAGAGCAAAAAGAACGTTCTGTTCGAAAGAATCTGGAAGGAACACGTTAAGTCGGACGATTTCAATCAAACACTTTCCAAAAGTAATTTCAACTTGAGTTATAAAAGTTACGACATGAATCCCGGAAAGTATTTTTTGAAATGTATTATTGAAGATTCGGATTCACGAAAAACTTCTTCTAAAGAAATTCCGCTGACCGTACGGCAAATTTCCGATACTCTCGGTATAAGCGACTTGATGTTTATAGCGGATGTTATTATAGATTCTACCGGAGAAAAGATTATTCCAAATGTTTCAACTTACGTTACAAACAAAGTCGATTCGCTTTCGTTCTTTTTAACCATTTATTCAAACAAGGTTCGCAACGCTGTTCTTGAATATTCGATGAATGATTTTAGGGGCAATAAATCTTTCAAACAAGACGACCCCCGCTCGTTGAAAGCTGGAAATAATCTTATCATACACACAATCAAAAACGCAAATTTTCCCCTGGGTGATTATTCGTTAAAAGTTGTTCTGAAGAACAAAGAGTGGAAAGATGTTGAATCGACAGAAAAGAATTTTTATTCTGTAATTTATGGTTTACCAGGTACCATTGTTGATCTCGACCTGGCTGTTGATGAAATGCTTTACATTGCTTCGCCCGAGGAATTAGATTTTATAAAAAGTGCTTCCACTTACAATGAAAAGCTTAATCGCTTTCTTGCTTTCTGGGATAAGAAAAAACCGAATCAGAAAGTTGACGAGAACCCGATACTTTACGAGTACTACCGTAGAGTTGAATATGCAAACAAAAATTTTAAGGGCTTTGGCGCCGGCTGGCACTCCGACATGGGAATGATCTATGTTACGTTTGGACCGCCGAGTTACGTTGAACGGCATCCGATGGATTCCAACGCTAAGCCGTACGAAATTTGGGACTATTATGATCTGAACCGTAGTTTTATTTTTTCAGATCAAACCGGATTTGGCAATTACAGACTTGTTAACCCGGACTATAGTCGCTGGCCGGGATACAGGCAATAATTCAAATGTAGCTTCCCACATCCTTATAAAATAGGGATCGAAGCGCTAGCGTAGAACATAGCATTACTATAAATGTTTAATTCATTTCTCATAATAAATTTTTAAATCTGCTTTAAAAATGATTCTCACTGTTACAATCAACCCGCTTTTAGAAAGACGTTTGTTTTTTAATTCAGTTGAACTTGGAAAAGAAAACAGATGTTCGAAAGAAATTTATTCAGCCGGCGGAAAAGGTATAAATGTTAGCAGACAATTGAACTGGCTTGGAATTCCTAATCATGCTTTTACTTTCTTGGGCGGGAACAACGGAAAAATATTACGTCACTGCATTACCAAAGATAAGATCGATTTGAGCGTAGTTTCCACAAAATCCGAAACGCGGTCCGCCGATTTAATTGTTGAAGAGAATTTAAATCGTATCTCAACTTTTTTCGGAACAAACAACGAAGTGACAGTTTCGGAATCGTCGGAATTCAAAAATAAACTTGAGAAGATGATTCAGAACTGTTCCATCGTCGTTTTTGCCGGAAGTTCTCCTTGTTCTGCTGCAGATGATATTTTTCCATCCGGAATCGAACTTTCAAACAAATACGATAAGATTTCTATTCTTGATACATACGGAAATCATCTTAAGAGATGTATCGACGCTTCACCTACAATAATCCACAACAACGTTTCCGAGGTTGAAAAATCTCTCGGCATTTCACTGCAAACCGGACCGGAAAAACTCGAATACCTGCTCTGGCTTTATTCCCGAAAGATAAAACTTGCATTTCTTACCGACGGAGCTAATCCGGCATATGCTTCAAAATTTGATTTTCATTACAAGATTGAGCAGCCGCACATCGATGCAATTGATGCAACGGGAAGCGGCGACGCTTTTGTGGCGGGAATTGCATACGGAATGGAAAATTCTCTTGTGTTTGACGAATTCGTAAAAATTGCAGCGGCATTGGGCTCGGCTAATGCTTCGATGATAGAGACTTGCCGGGTCTCACTTGACCAGATGAATATGTATGTTGATAAAGTAAAAATTTCATCTGCCGGTAAAAAGATGAAGATGATAGATGATTCACCGAAGTATTAATTCTTTGCGAACTTTATGATAAAATGTGGAAATTATTTTTGCGCACTTAGCGCCATTCTTTGCAAACTTTGTGTTTTTGCTTTCAACCACTCGGTAGTTAAACGCAAAGGTCGGGCAGAGTATGCTAAGATGATGTCAATTTTTCTTCTGATTAGTCTTCTGTTTCAGACCGGCTTATCTGCACAGGTTATTTCCCGTATAGACATTACCGGCAACAAAATTTTTTCATCGAACGATTATCTCAATTGGATGAAGATTAATCCTGGGACAAATATATTCCCTGCATACGATGACACTATTCGCGCAAGAATTTCAACGTCCTTACGCGGTGAAGGTTACTTTTATACAGCAGTTAATACAAAAATAGAAAAGATCGATTCTTCCAAATCAAAACTGATTGTAGATGTTGTTGAAGGTACACCGGCATTAATTGGCAAAATAAAATTCAATTCCGGTCTCAAGGATTCGCTTCGTCTGGCAAATTATTTGTCCGATCTTGATAATTCCGTATTCACAAAAGGAAATATCGAGTCGGTCTTCTCCGGAATTTTAGATTATTATGAGAACAGAGGATTTCCATTCGCTTCGATTAAAATTGAGTCGGTTCAGTTTGTTGGCGATTCATCGACGCGCGATCACATCGTAGATTTATTGCTTACCATTGATGAAGGGACAAAAAGTAAGATCGACAAAATCGAAATTGATGGAAACACAAAAACAAAAGATTACGTAATTGCACGCGCTATTCGGATCCCAAAAGGCGGAGCGTACTCGCAAAAAGAGATCAACGGAATTCCAGAAAAGTTGAATCGTCTTCGTTTCTTTGAACCGGTTGATGTTCCAACATACTTTATCAACTCAAAAAACGAAGGAGTTCTAAAAATAGCCGTCAAAGAAAAACAAACAAATTATTTCGATGGGATCGCGGGCTACATTCCGCCGGCAAACGATAACACGAGAGGCTACTTAACCGGTTTTGTAAATATCAATCTGAGAAATCTTTTCGGAACAGGACGCGCAGCTTCTTTCAGATGGCAGCAAGAAAATCAATATTCGCAAGAACTCGAAATTCAATATTTGGAACCGTGGCTCTTCGGACTTCCATTCAACATCCAGGGTTCGTTGTTTCAGAGAAAGCAGGATTCAACTTATGTTCAGCGCAATTTTGAAGCGGCTCTCGAATATATTGCGACTCCGGAAATTTCCGCATCAATTATTCTGAACACCCAGTCGACAATTCCAACCGAAAGAAGCTTTAATGTTTTCACTGTTTACAATGCATCGGCATTTACAAGCGGGGTTAATCTCAAGATAGATACACGCGACGATTTTTATGCACCGACCTCAGGAATTCTTTTTGTCAACTCGTACAAATTTACGCGAAAGACAATAAACGGCCCGGCGCAGTTCATTACAACCGATATTAAGACAAAGGAAAATTTTCAACGGCTCGAATTCGACTTCAGTATTTTCAAACAATTGTTCAACAGGCAGGTTCTTGCATTTGCTGTTCGTGCAAGGGAATTGCTCGGCTCCAATTTCGAAATAAGCGACTTATATTTTTTGGGCGGCGCAAGATCTCTGCGCGGTTACAGAGAAAAACAATTTCGCGCAAATAGGATTGTCTGGTCGAATCTTGAATACAGATTTTTACTCACCAGGCGCACATTTGCATTTTTATTTTTTGATACCGGTTACTTTTTGCGAAATGCCAATGAGAGTAAACTGATTACCGGAATTTCGGGGTTCAAAACCGGTTACGGATTCGGAATTAACCTCGAGACAAGTCTTGGCGTGCTCGGTGTTAGTTTTGCTTTAGGCAAAGGAGATCCATTCAGCGAAGGAAAAATTCACTTTGGAATAATTAATGAATTTTGATGAACACACTAAAAAATTTTGACAATAAACATTTATCCGGAAAAGTAAAAATTATTGCAGGGGTTGATGAAGCCGGACGCGGACCGCTTGCCGGACCTGTGGTAGCCGCAGCAGTAATTTTCGACAGAAAAACTTTTCATGAAGAAATTAACGATTCAAAAAAGCTTTCGGAATCCAAACGGGAAGAATTATACAAATGGATTACCGGGAACTGTAAGAGTTTCGGCGTTGGTATTGTCGATCGCAAAGAAATTGATAAAATAAATATATTGCAGGCAACATTAAAAGCCATGAAGAATGCTGTCGGGCAATTGAATCGGCAGCCTCATTTTATTTTTATTGACGGCAACAAATCCTTTCAGTCCGAAATCAAAACAAAAACTGTTGTGAAGGGAGACTCTAAATCTTTTTCGATTGCTGCTGCATCAATTATTGCCAAAGTAACGCGGGATAAAATTATGAAAGAAGCATCCAAAATTTATCCGGAATATTTTTGGGATAAAAATAAAGGTTACGCCACGCGCGCTCATATCGAAGCTGTTAGAAAACACGGTGCAACACCGTTACACAGAAAAACCTTTCTGAAAAAAATTCTGCACGAAGAAAAATAATAATAGCTTTTATGAATTAACCGATGACAAATGACAAATTGACTAATAAGCGTAGCACGGGCAATTACGGCGAAAAACTTGCTGTAGAGTTTCTCGCAAGTATAGGTTACAAAATCGTCGATAAAAATTTTCATTTCGGTCACGGCGAAATAGATATAATAGCAAAAGAGAAGGACATTTTAGTTTTTGTCGAGGTTAAGTACAGAAAAAATCTTGAATACGGTTTACCCGAATATGCAATCACAAAAGGGAAACAGAATCAAATCAAAAAAGTTGCAGAAGCATATTTAGCCGGGCATGAAATCCGCGGACATGACTGCCGGATTGATGTTGTTGCAATTCTCCATCTTGCAGGCGAGAAACCGCGGATAAATCATTACAGAAACGCGTTCTAATTTTTTAAAAGTAGATGATCTCTAAGGTGTTTCAAGGATTTTGCTTATTTCATGCTCGGGCGCATTGACACCTCTTCAATCATTCCCTCAATAACGTCAAGATAAATTCCGGAGCAATCATGAATCAATCTATTTCTCAAATCGGAAATACTCTTCCGTTTCACCGAAGGATTTTGTTTCTTCAATTCATTAGAAATTTTTTTGGCTGCTTCCCCAATGATTTCAAGGGTGCGCACAACGGAATCTTGAGTCTTTATGGCATCTAAAGATTGAGAGTAGTTTGAGTTGTTGGCGTAAATTTTAATTCTTTATAATAGATTCGATGACATCGGAAAGAAATCCTTTATCGCACCGGGGGTATATATAATTGGGATGGAGTTCTTGCATCAGAAAAAGTCATAAAGATAAAACACAAACAATTCCTGGCTACAAAGTATTCTTTTCTTTTACTATTTTGAATAAGAATTAAATAAAAATTTAACTGTTAATGAAACTTCCGCACCACAGATACGGGCGCCGTTTATCGGTCTCCGATTATATCTATAACTTTTTTGCTACAATAACGGGACTCACAATTTTTATTTTGGAATTTATTAAGCAGGCATTTCTTCCGCCGTATGAAATTTCGGAGATCAAAAAACACATGGATGAACTCGGCGTTAAGACTTTCGGAATTGTGAGCATAACCGGTTTTATTATCGGGTTGGTCTTAGCAATGCAAAGCCAGCCTGTTATGCAAAGATTCGGTGCAAGCGATTTTCTTCCCGGCATGGTTGCCTTAACAGTTGTTCGCGAACTTGCACCGGTAATAACTGCTTTAATTTTTGCCGGACGTGTAAGTTCGGGCATAGGTGCAGAACTGGGTTCAATGCGTGTTACCGAACAAATTGATGCGATGGAAGTTTCGGCTGTTAATCCTTTCAAATATCTTGTTGTTACACGCATAATAGCAACAACAATGATTTTGCCTCTATTAACAATTTATGTAATTATTATTGCTATTCTCGGTGGTTACATTGCAATTATCATAACCGAAAGTATGAGCTGGCAATATTATTTAAGCTCTGTTCTTAACTCGGTTGAATTTGGAGATTTTATTCCGGGCGTTACAAAGACTTTTGTGTTTGGATACATCGTTGGTCTTGTAGGGGCATACAAAGGTTACACTACAGAAGGCGGAACCGAAGGTGTTGGACGCGCTTCGACTACTTCAGTGGTTCTTTCTTCACTTTTAATTTTGATTTTTGACACGGTTCTTGTAAAATTAACTTTGTGGTTATGGCCAACTTTAGGGTAGTAGAAGTTAAAAATCTTACAAAAAGATTTGAAGAACATGTAGTTCTAGACGATGTTTCTTTTGCAGTGCAGCGCGCCGAAAATCTTGTTGTCTTTGGCAGAAGCGGACAGGGTAAAAGCGTTCTGCTGAAATGTATAATCGGATTGATGACACCCGACAACGGAGACATTTTGATCAACGGTAAAAATGTTCTTGAGCTCTCGATTGCCAAATTGAACGAGGTACGAAAAAACATCGGATTCCTTTTTCAAGGTTCGGCATTGTACGATTCGATGACTGTCCGCGAAAATTTAACTTTCCCTTTGAAGCGTCATTTCCCGGAGATGCAGCAGAAAGAAATTGACATAAAGGTTAAACACACTCTCGAACTTGTTTCGCTTGAAGAAGCAATCGATAAAATGCCTTCCGAACTTTCCGGCGGGATGAAAAAAAGAATCGGATTGGCAAGATCGATTATTACCGATCCTGAACTGATGCTTTATGACGAACCGACAACGGGACTCGATCCGATTACAACAAAAGAAATAAGCGAGTTAATTATTAATTTGCAGAAGAAATTAAAGATGACTTCGATTGCGGTAACCCATGATCTGATGTGCGCTGAAATTATTGCCGATCGTGCAATTTTTCTGAGAGATGCAAAAGTTGCATACGAAGGCAACATAAAAGAATTGACCGATTCAAAAGACCCGTTCTTGAAAAATTTCTTCGGTCATGAATTAATCAAAGCTTAACGGAGTTCGAAATGTTAAAACAACTTGAAGGCGCGCGACTTGGAATTTTCATTTTCTTCGGAACAATATTGCTGATAATTTCGATTTTTCTTCTTGGCAGTAAAGAAAAATTATTCACAAGAACGATCGAAATCAAAGCTTACTTCAATCAAATTGAAGGACTCAAAAGCGGCGCACCGGTTCGATTGAGCGGCTACGATGTAGGAAGCGTGAGTTCGATTTCTTTAATTAGCGATACGTCCGCAAAAGTAGAAGTGAAGATGAGAATTGACAACGAACTGAAACACTTCATCCGTTTGGATAGTCATGCTTCTGTAGAAACAGAAGGATTGGTCGGCAAAAAAATTGTTTCGATAACACCCGGCTCTACTACTGCAGCGGAGATTACCGACGGCGGAATCATCCAAACAAAAACTCCCGTGAACATCGCAAAGATTATTGAAGAAACCGAATCTGTAATGGGTTACATGAAAAATCTTACCAAAGATTTTTCCGAAATATTTGCTAAGGTAAATCAAGGTGAAGGTTCAATCGGTAATCTTATCAACGATGATAAACTTTACAACTCCGTAGTTAGCATCACACAAACAGCCGATAAAAGTTTGAATACAATTACCGCCCGCCTGGATGAAATTTCGAATATCATTATAAGTACAAGCGGAACCATTAAGTCCATTCTGACCGATGTTGATAAGACAATCGTTGACGTTAATCATATAATCAGCAAAATTGAAAATGGAGAAGGTGCACTTGGAAAATTGATTGGCGACAAAAAAATGGGTGATTCAATCAAAACAATTATAACTAATTTGACAAAGACTTCAGATGAAGCGCACATTGCAGTTGCGCGTCTTTCCGAAAACATGGAAGCTCTTAAACACAACTGGCTATTTAAGAGCTACTTTGAACAGCGCGGATATTGGGATATGCCCCTGTATGAAAAAAATATTAATTCAAAACTTGATGAACTGAAGAAACAGAACGAGCTGCTTGATGCCAGGATGAAAGAACTGAAAGCGCTTGAACTGAAGTTGGAGAAAAATAAGTAGATAGAAATTAGAAATTGGGAATTAGAAGTTCCTGGAAACGCTGTTGAACAACATTCCAAACTTGATCAACCGAAATGGCTTCCATTGCTTGCCTTTCCTGCTCATCAGTATAAGTCTCTCGAACGAGAGGTGATTTTACCGTTCTGTGAATTTCTCCGTACGGCGACCAATCAAGCGGATCGGTTGAACCAAGCAACGCAACCGTTGGGGTTTGAACCGCAATTGCAACATTCATCGGTCCGGTACAGTTTGTAATGCACATCGAGGAATTTTGGATTAACGCAGCGAGGTAGCCAACTGTTTTTGTTTCCGGCGCCAAAAATATTTTGCCTTCGCGTTCACCGGCAACATTTTTTGCACTCTCATACTCGCCTTTTCCCCATGTTATAATTACACTCAAGCCAAACTCATCAACAAGTCTGTATGCAATTTCTTTATATCGTTCCGGCAGCCAGGCGCGCACCGGTTTTGATGCACCCGGATGAATGCAAATTGTTTTTTCTTTCTTCAAATTATTTTCTCCGAAATATTTTTGTACAAACTTTTTATCATCCTCCGAAACAAAAACAAACGGAGTTTCATCTTTCACTTTGACGCCGATTGCTTTTACAATATCAAGGTTCCGGTGAATCTCATGGTATCTTCCAACCGGATGAGGAATGCGAATGTTGTATAAACGCATCATCCCCTGCGGACCCGAGCTTACACGGTATTTCGCGCCGCTGAGATATGTCAGTACTGCACACCGGTCCGATGTCCACCGCAGATTTATTGCAAGATCGAATTTCAGTTTTCTTAGCTTGCGAACAATTTTGAAAAGCTCGACGAATGATTTTAGCCCGGAATATTTTTTTTCGTCGTAAATCAAAATTTCATCTACTATCGATTCGGCTGGAACAATTTGATTAATCAAACTATTGGAAAGCAGCGTCACTTTTGCATCGGGATAATTTTCTTTTACCGAACGTATGGCAGAAGTGCCCATAATTATGTCGCCGAGCGCACCCCACTTTATAATCAAGATATTTTTAACGTTGTCAATTTTCTTCATCTACATACCCAAATAAAGACGGAACGCATATTTAGTCGATCTAACAGAATTTGAATCGATCTGTTTTGATTTTTTTGATCTGTTCAATCCGTGCTATTTTATTATTTAACTCGCATATATTAAATATCATTTCTAATCCGGAAGAATTTCTTTTGCTTTATTGTAAACTGTTTCGACTTTGATACCGTCCAGAAACATTTTATTCTGGTCAAGCGAGTTTCGTTTTCCAATTATGAAGTGTTGATTTTCTTTTTCTTCATAAAATTTCCAGCAGGATAATTTATCTTCCGGAAATAAAGTGATCGACGGGATATTCAGTGCAGCTGCAACGTGCCGGGCACCGGAATCATTGGCAATAAAAAGTTTGCACAAATGAATTAGCCAGGCAAGTTGTTGTATGTTCCCGGATGTATCGGCAGTAATAACTTTCATGTTACGTAAATTTAAAAAATACCCAACAATATTTTTCTCTGCGGGGCCAACGAACAGAATTATTTTCAATCTATAATCGGCTATAAGTTTATCAACTAATTCGCGAAAATTTTCTATAGGCCAAATTTTTGTCGGCTCGCTTGCACCGGCATGAATACCAACCAACAGCTCATCATTTCCAATGTCGTGTTCGTTGCGGAATGATTCGGACCAGTCCTTAAAATTGTTATCGAGATAAAACTCGGTTTGCTTTCCATCTGCGGCGGCACCGGATGCTTCTATAATTTTTAAATAATAATCGAGATAACTTATTGTATCTTCATACACTTCAACTTTTTTTGTTAGAAGAAAATTCAAGTTCTGTTTTTTAGGAGCTATGCGAATTTTGGCGCCGGCGAGAAACAACCACTCCGCATACCTATCGCCCGATTGCAGCGATACAGCGATATCAAATTTCTTTTGACGTATGTACCTGACGAAATCGTATTCCAGTTTCAATCTTTCAAAACCATGCATTTTCTTAATTGAAAAATCGAACGGGATAATTTCGTCGATATTGACATTACCGGTTAAAACATCTTTGTACTCCTGCCGAACAAGAATCGAAATAAACGAACCGGGAAAACTTTTCCGGAGTGCACGAAGTGCCGGAGTACAAACAATCAGATCGCCCAAGTACTTGGTATTTATTACAAGAATTTTTTTAGCTGATTTACTGTTTACCAAAATGAATCCGATTATTATCGTGTGAAAAATATAGTTTTCCATTTAATTAAGCATATTGTATGTTAGAGCGATTCAACGGCTATTACAATATCTATGATTGGAGTGGATTTTTTTGTTTTTCTATAAAAATTTTTTGTTAATTATCCGGTTATGATTTGAAAAGAAATATATGCCAAAGAAAAGTTTTTACGCAGATAACAAAATAGTTGTTGAGGGTGCGCGCCAGCATAATCTAAAAAACATTTCGCTGGAAATTCCGCGCAACAAACTGGTTGTATTTACCGGCGTTAGCGGAAGCGGAAAATCTTCGCTTGTGTTCGATACAATTTATGCAGAAGGACAGCGGCGCTACGTGGAAAGTCTTTCGGCGTACGCACGTCAGTTTCTCGAAAGAATGAACAAACCGGAAGTGGATTTCATTTACGGAATTTCCCCTGCCGTAGCAATCGAACAGCGAACCGGCGTAAGAAACCCGCGCTCGACGGTTGGAACAAGTACAGAAATTTACGATTACTTACGACTGCTATTCGCGCGCATAGGCAGAACAATTTGCTTCAGTTGTTGAAAAGAAGTCAAGAAAGATACTGTTGCAACTGTCTCGGAGTGGTTGGAAAATCAGAATGAAGAAAACAAATTTTATCTTGGCTTCCCTATTCATTCGCATGAAGGAAGAACAGTTAAAGAAGAAATTGATCTTCTTCGCAAAAAAGGTTTCTTCCGGGTTTTTCTTAAAGACAAATTGATCGATCTGAACGAGACCAAGACTTTGCCGAAATCCAAACAAGAAATTTTTGTTGTACTCGATCGGTTCAAAATCAAAAAGGGAAAAGTTAGAGAAACACTCGCTGAATCGATCGAAGCGGCATTCAAAGAAGGCGAGGGAAGATTGGTGATCATCAATGCCGATTCTAACGGGATAAAAAGGTTTACCAGGTTTTACGAATGCTGTGGCATCCGTTACGAAGAACCGGAGACACGATTTTTCTCATTCAATAATCCGTTCGGCGCGTGCCCTGTCTGCCAGGGATTCGGCAAAACAATGGGTTACGAAATGGACCTCATCGTTCCAAATCCGAACTTAACACTACTCGAAGGAGCTGTGGCACCCTGGAGAACGGTTAAACATAGCAAGTACTTACGCGATTTAATCCGGAACAATAACAACAGAATTCCACTCAATATTCCTTTCAAAGAATTAACCGGAGAACAAGTGGCACTTGTTAAAGAAGGTTTCAAAGGATTCGATGGCATCGATGGATTTTTCAAACATCTCGAAGAAAAAACTTACAAGATGGGAATCCGGATTTTACTGAGTAAATACCGCGGATATACTCAGTGCACTGCATGCCACGGCTCACGTTTGCGCCGGGAAGCAATGCAGGTTAAGATCGAAGACAGATCGATTCATGAAATTGTTTTAATGTCGATCGAGCGAGCACTAATTTTTTTCAAACTTCTTCACTTAAGTAACTACGAGAAAGCCGTTGCACAGCAAATTTATGACGAGATAATAAAACGGCTGACATTCTTGAACGATGTTGGACTAGGCTACTTAACTTTGGATCGATTGAGCAGCACACTTTCTGGCGGCGAAACACAAAGGATTAACCTTGCAACTTCGCTCGGTTCTGCATTGATGGGAACGTTATACGTTTTGGATGAACCATCAATTGGTTTGCATCCGAGAGATAATTCACAACTTATAAAAATATTAAAGTCGCTGCGCGATCTCGGCAATACGGTTTTGGTTGTTGAACACGACCCTGAAATGATGTACGAAGCGGATTTAATTTTTGATATGGGCCCCCGTGCCGGCATTCATGGAGGGGAAATAATTGCATCCGGAACATGCAACGATATAATGGGAAATGAAAAATCTCTAACCGGAAAATATCTTTCGGGCAAATTGGAAATTCCGGTTCCAGCCAAACGCACGGTAAGCAAAACCGAAGTAATAAAAATTGTAGGCGCACGCGAGAACAATCTAAAAAATATTACCGTAGAATTTCCGCTTAAAAATTTTGTAGTAGTAAGCGGTGTAAGCGGTTCGGGCAAATCAACTTTAGTGCATGATATTCTTTACAGCGGAATAGTTAAACTTAATGGCGGCAATCCGCCAAAGCTTGGCAAGTACGATTCAATTGAAGGAGCGCGTTATATAGACGAAATTGAGATTGTCGATCAATCTCCGATTGGTAAATCGCCCCGCTCAAACCCTATCAGTTATGTGAAAGGATACGAAATTATCCGCGAACTGTTTGCAAATACGCCACAAGCCAAAGCACGTGGATATAAACCGGGATATTTTTCATTCAACGTTCCCGGCGGAAGATGCGAAACATGCCAGGGCGAAGGTTACATCACAATCGAAATGCAGTTCCTTGCCGATCTCTATCTAGAATGCGACGACTGCAAAGGAACACGGTTCAAAAATGAAACTCGCGAGATAACATACCGCGGAAAAAATATTGTTGAAGTGCTTGATATGACGGTCGATGAAGCGATCGAATTCTTCCATAGTAACAGTAAAATAATTTCATTGCTGCAGGTTCTTTCCGATGTTGGACTTGGGTACATAAAACTCGGTCAGCCGTCAACCACTCTTTCCGGCGGAGAAGCGCAGCGCGTTAAACTTGCACTCCATCTTTCGCAGCAAAAGAAAAATCAGCATACGCTTTTCATTTTTGATGAACCTACAACAGGTCTACATTTTGACGACATAAATAAACTTCTAAAATGTTTTCAGATGCTAATTGAAAACAAAAATTCCGTTGTGATTATTGAGCACAACCTCGACATAATTAAATGCGCCGATTATGTGATTGATCTTGGTCCGGAAGCCGGAGAAAAAGGCGGAGAGATTGTAGCTGTTGGAACACCGGAAGAAATTGCAAGGGTTGAAAAATCCCATACGGGAAGATTCTTAAAATTATTTTTTAATCGGACCGATAATTATGGCTACAACTAATTTTATGATTTTAAGAAATCATCGCAGATCGTAACAAAGAGCGTTTCATTTTTTGAAAGGAAGCAACATGACAAAATACTGGTTAATAAAATCCGAATCGGAAATTTTTTCAATTGATGATCTCGCAAAAAGCAGAAGCAAAACAACGCAATGGGACGGCGTTAGAAATTATCAAGCCAGAAATTATATTCGCGACGAAATGAGAATTGGCGATAAGGTAATTTTCTATCACAGCAATGCAGAACCGCCTGCTGCTGTCGGCATTTGCACTGTTGTGAAAGAAGGTTACCCCGATTTCACAGCGTTCGATCCATCAAACGATCATTACGATCCCAAAAGCAAAAAAGAAAATCCTGCATGGTTTATGGTTGATGTTAAATTCACATCAAAATTCTGTAAACCAGTTACTCTCGGTGTAATCAAAGCAAATAAGAAATTACAAAAGATGAAACTTGTTCAACCGGGAAACCGATTGTCGGTAATGCCGGTTACCAAAGACGAGTTTGAAGAAATTGTTAAAATGGGGGAATGAATTTTCCTGTAAAGTACAATTTTTCTGTGCGGGCTACTGGCAATAAGTTAAATCAAAACTCGTGCTTTGATTGTTCCAGGAATCAATTTCAACTCGCTCAAAATCTCTTTTGAATCTTCTTTTCCGTCAATATCAATTATCACGTAACCGATATACGGGTCGGTTTGCAAATATTCGGCAGCAATGTTCAATTTTCGCGATGTGAAAACTTTTGATATTCTATTCATAACACCCGGCTGATTCTTGTGAATATGCAGGTACCGTTGTTTATCAAGGTTCGGTGTTAAAGATATTTCCACAAAGTTTGTTGCACCGATTGTAGAACCTATATCGCAGTAGTTCACTAGTTTCTCCGAGACTTCAACGGCAATGTTTGCTTGAGCTTCCACCGTGCTGCCGCCAATGTGCGGAGTTAAAATTACATTCGGAAATTTCTGTAGAACATTTTTGAACGGTTCTTTGTTGGATGACGGTTCTTCAGGATAAACGTCGATTGCTGCGCCGAAAATATGATTCTCCTCGAGCGCCGAAGCCAAATCGTTTAGATCTACAACGCTTCCGCGCGAATAATTAATCAAGTATGAACCCTTCTTCATAAGTTTCAGTTGGTTAGCCGAAATCATATTCTTTGTTAATTCTGTTTCCGGAACGTGGAGTGTTACAATATCCGAAACGCGTAGCAGCTCTTCTATACTCTCGCATGATTTTGCATTGCCGAGATTTAATTTCTTAACGATATCGTAATAGTAAACATTCATACCAAGGCTTTCGGCAAGAATTGAAACTTGCGAGCCGATATGTCCGTAACCAATTATGCCGATATTTTTTCCCCGCACTTCGAACGAATTTGATGCATCTTTCTGCCATTTGCCGAGGTGAGCGTTATAATTTTTTTCCGGAATTCCTCTAATCAAAAAAATTGCTTCGCTTATTACAAGTTCGGCAACCGACCTGGTGTTGGAGAACGGTGCGTTAAAGACCGGTATTCCTTTTAACTTAGCCGCTTGTAAATCAACTTGATTTGTGCCGATACTGTAACAGCCAATAGCGATAAGTTTTTTAGCGTGTCCAAGAATATCTTCAGTTAAATTTGTGCGCGATCTGATTCCGATAAGATGAATATCGCGGATTATTTTTTTCAGATCCTCCGTTTCCGGCGAGCCTTTCAGGTATTCAACATTTGAGTAGTCGTTAATGCGAAAATGGTTCAATGCATTTTCGTGTGGACCTTCCAGCAATAACACTTTTATTTTTTCTTTTGAAAACGAATACGTTTTTGTTTTATTGTTCATCTTAATAACTCACCTTACGCGAGTGTTGATCTACAACGGAAAAATATAACTGTAAAACAAATATTTTCTCTACAACAACAAAAAATTCGTTTGTTAAACCCCAACCTTGCGTAAGGTTGGTCAATAGTTTCTTTTGTAATTTTATAATAACTTTACCTGGTAAAATGGCAACTTACAAATACAATCTCTTTGCAAAGATACTTTACCGTTATGGAAACATTCCAGTAACTTTTTTCCTTCTGATATACCTGATTGAATCTGTACTACAACTGTCCAAACATTGGTATGCAGTTTTTTTCGCATTAGTAAATCTTGCTATAGTCATTTTGCTAAATAAATACTATGCAAAGACATATAAACTCTTTCCGTTTAGAATTTCTGCAGACAATAAAAAAATGATCTGTTCAAATTTCTTTTTTAGCAAAAAGATTATAAAGATCGAACTTATTGATATAGATAAAATAAGCGGCGGAATTTTCAGCGGCTACCCCTTGAGTGCAGTATACATACACGATTCAGCTACAAACAAAACAATCGGAATTTACATACACTCAGCGGACTACAAAGACTTACTGAAATTAATTCTTAAGAATATACCTCAGACATTATATGACGATCTCCTTAGAAACATGAACCAAGGAAAAAATAATTAACGAAAAGCCCCGCACCAGCCTTTTTGATTTGATGCATGCACCGGGGCTTTTTGATTTTCATTAATTATTTTTTGTAGATAAGGATCGCGTCTTTAGCCTGTTTTGCTACTCTGAATTTAACAACTTTCTTCGCGGGGATCATAATTTGTTCACCTGTCTTCGGATTTCTTCCCATTCTTGCCTTTCTATCTACAAGAACCAGTTTTCCTAGACCCGGTATTACAAATCCTTTTTTAGCCTCTTTGTAAGCGAGTACGACTAATTCCTGAATGAATTCTCCGGTTGACTTTTTGCTCATACCGGATTTTTTTGCCATATACGTCATTACTTGACTTTTTGTCATTGGCATTGTACTACCCCTTCATTTTGTGAGTTAAAATTCAATTGAAATTTAGTATTTTTTTAATTGAAAACAAACAGTTTTTGTCTATTAATCAATATTTTGATTTATATTCAACAACCCCGATTAATCAATAAATTTAGGGGTAAAAGCAGTGTATCTATTTTTGAAAACGACATTTTAAGATTATCTTGCAAAAAACTTTTTATACTGCTGTGAAAAAATTTCTCTTACTCATATCAATTCTCTTGAATTTTCTTTTACAAATTAATCTGTTGGCAGAAAATTTTTTCATTCAGCAGGTTACAACAAAACCTTTGGCTGATTCTTCTAAAAGTACTCTTAAAGCGCCGCGTGATTCGGTTTCAGAAAAAACGAAAAAAGAATTATTGCAGCCCGTGCATTTTCAAAAATTATTAAACAAAAAATTTGGTGCCGATGTTTTCACAAGGAATAATATAGCCGAAATCGATTATCGTTATGCCGGCGATTGGTTTACAAATTTTTCTTTCGGATTCCTAAGAGATCTCGGTTCAATCGGTCAACCAAACGAAATACTTTTTTACGGTCAAGGATTCGGAAACATAACTTTTCTTTCTAACGGAATTTTAATTAACAACCGGCTGACGAATTCATTCGACTTTAACTTATTTCAATCGGAAAGCATCGACTCTTTGGAGATTGTTCCGTTGTCGCTGGGATTTCTTTTCGGAAGCCGAAACAACTCTGCATCTGTAAACTTAATACCGCGAGTACCCAATATTAACAAGCCTTATTCGAGAATTAAGTTTTATCAGGCACCGAATACAGAAGGATTTATTGACGGTATCTTCAGCATAATGCCGCTACGTAAACTTAATACTTATTTTGAAATTACAAACCAAAGCATAAACGGAGGATTCGTAAACACTGATTTGAGCAGCTGGAACACTACCGCAAGAGCAAATTATTTACTTTCAAATTCTGTTAACGTTGTTGCTAATTACAGGTACTTCAAGAGCATTCCCAAATTGAACGGTGGTGTTGACATCAACTCGATCAAAAATGATTCCCCCGTTAACAGCGTTTTATACAATCGTTATCTTGCACCGGTAAACTATATAAACCGTTATCAGAAGGTCTCCGGACATGATTTTAGTCTGCGTATTCTTGGAAATCTTTTCAAAGATTACTTTACAGACTTAACTTTTTATTATCAAACAAACCTTGCCGAGTTCCGGCAAAATGAGAACAACAACAATATACAAAACAATGCCGCAGTAATTGTTGATAACAACAAAAGCAAAGTTTTAGGCGCCAACCTTCGGCAAAATTTTAAGAATGATCTTTTCAGTTTGACATCGATTGCAAATGTTGAGCGTGTGAATTATTCATCACCTCTTTTATCGCGTGATTTCAATAGAAATTCTGCATCAATAGCAGGAATTGCCTGGCTGAATATTTTTGATAAGTTGTTTATACCTTCAGTTTTTGTAAAGTATTTGAGGTCGGCAGGTAATAATTATTTTGGCGCCGGGGCGTTTGCCGCTATTACTTTCGAGAATTCAATAAAATTATACGGCGCGGTTTCATCTTTTGAAAAACCCCGCAACATTTTTGAGGAACAATTTGTTCTTCCAGGTATCACTCATGGCAAACAAAAGGTCACATCGTTGGAACTTCGCGCCAGGTATCAAAGCAAATTTATGAAAGCCGGACTCGGTTTTTTCAATCAAGCAACTTCGAACTTTCTACTTTCTGCCACCGTCAAAGAAGATTCAGTAAAGTCGGATCGTGCAATTTATTTTGCCGCGAAGGATTTGTCGTTGCAAGGGATTAATTTAAATCTCGATTTCCGAATTTGGAAGATACTCTTCAGCACAAATACAAATTTGTATTTCAATGACCGGAGCCGGCGTGATTATAAGCTGCCCCGGTTTACTTCCAGCGGCGGTGTTTATTATGTCGATACACTGTTCAACAACAATCTTAAATTAAAAACCGGCATCAATTATTACTCTCTTGGCGATCAAAATTACACTTCAATAGATTTCGAAAAGAGCATTACATCGAGCTATATTTATAATCCGTCCATACAGACAGCATCGCCAATTTCAGATTCTCAGATTTCTCCTTCGTTCCGGATAGATTTCTTTTTAGCCGGGCGTATTCAAAATTTAGCTATGGTTTATCTCGTCTTCGAAAACCTTTTAAATGCAAATTATTTCATTTCACCCTATTATCCAAAGCAATCACGCGGATTGCGTCTTGGAGTCGCGTGGGAATTTCTTGATTAGCAGACGGGCAAAGTCTAAATTGCCAACAAATTTTGACCGATTAATTTATTTCACTCTTTTTCATTTGAGACAATCATGAAATTACAATGCGCTTTTCTACTTTTCATTTCCACTGCAAGTCTATTTGCACAAACTACATTTACAACCGTTCCGCAGTTTCCCACACAGACCGATAACATCACGATCGCGTTTGATGTAACTAATGCAACACACGCAAATAAAATTGCCGGGTATTCCGGTAATGTTTATACGCATACCGGTGTAACGCTGGTAACAAACAACGGCATGCCGCAGGGCTGGCAAAAAGTTATTGGTAACTGGGGAGACAATACCGTTCAGCCGCAACTCACATATGTAAGCCCTAACGTTTGGAAAATCACCATTAATAATCCAAGACAATTTTATAACGTCACCGATCCTTCTTCGAAAATAACCGGGCTAAATTTTGTTCTCAGAAGTTCCGACGGCTTAAAACAAACCGAAGATATTTTTGTTCCTCTTTATTCTCCGGGGATTTCGGTTATAGTTAAAACACCGGATGTAAGCAATTATTTTGGCGACCCGATGCGTTCTCCGGTTTTTGTTTCTCAAGGCGGAACCGTTCCAATTTTAATAAACACTTCGGAAGTTGGTACTCAAACAAAATGGATTAGACTTTTCGTAAATAATGATCCAAATCCCAAGGCACAGAGTTTTACAAACAGTTTGAGTTATACTTTTTCTGCAAATGAATATCCAGGCGGCAAGAACGAAGTGAAAATTGTTGCCGCAGATATAACAAACGTTAAAGATTCAACGAGCTTTGTAATTTTTAGAAATGCTGCTGTAAAAGATTTACCGCTACCTGCGGGAAATCAAATCGGGATTAATTACGATCCAGCCGATCCGACAAAAGTTACGCTTGCGTTATACGCTCCGTATAAAAATTTTGTTTATGTTCTCGGAGATTTTAACGATTGGAAAGTTGACTCAACCTTTTATATGAACCGGTATATTCCCGACGCCGCAAAGCCCGACAGCGTGATTTGGTGGATGACACTTCTCAATCTTACCTCCGGGCAGGAATACGCATACCAATTTTTAGTCGACGGAACTATCAGAGTTCCGGATCCGTATGCAGATAAGATTTTGGATCCGTGGAACGATAAATACATTTCACCATCAACTTATCCAAATCTGAAACCGTATCCGAACGGAAAAACGGAAAGCATAGTTTCCATTCTTCAGACCGGTCAAACGCCGTACAACTGGAAGGTTCAGAATTTTGCGCGCCCGCCTCAAGACAAACTTGTTATTTATGATTTGCTCGTTCGCGATTTTGTTTCGACACATTCGTACACTACTTTGAAAGATACGCTAGGCTACTTCAAAAAGCTCGGTGTGAATGCAATTGAGATTATGCCGATCAATGAATTCGAAGGAAACAGCAGCTGGGGTTATAACCCGATGATGTACTTTGCGCCGGATAAGTATTACGGCACAAAAGATCAATTGAAAGCTTTCATTGATGCCTGTCATCAGAACGGCATTGCCGTTATCATGGATATTGTGCTCAATCACTCTTACGGCTTGAGTCCTATGGTTCGAATGTATTGGGATACCGCAAATGCGCGTCCTGCAGCTAATAATCCATGGTTCAACCAGGTTTCGCCAAACCCAGTTTTCTCATGGGGATATGATTTTAATCATGAAAGTTCGGCAACAAAATATTTTGTAGATCGCGCTACATCATACTGGCTGACGGAATACAAAATGGACGGATTCCGTTTCGATTTCACAAAAGGATTCACTAATACGCCGGGCGACGGTTCTGCCTACGATGCAAAACGCATTGCAATACTTGAAAGAATTGCTAATAAAATCTGGAATGTTTCGCCAAATGCTTACGTGATACTCGAACATTTTACAGACAACAGCGAAGAAACGGTTCTCGCAAATTTTGGTGCAATGATCTGGGGAAATTTAAATTACGCTTACAACCAGGCAAGCATGGGCTACGACACGGGTTCGGATTTTAACTCGCGCACGTCTTCAATTTCTTATTTAACACGCGGTTGGAGTTTACCGGGCCTCGTTGGATATATGGAAAGTCATGATGAAGAACGACTGATGTTCAAGAACTTGCAGTACGGAAACTCGAACGGCAATTATAACATCAAGAATTTTTCAACCGCACTGGACAGAATAAAATTAGCGGCAACATTTTTCATTACTATTCCCGGACCTAAAATGATCTGGCAGTTTGAAGAACTCGGTTATGATTACTCAATCAACTACCCTTCCGGTACAGGCAACGATAGGCTAACACCAAAACCAATCCGATGGGATTATTTTTCTAATACCGACAGAAAAAATCTTTTTAACGTCTTTGCCGGACTTATCAAATTGAAAAAAGATTACCGTGTATTTTCAAGCAAGACATTTTCGGTTTCGGCATCACAGTCAGCAAAAAGTATTCACATTACCGATTCGACTATGAACGTGACGATACTCGGAAATTTTTACACTGCTGCTCAAAATATCACACCTGCATTTCAGAATACAGGTAAGTGGTACGAGTTCTTTACCGGGGACAGCATTAACATATCTGATGTGAATGCACAAATTTATTTGCAGCCGGGCGAATATAGACTTTACACAACTGTACGAATTCAAAAACCCGACGTCATCAGTGATGTTAAGCAGAAAGATGTGATACCTGCTAAATACAGTTTATCCCAGAACTATCCAAACCCGTTTAATCCGGAAACGGTTATCGGTTATCAGATACCGGCTGCGGGATTTGTATCGCTAAAAGTATACGATGTTTTGGGAAGAGAAGTTGCTGTACTTGTTAACGGAGAAAAATCTCCCGGCAGTTACAAAATTAAGTTCGACGGAAGAAATTTATCCAGCGGTGTGTACTTCTACAGAATTCAAACCGATAAGTTTGTTCAATCGAAGAAGATGTTGCTCGTGAAATAAGGAACCATGTTCAATATCTTTCCAATTAATAACTTACCTTAGGCAAGGTTTGAACTACAATAAAAAAATAAAACTGTAAGACAAGTATTTTTTCTAAAACAACAAAAATTCGTTTGTAAAGCCCAAACCTTGCGTAACATCAGTTAATAACTATATTTCAACAGTAAATTTTCTGAGGTAATGTTGGCAAGCACTTATAAATCCGCAGGTGTCGATATTAAGGCAGGCGATGAAACCGTTGAAAGAATTAAGTCTCTTGCTAAATCCACTTTCAATAAAAATGTTCTATCTGGAATCGGCCACTTCGGTGCGTTTTATAATATTGATTTGAAAAAATGGAGAAATCCTGTTCTTGTTTCAAGCGTGGACGGTGTGGGCACAAAACTAAAAATTGCGTTCGCTATGGGTAAGCATAATACGGTTGGACAGGATTTGGTAAATCACTGCGTGAACGATATTGCAGTATGCGGCGCAGTACCGCAGTATTTTATGGACTACCTCGCTTTCGGAAAACTTGTTCCGTCTACAGCTGAACAAATCATAGAAGGGTTCGGCATTGCATGCAAAGAAAACAACGTTGCACTTATCGGTGGCGAAACTGCAGAGATGCCGGGATTGTATGACGCCGGCGAATACGATATTGCCGGTATGATTGTAGGAATAGTGGAGCGTGGCAAAATAATAGACGGCAGTAAAGTTAAAAAGGGCGATGTGCTGATTGGTTACGCTTCAAACGGATTACATACAAACGGTTATTCGCTTGCAAGAAAGGTTCTGCTCGAAAAATATTCTGTTCAATACAAGACGGATTTATTTGAACTTTCGCTCGGCGAAGAATTGTTAAGGATTCATAAATCATACTTGAAGCTGATTGGTAAGTTGAAAGAAAAAATTTCTGTGAAAGCTTTTTCCCACATTACAGGCGGCGGAATAATCGGTAACACAAAACGTGTAGTACCGAAAAATCTAAAAATAAAAATTGACTGGAGCACCTGGACAACGCCACCTATCTTTCAGCTGATTCAGAAAACCGGAAATATTTCTGAAGAAGAAATGAGAGAAGTCTTTAATTTAGGGATTGGTTTAATCGCTATTGTGAATAAGAAAGATGTTGATAAAACCCTTGCTCTCTCGAAAAAGATAAGTGAAAAAGGAATTGTGGTAGGGGAAGTTTATTAAATAGCGGTTTGTTCGTGCTCATGCTATTGATCGTGATCTTATAATATAAGAACAAGTGTAAGATGAAATTTAAAAAGCAATTATGTTTATAGATACTCATGCACATATCTTTCTTCCAAACTTTGCCGGCGAAGTAGATCAAATTATTAACCGGGCTAAAGCAGCCGGCGTTGATTATTTGATTGTTCCCGGGATAGATATTGCAAGTTCAACCCGCGCTGTCGAATTAAGTGAAAAATATGATTGTGTTTTCGCGGCGGTAGGCGTTCATCCGCACGACACAAAGGATTGGAACGATACATTTATCGAAAAATTGGAAGAGCTTGCAAAAAATAAAAAAGTTGTAGCCGTTGGTGAAATCGGGCTGGATTACTATTACGATTTCTCGCCGCGTGAAATTCAGCAGCAAGCATTTGAATCTCAAATTAAACTTGCACTCAAATTAAATTTACCAATTATCATCCATAACCGTGAAGCGAATAGCGACGTTATGGCTTTAGCTCGCAAATACAAAGATACCGGACTCCGTGCTCAGTATCACTGTTTTGCAGGATCGATTCACGATGCGCGCGAACTTATCGAAATGCACCATTTCATTTCGTTTCCCGGAAACGTGACATTTAAAAATGCAGACGGAATCAGAAAAGTTTTGAGCAGAATTGCGTTTGACAATCTTTTGCTGGAAACCGATTCGCCGTTTATGGCGCCCGTGCCCCATCGCGGTCAAAGAAACGAACCGGCTTACATAAAACTTATTGCAGAAAAAATTGCGGAGGTACATAAACTAACTGTGGAAGATGTCGGAAGATCAACTTCATACAACACTCATAAACTTTTTGGTATAGGTGATAAACCTAAATTGAGCTTCACATACCAAATCGGCCAGGCGCTTTATATCAATGTAACTAACCGGTGCAATGCAGATTGCATTTTCTGCGACCGGAAAGGCGAAGCGGTAGTTAAAGGATATAATCTTAAAATGAAAAAATCGGAAGAACCGGAGGCGGAAGTTTACATCGATGAGATCGGTGATCCAAAAAAATATAAGGAAATTGTTTTCTGCGGATACGGCGAACCGACAATCCGATGGGATGTTGTAAAAAAAATTGCCAGGCATGTTAAAACCAACGGCGGTCGGACAAGATTGAACACAGACGGCCACGGAAATTTTATAAACAAACGCGATATAACACCGGAATTAAAAGGATTGATTGATACTGTCTCCATAAGTTTGAACTCAACCGACCCGGAACAATACGCCAAACTAATGCAGGTTAATCCTTCGATGCATGCCGAGATGATAGACTTTGCAAGAAAAGCAAAAGATTTTTCGCACGTAGTCTTATCAATTGTAGGACTAAGCGAAGTTGATGCCGAAGCCGCCAAAAAATTTGCTACCGAAGAAGTTGGTGTGGATTTCAGAGAAAGAGAATATTTTTAAGTTGAAATGAGGAAGATAATCGTACGCTTTAAAATCTTGCTATTCTTGACTGCAATAAGGCGGGGCAGGCTCGTACTCTTAATTTTACTCTCGATACTTCTGCAATCTTGCGCGGTGTTCAAACCGGAACAAAATTTACTCGAGATTCAAATCGATAGTCTTCTTATTTCTGATCTTACTAATTTTACTCAAGCGGCAGTTTCCCTTTACGATCTGACCGATAACAAATCGATCTATCAGCACAATCAACAACTGCTTCTCCGTCCTGCATCAAATCAAAAAATTCTTACTACTTCGGCTGCTTATTTGTTTTTAGGAAGCAATTATAATTTCGAAACAAAAGTTTTTCATACCGGTACTATTGCCGATTCGGTTCTAAACGGTGATCTATATTTAGTCGGTGGATTTGACCCGGATTTTACATCGTACGATTTAGATTCTCTTGTTCGAGGGATCAAAAAGTTCGGCATCAAAAAAATCCGCGGCAATGTTTACGGTGATGCATCGAAAATGGACTCACTTTTCTGGGGAGAAGGATGGATGTGGGATGACGATCCGTATCCTTTCGCGGCTTACATGACACCGCTTAACATTAACAAAAACAGCATCACCGTTGTAGTCGCGCCTTCCCGGCCGAATAATGCCGCTAATGTTGAGACGATTCCCGAGACAAATTTTTTTGAGGTCAAGAATTCTGCTCTTACTGTAGACAGCGGAAAAACTAAATTGAAAATTACACGCGATTGGTTGAATAGAAAGAATACAATAATTGTTAACGGAATAATTTCAAAAGCAGCAAAACCGGATACAACTTTACTGAACGTTTTCAATCCAACATTTTATTTTCTGCAGTTAGCAAAAGAAAGCTGCGAACGAAACGGAATTAAAATAGACGGTAAAGTTGATACACTCACGCTACAAAGCGGAGCAGAAAAAATTATATCATTCAACCGGCATATTGATTCGGTAATTAACTACACCAATAAAAACAGCTATAATCTTGGTGCGGAAATGTTATTGAGAGCGCTATCGCTTAAATATAAGGTTAAACCGGCTTCTGCAAAGGAAGGAATAAAACTTATAGACAGTTTGATTACGCTTTCCGGATCGGATCCGAAAAAATATATTTTGGTTGACGGCTCCGGTTTATCATTCTACAACCTTGTTTCGGCGCAGCTAATAGTCAATATTTTGAAATATCTCTATTTCAATCAAACGCAGATTTACGAAAAAATTTATGGTTCATTTCCCGTTTCAGGCACAGACGGAACGTTAAAAAACAGAATGAATAAACAGCCTCTTCGTGGACGGGTACATGCCAAGACCGGAACAATCAGCAGTGCCAGCAGTTTATCGGGGTATATGCAGACAAAAAAAAATCATGTAGTTGCGTTTTCCATTTTAGTTCAAAACTATACGGGCGTTTCTAACGCAGCAAGGAAACTTCAAGACAAAATTTGCGAAATTATTTATCACACAAACTGAATTGTCTTTCCATGAAACTTTACAAAGAATTCAAGATCACGACAAATCCATCGAACAATGAGTTGGTGTGCGGTTTGCTCTGGCAGCTCAATATCGACGGCATAAATGAAACCGATAATAGTCTTATTGTTTTTGCCGATGCTTCAAAAAATATTTCGCGCGATAATGTGGAAAATATATTAATGGGGATGATCCGCGAGAATCTGATTGATGAATTTACAATCGAAGAAGAAATTTTCGAAGACAAAAATTGGAATGAGGAGTATGAAAAGAAAGTGAAGGTGATTGAGGTAACAGACAAAATTGTAATCAAGCCTTCGTTCAAAGAATATTCTCCCAAACCGGATCAAATTATAATTACGATCGATCCAAAAATGTCTTTTGGAACCGGAGAACATGCAACAACAAAACTTGTCCTCTGGTTGATCGAAAAATATGTTAGGGCAGAAGATAAGGTTTTGGACATTGGTTCGGGAACCGGTGTCCTTGCAATTTGTTCTGTCGTGCTAGGTGCTAAATCTGCATTGGGTATAGATAACGACGAATGGTGCCTTCTTAACGGAAACGAAAACGTAAAAACAAATAATGTGGAAGAAAAAGTCGAAATTAGAATGACGGAGATAAATCAAATTTGTGAAAATGATTTCGATCTCATCGTTGCAAATATTAACAAACATATTCTTCTCGATATAGCTCAATCTATAAAAAATAG
This sequence comes from uncultured Melioribacter sp., assembly GCA_964595365.1. GTDB lineage: Bacteria > Bacteroidota > Ignavibacteria > Ignavibacteriales > Melioribacteraceae > Fen-1258. Next base: position 26,707 of record CAZQQC010000012.1, read on the forward strand.
GTCGATCCAAAACGGTCGATTAATTCTCTCCGGACTTTTACAGACCGACAAAGAAGAAATTTTACAAACGTACACCAAACTTGGTTACGCTTTATTAGACAGCGCTAATATGGATGAATGGTGTGCGCTTGTGTTTCAGCTAAAATAATTACGAGTGCAGCTTAGCCAAAAGCTTCGTCAATTCTTTCTGCTCATTTTCAGTCAACCCGGAAGCGACCGAGGAAATATTTTCTACGTACGCCGGCATTAAGGAATCGATTTTATTTTTTCCTTGAGAAGTAAGTTCTGCAAGAATTACTCTTCTGTCTTCCTTTGAAGAAACTCTTCTAACAAATCCTTCTTTTTCAAGATTATCGACAACACAGGTAATGTTGGCGCCTGTTACCATCATTTCTTCGCTGATTTTTTTTAACGGTACAGACCCGATTCTGTTTAAGATATCCAGTACCCCGAATTGCGGAGCGGTCAATTTATTTTCGAACATCTGCTTCGACTGAACCCGTTTAACTTTATCGTATGCTTTGGATAGTTTTTCCCAGAGTTCGAGCGCCATTTTATTTTTTTCGCCTGGCATGCGATTACCCTTTCAATTTATTTCAAAATAAAAATATTCAAATCAACGACAAGAAAAAATATCTTTCGTCTTAAACAACCAGATTGGAGAGAACTTTGTTTGAAAATAGTTCTTTTTCAGCCTAAAAAAAAGCTTTGTGAATGTAAACACGGGGTTTAACAAAAAGATTGCAAAAGAATTAACGCCAAACTCATCAAAATTCTTTCTAAAGTTTGAAAGTATTTGAGTTTGATTTATATTATTGAAAACGAAAAAAATAAAAGTTTATTTCAATTGATGCTCGATCAACAAAAATTAGATCAATTAGTACTAGAGGGAAGTTCCAGGTTCCTTGATGGTCATTTTATATTGAATTTTTATCAGGAGATAGACGAAATGGAGTTTTCGCGTATTGCTAGTAAAATACTTGCGCGCGAAACCGATTTTTTCTATTGTAGCCTGCGAGGTGAAGAATTTCTTGTGCTGGCTTCGGATAAACTGATTTCAATTTACGAACCGGGCAGCACCGGCTCTTTGAACTTTCAACAAACTATCGATACGATAAAATCTAAGACCGTTTCGAACTGCAGCCATTTCAACCTTAAAAGAAAACCGCTCTTCATCGGCTCGCTAAAATTCCCGTCGCAGAAACAAGAAACTTTGTGGGAAGATTTCAATACAATTGAATGGTTTCTTCCGAAAATAATTTTAGTTAAGGAAAGGTCCCGGCATTACATAATAGTAAACACTTTTCATTATCCGGAATTCGAAAAATACGTTGTGCACTCACTTGGACAGATGAGCGATGGAACTTCGTGCGATCAAGAAGTTGACATGCCTCAATTACTGTCTTCGAGCGAAATATCCTTCGATGAGTGGTCGAAAGAGATCCATGCGGCATTACATCAAATTGCAAATGGAACAATTCGGAAAGTTGTTTTAGCCAGGTATGCTGATTTTCATTTGTCTCGAAAACCAAAATTGCCCGGCTTGCTTCATGAACTTGAAGATAATTACAAAGAGTGTTACACTTTTGCATTTAGATCGGGAAGTTCTGTCTTTCTCGGTTCATCGCCGGAAAGACTTTTTAACATTCGAGAAGGTATTATCGAAACAGATGCGCTTGCCGGTTCTTTCCCCCGGGGCGAATCGGCTGAACTTGATTCTATTCTCGAAAACAGTTTGCTGAACGATCAAAAAAATCTTGAAGAACACAAAAGCGTTGTTGAATTCTTAACCTCGCAATTAAGCAACGTATCAAACAAAATTATCGGTGATGTAAAACCGTCGGTAAAAAAATTTTCCAACATCCAGCATCTTTACACACCAATTAAAGCAGAAATTAAAGAGGGGATTTCGGCGTTGTCCGTCATCGAAAATCTTTATCCCACACCTGCTGTTTGCGGAATACCGTCTTTAACCGCTAATCAATTAATAGAAAATTTTGAAACGTTTGAGCGCGGTTTGTACGCCGGCATTTTAGGCTGGATAGAATTGGATAACAGCGCGGAAATGTTTGTCGGTATTCGTTCGGCAATTATAAAAGATAACTTTATGCGCGCCTTTGCAGGATGCGGAATAGTGAACGGATCAAACAGCTTAACCGAGTTTAATGAAACGTCGTTAAAACTAAAACCAATTTTGTCTTTGTTTAAAAATGAAACTATCAATCAATCGTAACACAATTTGGTGCGATCTTTTTGTAGACCGGCTTGTAAACTTATGTGTTAAGTATGCATGCATTTCTCCCGGTTCAAGAAGTACCGCATTAACCGTTGCATTTGCATCAAACAAAAATGTTTCTGTGATACCAATAGTCGATGAACGATCTTCGTCATTTTTCGCTTTGGGATTAGCCAAGAAAAGTAAAACTCCGGTTGCAATTGTTACTACTTCCGGTACTGCAGTTGCCGAATTATATCCGGCAATTATAGAAGCGTACTATCAGAGAATACCGTTAATTATTTGCACTGCAGATCGCCCGCCTGTTTTGAGAAATAGCGGTGCCAACCAGACCATTAACCAGCAGAACATTTTTGCAAATCATATCCGTCGTTTTATCGACGCAGGGTTGCCGGATTTGAAAAGACTGGATGAGATAAAAAAAATTGCTGATGACGCCGTTCGCATCTCATGCTTTGCCGATAAAGGCCCGGTTCACATTAACTTCCCATTTGAGAAACCGTTCGAGCCCAAAAGTTATACGGATGAAATTGATGTCCGCACGATCGAAAAATTTTTTTCAAACTCGTCAAAACGTTTCTCTGCTTCAAACTGTTGGGGTCTTCCAAAAGAGTCCTTACGGATATCCATCCGGGAGAAAAAATTAAATTTTGATTCGCTTGCAGGCAGGTTTAGAAAAGCCGAACGGGGACTGATTTTTGTCGGGTTCAATAATTATGACGAAAATTTTGGAAAGTTTCTGATCGATTTTTCCAGAACGTTTGGATACCCGATTTATGTTGACGGTGCGGCTAAACTGAGATTCGGTAGTCATTCTCAAAATTATTTTATTGATAACCTAACCGCTATTGTTAGGGCAAAGTCATTCCAAAAACAATTTGATCCGGAAATTATTATTCAGTTTGGAAGCGCGCCTACAGCAAATGTGTTGCTGGAATATTTCAAGAATTCGAAAGCCGAAAAATTTTTAGTTAACGATTTCGGTGACAGAAACGATCCTTCGTTGACTGTAAAAAATATCATCGCATATAATCCGGGGGAGTTCTGCAAGGTTGTTACCGGACAGGTAAAGAAAAGAACCGCCTTAAAAACCAATTGGTTGAAAAGTTTTCTCGACGTTCAAAAAATTGCCGGGAGAATTAAAAATAAAATTATTGTTCGAGCAAATTTTCCATTTGAAGGAAGAATTGTTACAGAATTGATTTCTGCACTTCCCGGAAGATCAAACTTAATGCTTTCAAATTCTCTGCCGATACGCGATATCGACTTTTTCGCATCGTCGTGTAAGAAAGAGTTGAACATTTTTACGAACCGCGGGGCGAGCGGTATCGATGGAATCAATTCTACTGCGTTGGGAATTGCAAAAGCATCCAACGAACCTACTTTTCTACTTACCGGCGACCTCGCTTTTTATCATGATTCGAACGGTTTGCATTCGGCATTAAAGCACGGCATTCCTTTAACGGTAATACTCATTAACAATAACGGTGGCGGAATATTTGAATCGTTGCCAATCTCGGAATATCCGGAATTTTTTAGTGCTAATTTTTTGACGCCGCTGGAACTCGATTTTGCTAAATTGGTAAAAGCTTATGATGGAAATTTTGTACGCATCGGCAATTGGTCGGAATTGAGAAAACAAATCGGAACATCATCAAAAAGAAATAGATTAAAAGTAATCGAAATTCGAACCGACGCTAGAAAATCAAAAATTCTCAGACAAAAATATTGGGATGCAGTCGCTGAAAAAATTGATGAGTTCATAGATGAAATTAGACGTTGACGGAGTTCAGTTTAACATTCTTCTTGATGAATTTGACCTTAATGAAAACAAAACTGCCGTCATTTTCCTTCATGGATTTACCGGATGCGCTGACGATTGGCAATTCATCTTTAAAAAGCTGCCTCAAAAATATTTTGCCGTTGCAATCGATTTAATCGGTCACGGTGAAACCGATTCTCCGGAAGATCAGAATCACTATTCATGTAACGCTATTGTACACCACATCGATTCGATTACCGAACAACTCGGCATCAAAAATTTTGTGCTGGTCGGTTACTCGATGGGAGGACGTGCAGCGCTTTCTTATGCACTAAAACATTCAACAAAATTAATAGCTGCAGTGCTCGAAAGTTCAACAGCCGGAATACAGGATATCGCTCTGAAAAAAGATCGTGTTGAATTTGATCTGCTCTTATCGGAAAAAATAAAAAAGGAAGGCGTAAAAGCTTTTACCGACTTTTGGTTTGACATGCCTTTATTCGTACCGCTAAAAAAACTACCGGATTTTGAAGAGATCAAGAACAAAAGAACAATAAATAATGTTACCGGATTGTCAAACAGTCTTTGCGGATTTAGCACCGGTTTAATGCCGAGCTACTGGGAACGGCTGAATCAAATTCAGTTCCCGGTTTTATTAATAAGCGGCGAGTTTGATTTGAAGTACACCGAAATAAATAAATCTATAAAAACAAAATTGCCGAATGCAAATCATAAGATCATTCCAAAATCCGGCCACAACACTCACTTACAAAAACCCGAGCTTTTTACTAAATTTGTTGTGGATTTTTTGAATTCACTTTAAGATAGAGAATGAAAAACAACTGGATCAAAGCAAAAGAATACACAGACATTATTTACGAGAAGCTGGATGCTATTGCAAAGATTACGATTAATCGACCGGAGAAGAGAAATGCTTTTCGCCCTGAAACAACCAAAGAGTTGTATGATGCATTTGCCGATGCACGCGAAGACGGAAACATTGGCGTAATCCTTTTGACCGGCAAAGGTCCGGCTAAAGACGGTAAATATGCTTTTTGTTCCGGCGGAGATCAATCGATCCGTGGAGATAAAGGTTACGTTGGAAAAGACGGCGTTCCCAGGCTAAACATTCTTGATGTTCAAAAACAAATTAGAAGCATTCCTAAACCGGTGATTGCTCTTGTTGCCGGTTATGCAATCGGCGGTGGTCATGTTCTTCATGTGGTATGCGATCTAACAATCGCAGCAGATAACGCAGTGTTCGGTCAAACCGGTCCAAAGGTTGGAAGTTTTGACGGTGGGTTTGGCGCAAGCTTTCTTGCAAGAATTGTCGGACAGAAAAAAGCGCGCGAGATTTGGTATCTATGCCGGCAGTATGATGCACAAGAAGCATTAAGGATGGGGCTTGTAAACAAAGTTGTTCCGGTTAATAAACTTGAAGAAGAAGGAATTGCGTGGGCAAAAGAAATTCTAGAGAAGAGTCCTCTTGCTTTACGATTATTGAAATCTGCATTCAATGCCGAGCTCGATGGACAAGCTGGCATTCAAGAACTTGCCGGCAATGCAACACTGCTTTATTACATGAGCGATGAAGCTCAGGAAGGAAGAAACGCTTACAACGAAAAACGCAAACCGGATTTCAAAAAGTTTCCGAGAGTACCATAACACGATTACGATTGACGAAATATCGAAGTAATAAAAGGAGCTATTAAATACCTTTCAAAAAAATTTAAGGATAAAATCGGCTTACAATGACAACGAATTGCCGCTATGAGAAATATAATTGTTCATGAACATTTTGGTGTTGATACAAAAGTAATTTAAAAGATTATCACCGAACAAATTGAAAGTCTTAAAATAGCTTTCCAAAGATTAATAAAAGAATTGAATTAGCAATGATTTCATCTTCAACCCGGACAATATCAAAATTCGACGCATGGATTCTCGCCAGTCGTCCGAGAACATTGGCTGCTGCGGTTGTTCCGGTAATTGTCGGAAGTTCTATTGCAATCCGCGATGAACTATTCCAGCCGCTCGCAGCATTAGTTGCGCTGCTATGCTCGATTCTAATTCAAATCGGGACAAACTTTGTAAATGATCTTTTCGATTTTCTTTATGGGGCGGATAAGAAAGAAAGAACCGGTCCGCAAAGAGCGGTTGCCTCGGGAATTATATCCATCAGCGAAATGAAAATTGGAATTTGTGTTTCGTTCGGATTGAGTTTTGTTTTCGGATTGTACCTTGTTTCAATTGGCGGATGGTTTATTTTGTTTCTCGGTATAATTTCAATTCTTGCCGGAATTGCTTATACAGCCGGTCCGTTTCCGCTTGCATACAATGGACTTGGAGATATTGCAGTTTTCATTTTCTTCGGATTTGCCGGCACGGTCGGAACATATTATGTGCAAACATTAACTATAACATATATGGCATTCTGGTCGTCTATTCCAGTTGGTGCTCTTATTACAAATATTTTGGTTGTGAACAATTACCGCGACCGCGAAGAAGACCGTTCAAACGGTAAAAACACTTTGGCTGTAATCTTCGGAGAAAAATTTACACGGCTTCAATATCTAACCTTCATGATTGTTTCTTATGCAATACTTTTTGTAGTCTATTTCACATACAAGAAAAATCTTTGGATCTTTCTGCCTATGCTGTCTCTTCCAATCTCAATTAAGCTTGTAAGAATGATCTATTCTTTGCGCGGGAAAGAGCTGAATAAAACTTTGGAACTCACAGCAAAATTGTCTGCTATTTACGGGTTGCTTTTTGCAGCCGGAATTCTTTTATGATTTTGAAAGAAATTAAATACACCCGCTTCTCCTACAAATTCAAAAACCCATTTCGAACATCCTGCGGAACTTTGGAAGAAAGAAAAGGATTTTTTATTACTATGATTGATAATCTTGCCTACGCTGCTGTCGGTGAATGTTCTCCCTTACCCGGATTTAGTTCCGAATCTTACAGCGAGGTTGAGAAATTTCTCTCGAACGAATTAGACAGATTGGTAATGAATGAAATTGAAAATACCCCTGAAAGGATACGGCAAACAGCGTCGGAGATTACAAAACTTCCGTCTGTACGATTTGCGATTGAGCAGGCAATGTTAGAATTGGCAATGCAGCATGATAAAAATTTTCTCCGGAATAATTTTGGCATTGGAAAGAAAAACATTCCGGTCAACGCCGTTATTGGATTCGATAAACCCGAAAACGTATTATCGAAGATCTCCGATAAATACAAAAACGGTTACAAAACATTTAAGATAAAAGTGGGTAGAGAAAATTTTTCAGATGACCTGGAAATAGTAAAACTGATAAGAAAGAAATTTTCCGATGATGTCGCTATCCGTTTGGATGCCAACGGCAGGTGGGACATCGATAATGCCGTGAATAATCTGGCGAGACTTTCCGGGTTTGATATCGAATACATCGAGGAACCGTGTAGTAATCCAAGCTGCTTGATGAAATTAGCAGAGCATTCAAAAATTCCAATTGCTTTGGACGAATCGCTCAAAACTTTCCGCAACGCCATTCATCTTATAAATGCCAGCAAAATAGAATTTCTCATCGTCAAACCTATGATCTTAGGAGGAATTATCGATGCTGTTCAATTAATCAATCAAGCGAAAGAACAGGGCAAGAAAATAATTATCTCTTCGTCATTCGAAACGCAGATCGGTAAAAGGGTGTTGGTTTTTCTTGCAGCCCTTACTTCTCACAATTTTGCTCACGGACTCGATACTGCCGGCATGTTTGACAAATCACCGATTCCCGATCCCTTCCCTGTCAAAGACTCAAATATTATTTTCGATCCGGAATGTTATCCACAATATTATGACACCGGACAATTAACATGAACCTTGGCGCCGAACATTGGTTGGTTGAACAGTCGAATAGAAATCCTGACCACACGGCATTTCTTTCTTCAGGCAAGAAAGTTTCTTACTCCGAACTATTACATAAATCGTTAAAGGCATCGGCACGATTAGCAAAGCTGGGCGTTCAGCAGGGTGACCATGTTGGAATTTTCGCCCCGCACAACTACAATATTTTTGTTTTGGCCAACTCAATTTGGTTCATAGGTGCTGTTCCGGTGCCACTAAACAATCGTTTGACTCTTGGTGAAATTGAACAGCAGCTTTTCAAAGCCCAAGCCCGTTTTTTGATAATCGACGGTTCTTTTGCTCAAGATTTTTTGTCAATTAAATTTCAAAACAGAATTGTCTCCGAACAAATTTTGTCAGATCAAAACAACAATCCGCAAACAACATTACACACTCAAAAATTTAATCTCAAGAACATAGCTCTTATAATGTTTACCTCCGGTTCAAGCGGAAAACAAAAAGCTGTAGTGCACACTTTTAATAATCTCTTTTGCAGTGTAAGTGCACTGAACAATTTTGCTAAACTATCGAATGATGACGTTTGGCTTGCTTCGTTGCCGTTTTATCACATTGGCGGATTCATGATTCCTGTACGCGCATTACTGAGCGGAGCGACTGTTGCCTTTCCGGATTCTCCCGGAACGGATGATGTTGTTGCTGCACTAGAAAAATTTCAGCCTTCGCATATTTCATTTGTCCCAACAACATTGCAGAGAATGATCGATCGGAGTGTTCATCCAAACAAAAATTTGAAATACTTATTTCTTGGCGGCGGGCCAACAGAAAAACAGCTGTTATCGAGAGCAATAGAAAACAGCTGGCCGGTTGTAAAAGTTTACGGTTCCACCGAAACATGTTCGATGGCTGCAGCCATGAATCCGCAAGAAGTTTTCAATAACCCGGAATCTTCTGGAAAGCCATTATTAAACGGCGAGATTAGAATAGTTGATGAAAAACAAAATGAAACCCGTGTCGGAAATATCGGAGAGATATTGGTTAAAGCCGGTTTCATCATGAAAAAGTATTTCGACGACGAAGAGGAAACACAAAGAGCTTTGCAAGAAGGATGGTATCGTACAGGCGACTTTGGTTACATGGATAGCGGTGGTTTTCTCCATGTTGAAGCGCGCCGGGATGATTTGATAATTTCCGGCGGAGAAAATATCGACACAAAAGAAGTAGAAAACATAATCATTGAGCACGAAAAAGTTTCCGATGCATATGTTTTCGGAATCGATGATTCAACCTGGGGACAAATGCTATGTGCAGCAGTCGTTTCCCGGAATTTGTCGGATAATGAATTAAAAACCTACATGAAACAAAAAATAGCGGCTTATAAAATTCCGAAACAGATTTATTTTGTAGATGAAATCCCCCGAAACGAAATGAGCAAGGTCGATAAGAAAAAGTTGTTCGAAAAAATTAAGCTATGTTAGCGCTCAGCTTATCGTAAAAATCTTTAGGCAATTCTATCTTCTGAAATTTTTCCTTCAGCACGCAAACGTGAACCGTCTTTGCCAAAGCAGTAAACTGTCCGCCTTCTTTATAAAATTTATAACTCAATTCGAACGACGAGTTTTTCAGCTGACTCACATTTACTTCTATCGTTAATTCATCACCCACACGAATTGGTTTAACGTAATCTGCTTCGGCATGCATTATTGGAAGGATATATTCGCGGTCAAAGAAAAAATTTCGTTCGATATGAAGACCGCGCATAAAATCTTCGTATGCGGCATGAACGTACTTGAACAAACTCGCGTAAAAAATTATTCCCGCCGGATCGGCATCATAGAAATAAACTTTCACTTTTGCTGTAAACACGGTCTCTCTCTTTTTCCCTCAACAAATTTAATAACTCTTATCCATTTCGCAAATGAAACTATTTGTGAAGAAATGTTTTGTCTTGATAGCTGGATCAATACAGTGAAGCTTCATTCAAACTTTTTTGAATCATTTCTAAAGATGCTAATTCCTGTCCGGCTTTGGCGGATTAATTTTTTTGTGATTAATTTCGCAAAAATTTATTTAGAAAATGATAAGGAGCGGAAAAACGAAAACTTTTTTTGGGGTTATGTTTTTATTTTCGCTAAGCATTGTGCAGGGACAGGCCGAACTTAAAAAGGAATTTTACCTTAACGGCAGACTTAAATCCGAAGGTATTTACGTCAACGGCATACGAAACGGAGTTTATAGGGAATATTACGAAAGCGGCAAGCTTTGGAAAGAATGGAATTTCCAGAACGGTAAAGAGGAAGGACTTTCCACATGGTACTTCGAGAACGGCAAAAAAAGTATGGAGTGGAATTACCGCCGCGGCAAGCTCGAAGGAAATTCCAAATGGTATTATGAAACAGGGCAACTTTGGGCTGAACCTAACTATGTCGATGACATTCAGGAAGGAGAAAGTAAAACTTATTACAAGAATGGCAAACTCGAAGCTATCTGGCGGTATCAAAATGGAAAGCTCAACGGAATTTCAACAATATATTTTGAAAACGGAAAAGTTGAAGTCGAAAGAAATTATGTGAACGATAAACTCGAAGGAATTAGCAAAGTATATTATGATTTCGGAGGCACAGCGCTCGAAGCTAATTACAAACACAATTGGCTCGACGGCATTTCATACCTTTACTATCCAGACGGAACTATCAAAGTAATAGATACATATTCGAACGGACAGATCATTAAACGTGAACGATTTGATTACGGCAGTAAAGTTGCTAAAATAGAAGAAAATTTTGATGAATACTACGACGACGGCGCGATGAGACTGCAGCTAAAATTCAAAGATGGAAAGAAAGACGGATTAGTAAAGGAATACTACAACAGCGGATTTCTTAAAGCACAACTGAAATACAAGCAGGATAAACTTGAAGGCGAAAGCATTTATTATTACGACGGCGGGATTGTTGCCGGGATTAATAATTATATTGCCGGTATGAAAAACGGTTTATCAACAAAGTATAACCGCAGCGGAATTAAAATTGCCGAAGAATATTATGCCGGCAGCGAACGTAACGGTACCGGCAAAACATTTTATCTTTCGGGCGAGTTAGAATCAACCAGAACTTATCGAGATGATGAATTGGAAGGCGTCGTCAAAATATTTCGCAAGAACGGATCATTAGCCGCCGAAGAAAATTATAATCGCGGATTAAAAAACGGCATTTCGAAATATTTTTTCATCGATGGAAAGGTTTCCGATTTCTTCGTCTACAAAAATAATTTACTTAACGGAAGATGTTATTCTTACGATTCAACAGGTGCCGTTACAAAAGAAGTTGAATATTCGAACGGTGAATTAGTGGCGGATGATTCTACAAAATAATTCTATTAACTCACCTTACGAAAGGTTTGATCTGCAATAGAAAAATATAACTCTCGAAAGCAACAAAAATTCGTTTGTTAAGCCAAACCCTGCTTAATAAATTTTTCTAATTACAAACTGATCGATGAATCCGCTTCCAAATGCAAGTGAAGGAGTGTAGTATCCTGGATTGACGGAGCCGTTAAGAATTCTTATCGAACATTCGGCAGCGCCCACAGCCGTTAAGTTGTAACCTTCAAGCACCTGATAAACTTCTTCTATTGTTTCCCCTTTCGCATTTTCCACTTTGCCCCAAACGTAAGTTCTGGCTAAATCTCTTTCCTCTTTTGACGGACCTGTCAGGTTTTTCCGAATGTAAGATGCCACAAGATTTCTTATTGCTTCATTCCTAAAGACTTTTAGGAACAGAGTCAACAACTTTCTAAAACGAACAATAGTTTTAGACATGGCAATGTAAACTTCTCCATCCGGTATTCTTGTCGATCTAAATGACGAGTATACATCGCCCCACGGTATCGACAAGCCGCTGAATGAAAAATTTTTCAGTTTAACATTTACTGCATATTCGCCAATCGGCGACTCTATTAAATTTCCGTTTCTTCTGATTCTACCGGGTCCCTTCAAGAATTCCAATGTTGTGAGCCATGTTCCGCGCGAAATTTTGCCACGGTTATTTATCAAGCCAAGTTTTAGATTTGTTGCATCGGGCATTTTCTCGCTCAAACGTTTTGCAAGACAATCCGTTGGAATTATATCGAACCCGACACTCGGCAAAATTACGATTCCATTTTTAATTGCTCTCTTGTTCATAGAAAATGCAAGGTGCATCACGGGAATTTCCCCTGTGATATCGAGGTAGTTAGTTTTTGTGCGCAGGCATGCTTCTATTAATTCTTTTGCTGTCATTCTAAACGGACCGGCACAGTTCAGCAAAGTATGAATATTACTAAGAGCTCCATCAATTCGCGTATTGTCGGTCAAATCGAAGATGCGAAATTCGCAGCAGAATTTGTCAGCAATCTTCTTTATACCGGCTTCATTTCTTCCTGCAATAACCGGTTTCACATTTCTGGAAATCAATTCCTCTAAAATTAACTGCGCCGAGTACCCCGTTGCGCCGTAGATCATAAGTCTGGATGATTCTGTATTCATATATTTATTCTTCCTCTATAACCTTATTTATAATAGCGAATAACGCAAAATCTATCAATTGCTGTGCGAACTTTATACCTTTTTTACGATATAATTAATTAAATTAATTGCGAAATATCTTTCATCTTTAGAAAGGATTCAAGCATACAGCATTCTTAACAATTATTAAATCTACTTTAATACAGATAAATAAATTTCAGTTTCAATTTTCGCTTTTGTTTTTAGTTTAACTATTCAA
>CAZQQC010000013.1:0-16480 GCA_964595365.1 uncultured Melioribacter sp.
ATATTAACCAGGACGTTTTCCTTTTTCAAACAAATTTGAACGGACTGAAACAAATTCCGATTCCTAAAAAAGCGTTTAAGGATTTATTAAAATTTCCCAAGGTTTACCGCGACTGTGCATTTGTATTGGATTCAAATATTGGATCGGATCAGGTTGCTGAAGTTATAAAGGGAAGCGGTTCTAACTTGTTGCATAATGTAAAGTTATTTGATATCTTTCAAAGTGAAAGCTTAGGTAAGGGAAAAAAGAGCCTTGCGTTTCAACTCGAGTATTATAACGAGAAGAGAACTCTTACCGAAGAAGAAGTAGAAAATGAATTTCGAAATACAATTAAAGCTGTCGAACAAAAATTAAACGGTAAATTAAGAGGAAGCTGATTTGGCTGAAAGTTCCAAATACGATATGTTCTTAGACGAGCTTAATGCTCTCGAGAAACAAATCTATTATTTCATTCAAAGAGGAAGCGAATTGCTTGAAGCAAATCAAGCCCTTAGCAACCGTATAACGTTACTTGAAAGAGAAAATGATTCACTAAAAAAAAAGATTAATGAAATTGAATCAAAAGTTAGTAAGTCACTGTTTAACCAAGAAAACTTATTCGGAAACGAAACATTAAACGTGGAGGAAAAAGAAGCGTTAAAAAGCAAGATTAACGATTTGATAGCAAAGTTGGACTATCATTTACGTACTTAATTTAAATTGATGGACTTGACATAAAATGAATGAAAAAAAGAAGCTGAAAGTTAAAATATTTGATAAAGAATACTCACTCTTAGTAGATAATCAAGATATTGCCGCTGAGTTGGCTGAATATGTTAATACTATAATGGAAGAAACCAGAGATGAATTGCCAGATCAACCGAAAGATACTATTGCGATAATTGCAGCGTTAAATATTGCATACGATTTATTTGTAGAAAAAAATAAATTTCGCGAGTTCAGCATACAAGCCACCGATAGGGTCAAAAAAATGAAGCTTCTTTTGAACGAATCTAAATTTATGTCAACCCCATCTTAATTTTCCGCTCTGCCGGTTTAATAAAAGAACTAACATATTAAACAAAACAGGGTTATCGACTCATAACGTGTATTACAGGCCTCATCCCGACTTGTTTGGGATTCCAGCTTTGTTGGAACAGTGGAAGTAAAAAGCGTTTGGCGGTTTCCCGCATTATTATAGGAAAAAGTTCTTTCCTATAAGGCCGGCAGCAGCGGGTTATATAAATTTTTTGAACGGAGGGCAAATGCAGATGGATCAGATAATTGTATCAATAATAGTTGTAGTAGCTGTAATTATTTCTTTCTTCCTTGGATGGTTCATAAATTCAAGAATAGGTAAGAATAGTTTCACGAAAGCTAAAGAACGATCGAATAAGATTTTAGAAGAAGCTGAAAAAGAAGCAAAGAACATTAAGCGTGAAAAATTACTTGAAGTAAAAGATGAGTGGCTGAAGAAAAAGCAAGAATTTGATAACGACCTTAATCAAAAGAGGCAGAAACTTCTTAATCACGAAAAGCAGCTTGAATCGCGAGAAGAAAATCTTGAAAAAAAATACGAATTGGTTACTCAAAAAGAAAAATCGATTAAAGATTCCGAGAAATTTCTTGCAAATCAGAAAAAAGATATTGAACGGAAACAGCTTGAATTAGAGAGACTGATTGTAGAGCAAAACGTTAGACTAGAGAAAACTGCCGGACTGACTTCCGATGAAGCAAAAAAAATGTTAATGGAAAACATGGTCAACAAAGCAAAAACGGATGCTTCGCAAGCCATTAAAGAAATCCGTGATCAGGCAAAAGTTGACGCAAAGAAGGAAGCTCAACGGATTGTTGTTCAAGCTATTCAAAGAACAGCAGTGGATCATTCGGTTGAGTCTACTGTTTCCGTGGTTCAAATCCAGAACGATGAAATGAAAGGACGTATCATAGGGCGCGAAGGCAGAAACATCCGCGCCTTCGAAGCTGCTACCGGTGTTGATGTTATTGTTGATGATACACCGGAAGCTGTGATTCTTTCCGCATTCGATCAATTCAGAAGGGAAGTAGCAAGAATAGCCCTGGAAAGATTAATTGCAGACGGTAGAATTCATCCGGCACGTATTGAAGAAATTGTTGCAAAAGTTGAACAAGAGCTTGATGAAGAAATTCAGCGGGAAGGAGAGAACACATTAATTCAATTGGGCTTACACGGAGTTCATGCGGAATTGGTCAAACACATCGGTAAGATGAAATATCGTTCAAGCTATGGACAGAACCTGCTTCAGCATAGCATCGAAGTTGCATTCTTAACCGGTATAATGGCAGCCGAACTTGGCTTCGATACCAATCTTGCCAGGCGCGCCGGTTTGCTCCATGATGTGGGCAAGACAATCGATAAAAACGTGGAAGGTCCTCATGCGCTGCTTGGCTACGACTTAACAAAGAAGTATAATGAACACCCGGTAGTGGTTAATGCAGTTGGAAGCCATCATGAAGATATTGAAATGGAACATCCGATTGCAGCGTTAGTTCAAGCGGCGGATGCAATTAGTGGTGCCAGACCCGGTGCTCGCAGAGAACCGCTTGAAAGCTATGTTAAACGATTGGAGAATCTCGAAGCTTTAGCTAAATCTTTTGAAGGTGTTGCTAAAACATACGCAATTCAGGCTGGTAGAGAAGTTCGTGTTGTGGTTGAACCGGATAAAGTCGATGATACTTTTTCTGATCGTCTTGCGTATGATATTGCTCAGAAGATTCAAGAAGAAATGGAGTACCCCGGGCAGATTAAGGTTACGGTTATTAGGGAAGTGCGCAAGATTGCTTACGCAAAATAAATCTTAGGCATAAAAATCCGATTGTTGGTAGACCCTCTACCAGCAAACCGGATTTTTTATTTTATGGTTATGAACAGTGATGTCGGGTTGTTCTCTATTCCTTAAAGATGTATTGATTTTGCGCACATAATCGGAATAATTATGTGGAAAAATTTTCAAATCAATTTGTAAAAATTGATATTGAATGATTCTATCCGCTAACAACCGTACAGTAGTGGGTTATGAAAAAGAATTTAAGTATTGCCGTTACCGGAGGCATTGGATCGGGTAAATCGTTAGCAAGCGATTTTTTCGAAAGGCAAGGTTATCCTTTAATAAAAGCAGATATACTTGCAAAAGAATTGATGCAGAATGACCCGTTCATTCGTAAAAACATTATAAAAGAATTTGGTTATGAATCATTCCGCGATAATAATCTCAATGTTGAATACTTGAGCAGAAACGTTTTCGGTAACAAAGAGAACCTCAAAAAAATAAATTCAATTGTTCATCCGGTTACTATCAAAAACATACAACAACTTTCCAGAAGTTATTTTAAAAATAACGACATTGTTTTTGTTGAGTCTGCATTGGTTTTTGAAGCCGGAATCGGTTATGAATTTGATTATATCATTTTAATTTGTTCCGATGAAAATTTGCGGATTGACCGGGTAGTTACACGCGACGGTCTAAAAGAAGAAAATGTTAGGTCGGTAATTGATAACCAACTGCCGGATGAAAAAAAGAAAAAGCTTGCAGATTTTATTATTGAAAACAACGGAACTCTTTCCGAGTTTGAATCTAAATGCCGATTTGTTTTAACAATCATTCAATCGCTGATTAAGTAGACTGAATTTAAATCAACAAAGATATCCTTCCTTGATTTCTAACATGTCTTGGGCTAATTTTTGATAAAATATTTTTCAACACAAGGTGCAAACTTGAAAACCATTAATAATGCTATTGTTAATTTTGTCAAAGTTCTACCCAAACCTGTTGTTCACGTTTTTGCAAAGAGGTACATTGCCGGAGAAAAATTAGAAGATGCAGTTAGAGTTACCAAAGAATTAAATGCCAGAGGTATTACTACAACGATCGATGTGCTTGGCGAAGCAGTAACTTCTAAAAAAGAATCGGAAGTAGCTAAAAAAGAATGCCTTGCTGTTCTTGATGCCATTAATCAGAACAAACTGGATTCAAACTTATCGCTTAAACCTACTCAGCTTGGTTTGATGCTGGATCCAAAATTCTGCTACGAACAAGTTTCGGAAATTCTGGAAAGAGCAAGGAGTTACAACAATTTTGTGCGGATCGATATGGAAGATTCTGCTGCAACAACTTTAACTTTTGAGCTTCACAATAAATTAAAAGAGAATTACTCTAATGTCGGAGTGGTTGTTCAATCTTACCTAAAAAGAACTTACGATGATGTTAAAAGGCAAAATGAATTAGGAACACATTATCGCTTGTGCAAAGGTATTTATGTTGAACCGGAAGAAATTGCTTTCAAAGATCGCCAGCAGATCCGAGACAATTATTTGAAAATTTTAGAAATGATGTTGAAGAACGGAAATTATGTTGGTATTGCAACTCACGACGATTACCTGGTTGACGGAGCTTACAAACTGATTAACCGGTTGAGCATTCCGAAAAGTAAATTTGAATTCCAGATGCTGTACGGTGTCAAAGAAGAATTACGGGACAGGATTAGCGCCGATGGTTATAAAGTTAGAATTTATGTGCCGTTTGGAGAACACTGGTACAAATATTCAATAAGAAGGCTTCAGGAAAATCCGCAAGTTGCCTGGTATATCACAAAAAGTATTTTTTCGTTGAACTGATGAATGTTCTAGGCATTGAAAGTTCTTGCGACGAAACTTCCGTAGCAATTCTTTCTGAGGGAAACCTTTTGTCTAACCTCGTATCGTCTCAAGATATTCATAATGTCTTTGGTGGTGTTGTGCCGGAATTATCAAGCCGTGCGCATCTTCAAATTGTTTTACCATTGGTTAAGAAGTCGTTGCGGGATTCTCATCTTTCACCAGGTCAAATTGATTTAGTTGCAGCTACCGCCGGTCCGGGCTTAATTGGAGCATTACTGGTAGGTCTTACCTTTGCGAAAGGTTTATCCTTTTCGCTCAAGAAACCTTTTGTTGCTGTTAATCATATTGAAGGTCATATCTTTTCCGGATTCCTGATGAATGATAAACCGGAATTTCCGTATTTATGTCTGGTTGTTTCCGGCGGCCACACTTTGTTGCTTTTGGTTAAGAGCGATACTGAAATTCAAAAACTCGGTTCAACAATTGATGATGCTGCCGGTGAAGCGTTCGATAAGGTTTCAAAACTACTGGGATTGGGTTATCCGGGTGGACCGCAGATCCAACAAGCATCATTAAATCAGCGTGCTGATTTTGCAAACTTTCCAGTTGCGCAATGCAAAAATGAATTTGATTTTTCGTTTAGTGGTTTGAAAACTTCCGTTTTAAGATTTATACAAAGAGAATATGGTGATTCGTCAAAGATTCCGCCAGGCGATCTTCCATCGATTGCAGCTGCGTTTCAACATTCTGCTGTAAAGGCACTGACCGATAAAACGGAAAAAGCTTTACAAAAATTTAATGTCAATTCAATTTCATTAGTGGGCGGAGTGGCTGCAAATCAATTGCTACGCGACGAATTTCAAAAAATATCACTACACTACAAAAAGAAATTGGTAATTCCGTCTCTTAAGTATTGTGGCGATAACGGGGCAATGATTGCATACCGCGGTCTCAAACTTTATAAAGCAGGAATTAAATATGGTTACGATTTCAACGCTTACCCCAGTTTGAGCGACTATTCATTTATCAAATAAAGTGTTAGAGAATTTTGTTCTGCTAATGGGGTTGCTATAACTAAAAATTCTATATTTGCACGCAAGAATCGAGTTGAATTTTGACAAACGAAAAAAATAAAAGAGTGTTATTAACCGGAACGGAATTCTTTTTTGTCGTTTCATTTTTTGTGTTTGTCCTTGGTCTCCTATTCTTTATTTTCTTTATACCGAATTATTATAAGCAACCAGAACCGGTCGTAATCGATATTCCTCGTGGCGCTACGCTTTCAACAATAATCGATTCGCTTTATGCTCATAAAGTAATTCCCAGCCGTACCAATATGAAAATTATTTCTTATCTGTACGGAGCCGAAAAAAAAATAAAAGCCGGCAGATACAAAATTCCAAATGGGTTGAGCTATGTTAGGTTGGTCGATATGCTTGTAAGCGGTTCAACGATGCGGGAAATCATCGTGACAATTCCCGAAGGAAGCTCTCAAACTGAAATTGCACAGATCCTAAAACGTGACCTTAATATTGATTCGTCGAAAGTAATGGAGTTGAGCAAGAGTAAATCATTCATTGCTTCGCTGGGCCTGAACGCCGATAATCTTGAAGGTTATCTTCTTCCTGAAACGTATTACTTTAACGCCGATGCCACAGCAGAAGAAGTTCTACGACGATTGAAGATTCATATGGATAAACTTTTTACTGCGGAAGCCAGAGGACAAATGGAAAATCTTAAAATGAATAGACATCAGATTCTCACACTTGCATCCATTGTTGACGGTGAATCGAATTATGTCCCTGAATTTAAGACTATTGCCGGCGTGTATTACAACCGTTTGAAAAAAGGAATGCCGCTTCAAGCAGATCCGACAATTCAGTACCTAATTAGGGACAAACATCGGAACAAAATTGTTCTAAAAGATTTACAGATAAAATCGAAGTATAATACTTATTTGTACGCCGGGCTTTCGCTGGGACCGATTAACAATCCCGGTAAAGATGCAATTATGGCGGCACTGTTTCCGGAGAAAAATAATTTTTTATATTTTGTTGCAAATGGGAACGGCAGTCATATCTTTGCAAAGACACTTGACGAACATAACACAAATGTAAGCCGTTACAGATCATGGCGAAGAAATCAAAATTAATTTTTATTGGCATCGCAATCTTTTTACTTTTACTTTTTGTGAAATGTGCCAATCAGTTAGCTCCGGGCGGTGGAGAAATAGATACTGTACCGCCGAAAATCATTGAAGTAAGTCCTGCCAACGAAACCGTTCAGTACAAAGGAAATTATTTTGAAATACTATTCAACGAATATGTTGATAAACGTTCTGTACAAAGCGCCATTTTTATTTCTCCTTCCGTTCAAAAGGGACTTGTATATGACTGGAGCGGCAAAGCGCTTACGGTTTATTTCAAAGATTCGCTGAGAAAGAATACGACTTACACAGTAACGATTGGAACAGATGCAAAGGATATCAATAACGGAAACAAAATGGCAGAGCCTTTTACGTTTGCATTCTCTACCGGGTATAAAATTGATAAAGGAAAAGTTTCAGGCAAAGTTTATGATTCCAATCCCGACGGTGTAATGATCTTTGCTTACCGGCAAAATGAAACTGATATAGATCCTGGCAAACAAAAACCGGATTTCATTTCGCAGGTAGGCAAGAACGGCAAGTATACTTTGGTTGGATTGAGCGATGGGTCCTACGAAATCTTTGCTTTCCGTGATAGGCTTAAAGATTTGCTTTATCAGAGAAACGAAGATGAAGTTGGCGTACAGTTCAAGAAAGTTCAGCTGGATGAAAAAAGGAATGAAGTCAATGATGTCGATTTCTTTTTAACGATGAACGATACGATCCCGCCGAGAATTTCAAATGTTTTTATGAAGGACAAACACCGTTTGGCGGTTGAGTTTACTAAAAGGGTCGATAGCACAAAACTTTCCGCAAGAAATTTTTTCGCCGTAGATACTGTCAATAATAAAAAAATTTTTCCTAAATATTTTTTCAAAGGAGATTCAAAATCGAATCAGTTCTACCTTGTGTTTTCAGATTCATTGGATATAAAAGGCGAATGGGTTCTAACCGCTGTAAACTTCGAGGATTTGCAATCTAACCCGAACAAAAATGAAAAAATTCCGTTCATGATTAAAACAGAGCGTGATACTGTAGCATTGAAATTACTGAAAGTTTTCGGCGATCTGCCTGACGGAAAAGTTGACTTCGAAAAACCGGAAATAAATCTGAGTTTTTCAAATGGAATCGATTCGTCATTGGTCAGAGGAAAAACTTCCGTCACCGATGCGAAAGGGAACAATTATCCTTTCATGATGAAGAAGAATGATGACGCTTCGTTTGTTATTTCAGTTGAATCGAGACTGAAACAAAGTGTCGAGTACACATTAAAAGTTGACTTAAAAAAATATTACGATGTAAACGGCAATAAGGTGGATTCTGTTTTTCAGAGCAAATTTACGACATCGAACGAGCTCGATTTTAGCGGCGCATCTGGCAATGTTACAAACACAAGCGATTCACTTAATATTTTTGTGGTTCTACAAAATGCCTCACAAAAAAAATTGACTTATATACAAGAGCTGGATAAAAGAAAAACGTTCGATTTCAAAAAAGTTGTGCCGGGTATATATTTATTGCGGGGTTTTATCGATCGAAACAAAAACAAAAAATATGATTATGGCTCGGTTAAACCTTTTGTGTATTCCGAGGAATTTAAATTTTATCCCGACACATTAAACCTCCGTGCGCGCTGGCCCGTCGGCGATCTAAATCTTTCATTCGAAAAATAAATTTTGACCCCGCATGTGCTTTCCTTTTCTAAGCTAGAAAAAGATGCCCGAAGAGCGCAAGCAATATAATTGATATGAGGTAACAGACTCGTTAATAGAACGGATAGATTGTCGAAGAGTTTCAAAAAATCAAAAGAGCCGATAATGAAAAAGCATTCTGCACATTGTGGAAAAGAATTATAGGTAATCAAAAACCAACATATGATTTAAGGTGTAATATCACGCCGATTTAAAACCAAAGATATATAGGTTTGTAATAAGACCATTCTTTTCACTGAGAAGGGAATGAGTCCATATATTTTATATTTTGCCATACGTGCAAAATGAGGTACGTTGGTATGAAGCACGATAAAGTGTATTTGCGGCATATCTTAGATGAGATTGAATTTATTCAAAAAGAAATTGCAACCCTTTCGTACGATTCGTTTGTAGAAAATGAAATCTATACAAGGGCATTTTCAAGAAGTATAGAAATTATCGGAGAAGCAGCAAAGAATTTATCACAGAGTTTTAAGGTGGAAAACAGTGATATTGATTGGAAGAAAATATCGGGGATGAGAGATAAAATTATTCACCAATATTTCAGCATGGATTATGATCTGATCGGGATGTAATTAAAAACAAACTCCCGGCAATCCAAAAAAGAATAAAAGAAATATTATAGTTTAGTTGTGGTCGTCTCCAGCCAACTTGCGTTAAACTATTAAAACGTATTGTGCCCAAGTATACTAAATCGGGTTACAAATTTGATGATATCACATTCTTTTACTTCCCGATAACTCAATTGTACAAATAGAATCTCTTCGAAAGTTTTCTGAACCGGTCGGTGTCTTTGTCCAAAAACTTTTTGATGTCATCCACACGAAAACGTTTGGAAAACTTTTTTCTAACATTGTCGGTTCCCATTACAAGATCGAACATTTTCATTCTGTTTGTGGTTGCAATAGTAAATGGATTTTTATCCGGATAAAGCCGATGATGCTCTTGCATAAAATAAAATTGCAGTTCGAGCAAATTTACTTTTCTGAAATCGGTAATATGAATCTGAACGCCGTTCAGAATTTTGTTCTGCCACTCACCGTGAAGAACTCTGTATGAAATCGGTCTGAACAAAACTCCGGGGAGATTTAGCGCATTCATTTTTGCCGCAAGCGTGTCTCCATTAATCCATTCGGCTGCAAAAGTTTGAAAAGGAAGTGTGTAAGTAATACCGATTCCGAAAACGACAAGTTCGCCAAGCACACCGCTACTAACAAGATAAAAGGGAGTTTCTTGATACGGCACATTTGGAGAAGTAGGCACCCAAATTAAACCGGTATCGCCGAAAAGCATATTTCGTTTCCATCCTTCCATCTTTACGACTTTTAATTTGCATTTTGTTTTGTTGCCGATTGCACTTCGAGAATTAATAAGCATCGCTAATTCGCCGCACGTTAAACCGTATACGTAAGGAATTTTATAAGGACCGATGAATGAAACGAAATCGTCTTCAACAACATTCCCTTCTATACGAAGACCGCCAAGCGGATTAGGTCTGTCCAAAACGATGAACGGAATATTATTTTCTGCTGCCGATTCCATTGCCAGCCCCAAAGTGGAAATGTAAGTGTAAGATCTCACGCCAATATCTTGAATGTCGTAAACAAGAACATCGATGCCGCTCAACATTTCTTTTGTTGGTTTGCGGGTTTGACCGTACAACGAAAAATATTTTATTCCGGCCGTAGAATCAGTGTAACTGCTGTATGAAGTGCCGGATGGAACAACTCCGTTCAAACCGTGCTCTGGTGAAAAAACTGCTAAGAGTTTGAAATTTTTTGCTTGCTTGAAAATATCCAAAGTTGATTCTAACCTGGAATTCACCCCGGTATGATTGGTAATTAATCCAACATTTTGTTCTTCGAGTAAAGAAAAATTATCTTGCTGAATTACATCGATACCTGGCAAAACCTTTTGAGCGTATACTTGTGAATTGATAAGTATAAATAAAAAAAATAATCCGGCGGCAAAGTGACAAACTGACCGGGAGACAAAGTTGCTACACGATCGATCATTATTGAACTCAGCGACTCCGCCACTTTGTAACTTCTTCATATCCTTCATCCGGCATGAATCGCTTTTACAACTTGTTCTACAATGAAATCGCTTGATTTTGAAATCTCATCGATAGAAACATCTGCTCGCTTTTTTATTTCTTGCGCTATTGTTTGATTGCTGAGCGTTGAGCAGTTAATAAGCACATTCAGATAGGCTGATTTAGCTGAAGTGCCGATCAACGATACAGCTACACCGGCATCCGACAATGAGTTTCTGTTTCCTTTATCAATTACAATTTTCAACAGAGGCAAAATCTCGGCACAAGTCTTCATTACTTGAACAGGAATGTCCGTAGCGCCAAGTGTTGCTTCTTCAATTTTTTTTGAACGTCTTTCCTTTTCGTCATCTGTTTCTTTGGGAAGTTTAAAAGCTTCCATGACTTTTTCAAATGCATTGTTGTCCTTTGTCCCTAATTCAATAAATGTTTTTTGAAACGATTCCAATTTCTGTTTTGTGTTTATCATTGCAGACTCAACTTCGGCATATTTCTTTTTGCCGATAGTCAGGTTGCAAACCATAGTTCCAAGACTTGCAGACAAAGCACCGCATAAAGCCGCAGCATTTCCTCCGCCGGGAGTAGGTGAGCTCGACGAAAGCTCGTTCAAATATTCCTGCAATGTTTTCGATAGATTCATTTGATCCCTCGTATTTAAGAGTTTTTCTAACAGCTATTAGCTCCTATAGCTAACGCTGTTTATATCATGTACTCAATTATTTTTTCTTTTGGTTTGAAAGTGTGAAGCGTGCTTAATCCTAATTTATCAATAGCAATATCAAGCAATTTTTTCTCATTGGTTTCTTTTTCGTTCGAATAAAATTTTCCGGCTTGAAGCATCGCCTGCAGCGGAACCAATCCAACAATTTCACTGCCGTGGACTTTTACTCCAAGACGTTCCGATTCTTTTTTAACTTCTTCAAATGCAATGTGCAGCGGCGTAATGTTATAGTTTGTAAGATTCATTGAAACTTGAGTGATATTATATTTTTCGAGTGCGACTCCCATTCCTTTAACTTCTTTCAATCTTCCCGGTACCTTCACAACTTTACCGTCAACCTTGATGATGTTTCCGTTTTCATCGCGTTTTGAATAACCACTTTCGCGTAAAATTTCTGCAATCTCTTTTGAATATTTTACATTGTTGGATTTTATGTTCACATTATAAGCAATTAAAAAAAACCGTGAGCCGGTTACAATCGCTCCAAGTTTCCGATTAAAGACTGCTTCACCATAATCCGGCGCCCAGTTTGGATCGCGTAACCTGGCTTCCAGTCCTTCGTATTCTCCTTGCCGGATGCTCGATAGACTTTTTCTTTCGGGTTTGCGCGCAGCGTGTTCATAAAGATAAACCGGAACTTTTAACTCTTTGGAAATCAGTTCAGCAAACTTTTCCGATATCCTCACACACTCTTCTGTCGTTACATTTGCGACGGGTACAAAAGGAACAACATCAATAGCGCCAAGGCGCGGATGTTCTCCTTTGTGTTTTCGCATATCTATGTTTTCTGCTGCAGCACGGCATGCGTTCAAAGTAGCATTCAGTATTCCTTCTTCGTCGCCGGCGATGGTAACCACTACACGGTTGTAATCCGCATCGGGTTCCAGACTTAACAATTTTGCATTTCTGATTTTTGCAATTGCTCCTTTGATTGCTTCGAACGTTTGTTGATTTCTTCCTTCACTGAAATTTGGAACGCATTCAATAATTTTCATAAACTCTCCGTCCGTTCGAAAATAATTTCGCCTTTCTTAATTGTATATTTATTGAGATTGTTGCCAATGTTGTAAATTATTTCGGAGTAATCCGTTGTGCTAAAAACTGCAAAGTCTGCCTGCTTGCCGATTTCTATACTTCCGATTTTTTTATTTAATCCAATCGCTTTAGCGGCGTTGATTGTTACAGCCGGAATTATTTCTTCGATTGTCATTTTCATTTCGAGAGCTGCTAGCTGCATGATCAAATGAAGATTTGAAATGTTTGACGAGCCGGGATTAAAATCTGTCGAGAGTGCAACAACTGCATTGTTCTCAATTAATTTTCTCGCAGGTGCATAATTGTGATCAAGAAAAAATGAAACACCGGGAAGCAAAACCGCAACCGTTTCACTTTTTGCCAGAACCATAATTTCTTCTTCTGTAATTACTTCAAGATGGTCTACAGAATTGGCTTTATGTTTCAGCGCAACATGTAATCCTCCGATACTGTTAAATTGTTCGGTATGAAGACGAAGTTTGTAGCCAAGTTTTTTTGCTTTCGTGAAAATTTTACAGATATCCTCCGAAGAAAAAGCGGTCTTCTCGCAAAATGCATCAACAGTATCTGCAAGTTTGTTTTTGATAACGTATGGAAGCAGTTCGTTTACAATTAGATCGAGATAGTGCTTATGATCGTTCTTGTATTCCGGGGGATAAGTATGTGCGCCTAAGAATGTCGGGACAATTGCGATTGGAGAATATTTTTTGAAATGATTAATGACCTGAAGAAGTTTAATCTCGTCGTAAAAACTTAAACCATAGCCGCTTTTAATTTCGAGAGTTGTGATGCCTTGAAAGATAAAATTGTCGATTCTTGGTTTAAGCATTTTAACCAATTCATCGAAAGAAGAATTTCGGACAGCTTTCATAGTAGCTGTAATACCACAGCCGGCTTTTGTAATCTCTTCATAAGTAGCGCCTTTCAATCTCATTAAAAACTCGTTGGCGCGTGAACCGGCAAAAGCTGCATGAGTATGGCATTCAACAAGCCCCGGAAGCACAACAAGATTTTTGAGATCGATTATCTCGTCGCACTTTGCTTTTGAAAGGGAAGTGTTGGGGAGAATGTCGTGTATAATTCCGTCTTCGATCAGAATGGAATGATCGGTTAATACACCAATGTCGGTTAAAGATTTGCCCTGCTTAAAATTTTTGCCCGATGTATTTACAGTTATAATCTGAGATGGATTTTTGAATAGTTTTCTCATGATTTGAGCTATTGTGTCTGTATCCCGAATGAATGAAAATATCGTTTCTGTCTAAAATAAAAGCAGTCAAAATAAAGTGCAAAATAAATTAAACGGTGTGCCGGATTGGTAGGTATGGTTATTGAAACATTAATCATTCTAAATTACCAAACTTACCTTAAGCAAGGTTTGATCTACAATAAAAAAATATAACTGTAAAACGAGTATTTTTTTAAGCAACAAGAATTCGTTAGTCAAGCCCAAACCTTGCGCAATATCAGTTAATAATGATGCTTATGATTGGATTGACTCTGCTGGTGCGTTACCGTTAAACAGATAACTTTACTTCTCCAACAATGCCGAAGAAGAATCAATCGATAGTAAGGGTTGGTCTTCTTGGTGTTCTTCTTTTCTTTATTAGTTATCCTAACGACTTCTGTCTTTGCAGCAGTACTACAGTTTCTGATATTGTTTTTCTGATCATACACAGTTTGGATTAAAGTGAAAAAGGGGGGTGAGTAGCTATTTTGCTAAATCGTTTAACTAATATTTTTATCTGATTTAGTTACTATTATGGTATTACGAAGAAAAAATCTGTTTATTTTTAGCTTTAAAATTAACTTGACTTCTTTCACATCGTAAATTATATTTAAATTAGTTAAACGTTTGACTAAGCATGTCCTATACTATTAAAGATGTAGCCAAAAAAGCCGGGGTCTCTACTGCAACAGTATCGCTGGTTGTTCATAATCATCAACGCATTTCAATAGAAACCCGCAAGAAAGTTTTAAGAGTTATTAAGCAGCTGAACTACTATCCTTCACGTTCTGCAAGGGGGTTGGTATCTAAGAAAACAGGCAATATTGGTTTTATACTTACAGAAGATCACTTCTTAAAAACTGAACCTTTCTATACAAGAATTTTTTTAGGAACCGAATTCGCAACGCGGGAAACAAATTATTATGTCTTGCTTACAACTGTAAATTCTGATTTTGTTAAAGACGAACTGCTGCCGCGATTTATTGAAGAGAAAAGTGTTGACGGAATTATAATTGCAGGCAAAGTACCTCTTCCGCTAGTAGATCGAATAAGACGGATAGGAATTCCGTTTGTATTTGTCGATTACTATCCGCCGAGCGGCGATTACCCTGCAGTTATGATTGATAACATCAAAGGAGGAATTCTTGCTACACAACACTTGATAGATTTAGGCCATCGAAAAATTGGTTTTGTAGGGGGTGATCTAAACCATCCAAGTATTTCCGATAGATTATATGGCTATCGAAAAGCGTTGACCCAAGCATCAATCGATATAAACGAATCTTACATAAGTATTGAAGAACAAAACACAACAAAGCAGACCGGTTATTCGGCTGCCGGAAAACTGTTTAATAGAACCGGAGACTTGACTGCAGTATTTGCCTGCAACGATGCAATGGCGTTAGGCGTTTTACAGTATTTGAAAGAGCATAGTTATAAAGTACCCGAAAATATTTCTCTTATAGGTTTTGATGATGTTGAATCTGACATACTTGTTGAACCGACTATAAGTACAATAAGTGTTCCCAAAATAGAATTAGGCATCGAAGCAATGAAACTAATTGTGAAAGTGGTAGAGAATAAAGATTTATCTCCAAGAAAAATTTTGATTCCTGTTGAACTTGTTGCAAGAGAATCTACTAGAAAAATTAGTTAATAACCGAAGTTACGCAAGGTTTGGGCTTACAAGCGAATTTTTGTTGTTCTAAAAAAACTCGTTTTGCAATTTTAATTTTTCACGGTCGATCAGACCTTGCATAAGGTGAGTTAATAAATTTAATTCATACAGAAATGTTATCACTACAGTTAAAAGGGTATAGGCAGTTGGAAGTTGTTGATTTTCCTTTGAGGAAATTAAAACCCGATGAACTTCTTGTACATGTCGGTGCAACGGGAATATGCGGAACCGATTTCCATCTGTTTTCCGGCGAAGCTAAAGTTGATTTGCCTGTTATTACTGGTCACGAGTTTAGCGGTATAGTTGTAGATAAAGGTTCCAGCTCAAACGAATTCACAAATGGTGTCCATGTTGCTGTCGACCCGAATATTTATTGCGGCAATTGTTTTTATTGTAGAAACGGCAAAATAAATCTTTGTGAGAATTTGTCAGCATTAGGAGTTAACGTAAATGGCGGGTTCGCAGAGTATTGCATTGTTCCGGAATCACAAGCATATCGACTTCCAGATTCGCTTTCACTATTAAACGCCGCTTATTCCGAACCTCTCTCTTGTTGTTTGCATGGTATGGATATCATAAACGTAAAGCATGGTGAAAGTGTGGCAGTAATTGGTGGTGGAACTATCGGTTTGCTTATGATTCAGTTGGCTAAAATTGCCGGTGCTTCGATTGTTGTTCTTGTTGAACAGGTTGAAAGTAAAAAAAATATCGGCATCAGCCTGGGCGCTGATTATTCTTTTAGCTCCAATGACAACGAACTTGAGCATAGCATTTCGAATCTGACAAATGGAGGCGCAGATGTTGTTATTGAATGTGCAGGACATTCTTCGGCGGTAAGTCTCGCTTTTAGTTTGACCAGGAGAGGTGGGAGAGTTCTTGCTTTCGGATTGAGCCCGAAAAATTCGAAAGTTGAATTCAATCTTCAAAAGGCGTTTTATAAAGAACTTTCAGTTAGTACATCGTTATTAAATCCTTTCACGTTTCAAAGAGCAGTAAATCTGCTTGCCTCCAATCTGATAAACGTTGAAAAATTTGTTACGCAGAAATTGAATTTATCCGATACCAGAAAATTATTCTACTCCGGAAAAGATAATAACGTAATTAAATATCAATTCGTTAACCAATAAAGGAGCAGTTATGAAAAAAATATTATTCTATATTAAACGCTATTTTTTCGGGATCGTTTTTCTTGTAATGATTTTTCCTGCGGTGATTCAAGCACAGGCAGGCATAAATAGCGTAGGCAGTTTCGAGGGAGAATTGCCGTCGTATTGGGCCAAAGGTAGCGAACC
>CAZQQC010000013.1:16580-38706 GCA_964595365.1 uncultured Melioribacter sp.
GTTCGACTTGCCATTTACGAGAGCGCCGCACGATGCATGGGTAGGTACGAAGAGATATTTATTGAATCCGAGTGGAACATCAAACGGTAAATATGACATATCAAATGGCAAGCTAAAAGATATTACCTCAATATTGAATGCGAAAGCAGGCGATGTTCTTAGAATCAGCGTATGGATAAAGGCAAGTAATTTGGTTCCGGACTCGGCGGCAAAATATCCTGGTACATGGTCTGTCGGGTTTACGCCAATATTCCACAGCGGTTACCTGCCGAATGACGCATACGATGAGATAGGTGCCAAAGATTTAGTATTTGCCTTTCCCAACGTAACATCGTTCGGGTGGACAAAGTATTATGTAGATATACAGGTACCGAACGATCCGCAAGTAAAATCGTTGTCTGTAAGAATTCATCCGTATGCAAGAATTACAGGAATACTTTACTTTGATGACCTAGAAATTGAAGTGATTAACACTGTTACGGACGTAAAGGACAACGGGATTATTCCTGCTGATTATTCTTTATATCAGAATTATCCTAATCCTTTCAATCCGACTACGGTTATCAGTTATAATCTGCCCGAAGCCTCGATAATTAATTTGAAAGTTTATGACGTTCTTGGCAGAGTGGTGAAGACTCTTGTTAGTCAGGAACAACCCGCCGGAGTATACAGAGTAAATTGGAACGGAGATAATGATTTCGGTTCAAAAGTTGCCAGCGGCGTTTATATTTATAGAATTGAAGCAGGTGCAGGGAAATTTATTCAGACAAGAAAAATGATCTTGTTGAAGTAATATATGCGGGAGCCGGGACACGTTTTGTTCCGGCTTTTTTTTACCAATCAAATTTTATTAAACTGGTTTCTGAACGAACAAGAAGAAA
The DNA here is from genome assembly GCA_964595365.1 of uncultured Melioribacter sp. GTDB lineage: Bacteria > Bacteroidota > Ignavibacteria > Ignavibacteriales > Melioribacteraceae > Fen-1258. The sequence continues at coordinate 17,462 of CAZQQC010000013.1, forward strand.
AACACAAAACGGTGTATTTGATGTTCACTGTAAAATTATGTAAAAGTTTTTTATTGCTTCTAAACTTATTTTTCCTTTTAGGCTATCATCTAATGCTTGCCGGTACAACAGGAAAAATTGCAGGAAAAATTATAGATAAAAAAACCGGGGAAGCGCTCTTAGGAGTAAATGTAGTTCTCGTAAAAACTTTGATGGGAGCCGCTTCCGATTTCGATGGAAATTATTTCATAATTAACATACCGCCCGGAATTTATGAAATTAAAGCTTCACTAATTGGCTATGCGCCTGTGGTGATTCAAAACGTTCGCGTTTCTATCGATCAAACTACCAGAATTGATATTGAAATGGTGGAAAAAGCTTTTCAAGTTGCTGATATTGTAGTTGCCGCCGAAAAACCGATTGTGAGAAAAGATTTAACTTCGACAGAAGTTAAAATTGGCGGCGATAAAATTTCGTTGTTGCCTCTGGAAGATGTTCAATCGGTTATAAATCTACAGGCGGGCGTTGTCGAAGGGCATTTCAGAGGCGGACGAAGCAACGAAGTAAAATATTTGATAGATGGAGTTTCTGTCAACGATGCTTTTTCGGGTACCTCTACTTTGCAAGCTGAAGTTAATAGTATTCAAGAAATTGAAGTTTTAACAGGGACTTTCAATGCAGAATATGGAGAAGCTCTTTCTGGAGTTGTGAACCAGGTTACCAAAATTGCAGGAGAAAAAATTACCGGCGATTTTTCGGCTTACTCTGGAGATTATTTCAGTACACGCTCAAGTTTATTCCCGAATATAAACCGGCTAGATCCTTCTAAGGTTTATAACTTACAGGGAAACATAAGCGGCCCAATTCCGGGAACGAATAATTTCCTAAAATTTTTTCTTTCCGGCAGATATTTATATAACGACGGATATATTTACGGCAGGCGCATGTTTAATCCGTCCGACTCTTCTAACTTTTCTGCTAACGATCCGAAGGATTGGTACATCGGCGCTACAGGCGACAACAAATATGTTTCGATGAATTATAATAAGAGAGCTACGCTTCAGGGCAAACTTTCATTAGACGTCGGCGGTGGAAAAGGAATTGTCTTTAACACATTATATCAGGACAATCAATACAGAAATTACAATCCTCTTTTCAAACTGAACCCCGACGGTGACTATACATATTACCAGCGAAGTTATCTGGGAAGTCTTAGTTACACTCTCGTTCTCAGCAATTCGGCTTTCATAGATTTTTTAGGTTCTGTATTTGTAAGTAACTATAAGCAGTATGTTTTTGAAAATCCTTATGACCCGCGCTACGTAAAGCCGGAAAGGACACGAGACGTAAGCGGTAATGCTTTCTTAACTGGTGGAACCGAGAACTGGCAATTCGACAGAACAACAACAACATGGAGTGCGAAAACAGATCTGACCTGGCAAATCAATAATACTCATCAGTTCAAAACCGGATTGGAACTGAAGCTTCATAATCTTGATTACCTCGATAACCAAATTGTAATTGACGCAACTACACAGTATAAACCTACTTTACCAGCGCCCGGTGCATTCAATTACAATTTATACAACACTAAACCGTACCAGTTTGCTTATTACCTTCAAGACAAAATTGAATTGGATTATTTGGTTGTGAATGTTGGTCTGCGTTTCGATTATTTTGAACCGGATGGAAAATATTTAAAGAATGCCGATAACATTGCAGTCCTCGACGCATTACAACCGCCGTTTCCGGATTCTTTATTGGCAACAGCTAAGCCGAAATATCAAATTAGTCCGCGTATCGGAATCTCTTACCCCATGACAGACAAAGGTGCAGTACATATTTCCTACGGCTATTTTTTTCAGACACCGCCGTTCGAATCTCTTTATCAAAATCCAAATTTCCGTATTCCGCTTACGGGAAATTATCCGAACAATATCGGCAGCTCTATTGGTAACACAAATCTTGCCCCGCAGCAAACAACAATGTACGAGATAGGATTACAGCAAGAACTAACACCTGCCCTTGGAATTACTTTAACGGGGTATTATAAAGATATTCGAAATCTTCTTGGAACAGAAATTCATATCAAGAATGATTTTAAAAAATTCAGTAAGTTGATCAATAGAAATTACGGCGCTGTGAAAGGTTTTACAGTTTCAGTTGAAAAAAGATTTAGTGATGGATTTGGTGCCAATCTCGATTACACATTTCAGGTTGCAAAAGGAGATGCATCCGACCCGAACGATGCATTTAATAAAGCGCAGGCAAATCCTCCTATCGAGGCAAACAAACAACTGGTTCCTTTGAACTGGGACAGACGCCACTCGTTGAATTTTACAATTACTGCCGGTGTACCCGGAAATTTTATTGCAAGTGCAATCGGTAGACTCGGTTCGGGGCTACCTTATACGCCTTCATTAATCAATCAAAGAACAGGCTTTGAAAACAGCGAGAACAGACCGGCATATTTTAATATCGATTTGTACTTTACAAAATATTTAAAATTATTCGGAAGACAATTATCTGCTTTTCTAAAAGTATATAATTTATTTGATACTGCTAACGAAGTTAACGTTTTTGGAGATACAGGCAGAGCAGGTTACACTCTTGAACTCACACGTGCTCAACAAGCCCCGCGCGGTGTTAATACTTTACAGGAATTTTTTACCCGTCCCGATTTCTATTCGGCGCCAAGACAAATAGTGGTGGGTGCATCGGTGAATTTTTAGTACTGTTAAAACGGAGGCATAATTTGTTCAAACGAATTATTTTTTTGTCGCTAATTCTTATAATTTCATTTTTATATTCCGGATTTGACTATGCTCAAAGAATAGTAGACAAAAATAAAGGGGACCATAATCAAACAAGAAAAGGATTTATGGATGGCAATCTTGCTGCAACGGTATATTATAATTTTGGAGAGATTGCTGATTGGCAAAATGAACCGAGCAGAAGCGGCGTTTGGCCTAAGGGAACAAATCATACTTATGTTGATGGTGTTGCAATCATTGTTCAAGCCGAAGCTAAAGACCCGCAGGGAAACATAATTCATCCTCTCGAAACAAATTATTATGAATTCACCCGCTACGATCCTGCAACAGGAGTAACTTACGGTTGGTGGCCTTTGCCGGCTTATGCAGCACCTTACTCTTCGTCACCGGCACGAAGCGACGACAATACAACCTGGCCAATAACGTGGCCCGATAGAACTTTTGATTGGAACGGCCACTGGAATGGATTCTTCGGTAAAGGTGTGATGAATGCCGATGTTGAAACTTTTTTTGTCTTCGATGACAATGAAGATAGAGAATACATTATTAAAAATAATTTCAGACCGGATACTTTCGATCCCACACGCGGCGGTTTGGGTATGCAGGTAAAAGCGAGAGGATTTCAGTGGTCGCAAGTCCTGGCGCAGGATGTAATATTCTGGTACTACGAAATAACAAACATGACTACAACAGATTACGATAAAACTCTTTTTGCTCAATATGTAGATTGGGGAATCGGCGGTAATGCTAATTCTTCAAACAATGCAGGAGATTATAGCGAAGTGCTGGCAATGTCTTATTCATGGTCTACCGTTGCATTTGGGAATCCGGGTAATTGGAGCCCAGTAGGATTGGCGGGTTATGCATTTCTTGAAAGCCCGGGCGTTTCAAACGATAGAATCGATAATGATTATGACGGTCTGACCGATGAGCGAAGGGATAATGACGCCAAAGTTTTTATCAAAGATGTTAATCAAGATCCGTTCATAAAAAATCCGGAGCGGGATACGGTCAGGTTCCGCCAATTTTATGGTTATTCGTGGAGACCTCATTGGGATGCCGATGAAAATGCCAACTGGCGTTCCTACACAGATTTCAACGGAAACGGAAAGTGGGATAACGGCGAGCCTCTTAATGATGATGTAGGTTCCGATGGAATTGGACCTTTTGATGCCGGTTACACCGGCCCGGATCCCGACGGATCCGAAGGGGACGGCAAACCTGAACAAGGAGAACCGAACTTCGGAATTCTTGATAAAGACGAATCGGATCAATTAGGACTAACGGGATTTGCTATTTTTGCCGTTCATAAATACGAATTGAACAGAGACGAAGAAAACTGGCAGGTGCTTTCGGGTTTGCCCTCACCGCACGGTCAATCGTTAGTCGGGGTTAATCTCGCAAATTATTTTTCAAGTTATCTTTTTCATCTGGAAGGCAGGAATACTTACTCTCAAAGTACAGGTACTGTGGAAGAGACCGGTGAGACCGAACGTTTTTCAATGTCAATGATATTCGGTATCGATAAAGATGATTTGTTTCGGCGAAAAAGAACAGTACAGCAAATTTATAATGCTAACTACAGATTTGCCAAGCCTCCGGAAAAACCGATAGTAAAAACAATTGCTGGAGATCGTAAAGTAACATTGTTCTGGGACGACAGAGCAGAAAGAACATTCGACGCATTTTATCAAAGATATAATTTTGAAGGATACAGAGTTTATAGATCTACCGAAGCTAATTTTCTTGAAGACCAGGTTATTACAGATGCTTACGGCAAGGCAACATTCCGTAAACCGATTGCGCAGTTCGACAAGATAGATGGCATTAAGGGTCTTCATCCCATTGATGTTAACGGCGCACTATTTTATTTGGGAAACGATTCCGGACTTCAGCATTCATACATAGATACAACTGTACAAAACGGTCAGACATATTATTATGCAGTAGTAGCTTACGACCAGGGCTTTACTACAACAACAGTGGCAGGGCAATTTGAAGGAATTCCCCCCTCCGAAACAACGAGCATAATTAAAGTTGATATCAACGGGAAGGTCAAAACCGATGTTAATACTGCAGTTGTTATTCCTCGGGCGCCGGCTACCGGTTACATCTCTCCGCAAATAAAAGATTTTACTGCAAGCGGTCCCGGAACCGGATCGGTTTCAATACAAATTTTGGATCCCGATTCAATTAAAAAGTCTCATAATTATGGAATTGAATTTAAGGACAACACTGTTTTTCATACTAGTCCTAATCCATCTTATACAGTTATCGATTACACGGTTAACGATACTTTGTTCAAATATACTCCGATCCTTGGGGGCAAAGCCCAAACTCCTGTTAAACACGGATTTAGTGTTGCAATCAATAACGATACCTCGGTTGTTATAGATCAAGAAAAATCTAAGTGGGTAGTTGGGAACAGCAACTACATTGTTAAAATTGGATTCGATTCCCGTTATGCCGGGGCGTATAATTCAAAACGGCTAAATTACCCCGGAGATTTTGATGTCTACCTTGTTAATCCTTCTGAAGGCGATCAAGCATTTCCAGCTACTTCGTTCAGCAATCCTAACCCTTCCAATATAAGAATTAAAAATCTTACGGACGTAATTGATCGCGCTCAATTTATTTTTAGAGACGATAATAAGGATGGGATATTCAACGAGAATGATGCTGTCTTTCTTGCATTCGGCGATTCGGTTGGAAAGAAAGCCACAAGCTTCTCCAATCTCCGCGTTGGTTGGTCTATCACACTCGTGAAAGACACCACAATAACACCCGATAAACAAAAACCGCCGCAGTTTGGCGATGTGTTTCGTATCGTAACTAAAAAACCTTTTAGAACAGGCGAGTATTTCCGATTTCAATCTCAAGCACAGTCGTTCGATAATTCCAAAGCTGTAAAAGATATGGATAATATTGCCGTTGTTCCAAACCCATACGTAGGCGCTGCCTCATGGGAACCCGCTACAACTCAAGTGGGGCGTGGAGACAGGCTTATTTATTTCATTCACCTTCCCGCTCAATCTACTATAAGGATTTATACTATTAGCGGAAAGCTTGTGAAAACATTGGAACACAACAGCAGCATTGCCAACGGGCAGGAACCGTGGAATCTGATTTCTCAGGATGGTATGGAGATAGCATACGGTGTTTATATTTACCACGTGACTGCGCCCGGAGTAGGAGAGAAAATAGGAAAATTTGCAATCATCAAATAAAAATTTAAGTCTTATGATGAGGACAATTATGTTCATTCAACGGCTCGCAAAAAACATTTTGCTTTTGTTTATAATAGTGTTTTGTGCATCCATTGTGATGGCTCAAAGAGTTTCGAAAACAGGTACAACCGCAGCGAGCTTTTTGGAAATTGGAGTTGGCGCAAATGCAGGAGCCATGGGAGGAGCATTTGTAAGCATAGCAAATAATGCCTCGGCATTATATTGGAACGCAAGCGGCATTGCAAACATTTCTCAGAACGAGGCTTTAGTTGTTCGTACAAATTGGATTGCACAGACTTCGTTTGATTATGCAGCTTTGGTTTTACCCCTTGGAAATTTTGGCAACCTTGGATTTAGTTTTACTTCTTTGAGTCTGGATGATATGAAGGTTAGAACTGTGGAACAACCTGAAGGAACAGGCGAATACTTCAGCGCAGGAGATTTAGCCGTTGGTTTGTCGTATGCAAGAAACTTAACAGATAGATTTTCTATCGGGTTCACGGCAAAATTTATTCAGCAGAAAATCTGGCATATGAACGCTACGGGTTTTGCTATCGATGCCGGTACGTTGTTTCGTACAGACCTGTTTGGAGGTATGGTTATAGGAGCTTCCATTTCGAACTTTGGTACGCCGATGCAACTTGCAGGAAGGGACACCAGACAATATATAAGCGTTGATAATACCAAGCTTGGTTCAAATAGCCAGATACCAAGCAATATCGAAATGAATTCCTGGGACCTTCCTTTAATTTTCCAGATCGGTGTCTCTACAAAAGCTTTGAACATGGAGGACTACAAATTAACACTGGCAGTAGATGCAATTAATCCCAACAACGATTATCAAAGTTTGAATGTAGGTGCAGAATTTTCATTTAAAGATTTTGCATTTATAAGAGGAGGATACCAGTCCTTGTTTTTGAAGAACTCCGAAGGAGGCTTAACGTTAGGAATCGGGGTTAATACGAAGATGTTATTTTCAAATACGATTGTTAGTTTTGATTATGCTTATAGGGACTTTGGAAGGCTGGAAGGCGTGCATACATTTTCGGTCGATCTTAAATTCTAGTTAAAACTCAGCCGGTTATAATGAACAAAAATTTGCGTGCGGCTTTTATACTTATTCTTTTCTTAGGTACATCGATAATTGTTTCTTATCCGTTAGGGATGCAGAAGCGCTCAAAACGTTTTTCATCTTTGCCCGGTGAAAAAGTTGTAGCTTCGGTGGGAGAACTTAAGATCACAGCAGAAGAATTTAAAAAAGGTTACGAGTACGGTCCGGCATTCTATAAGAGAGAAAAAAACTCTAAAGAAGTTTATCTAAAATATTTAATTAATGAAAAGCTTCTTGCTCTTGACGGATACAACCGGAGAGTTGATACCGTAAAACAAGTGACCGATCTATTCCGTGCTTTTCACGAGGATTTGATAACAGAGGAATTATTCGGCGATGAAATTTTTGATAAAATAAAAATTACCGATGCTGAAATCGATTCTGTAATTACACAAAAACAATTGGAGGTAGATATAAAATGGCTCTACACACCCGATAAAGGCGAAGCGATGGGCTACGTAACAATGCTTGGTAAAGGGGCCGACTTCAATTCGTTGTTTTATAAACAATTTGCAGATAGCTCTCTATTAAATGATCGCCAGCTGAAATCGAATTTTTATCAACTCAAAATGAAGAATCCCGTTGTCGCAAAAATTATTGATACATTAAAAGTCGGGAAAGTTTCACTTCCGGTTCATGTTCAAGATGGATGGTATTTAATCAAACTTGAAAATTTATCGCGCAATTTGATAGTAACCGAATCCGAACGGAATAAATTGCGAAACGAATCTATTGAAGCGGCGAAAATGAATAAGATGAATTTTCTTTCCGATAGGTATGTCAATAAGCTGATGAACGATGCGAAACCGGTAATTCGCAAGGACGAATTCGATGTACTTTTGTCTTACATCGGAAATTACATTTTACCAAAAAAGAAGTTTGAAGAATGGGATCTTGCCGGGAAATTGGATTCGACTTTGTCTCGATTGCAAATTAAAGATAAAGAAAAAATAGCCGGACTTACGCTTGTAGATTTGAAAAACGGTTCGGTAACTCTTGCTGAACTTTTGGATTGGTTCTGGGCGCGCGACCAGTATGTCAAGCTTAACGAAAAAAATTTTATTTCATATTCGATCTCGCTTAAAGAAATGATCTGGCGCATGGTAAGAGACAAACTTTTAGTTGCGGAAGCCAATAAAAAAAATCTCTCGGAAAGAAAAAGTGTAAGGGAAGTGGAAAAATGGTGGAGAGATAAAATTGTTTACAGCTATGTAAGAAACGAATTAACCAATGCCGTCTTACTGGAGAATAAAGAACTCTCCCGTGTAAAAAAAGATTCGGAGAAAAACAATGCAGGTTTGCTTAGCACGGAACTTTCGAAAAAAATTCTGCACACGGTAAATTCGATTAGACAAAAAGAACACGTGATGATTAATAAAGGTGTTCTTAGTGCTGTAAATGTTAGAGACGAGAATGATCTGCACGCCATTGAGCTGTACATTGTTAAAAGGGGGGGTCTCATTCCGCGTACACCGTATCCAACAATCGATAACGATTGGAAAAGCTGGGAGTGAAATGAATTCAATTCTTTTGCGACGGTTACATCTTGGGGCTGCGTCATTTTTAATTTTAGTTGCAGCATATTCATGCAGCAGCAATGAACGTAATGATTCGAGCAGAATCATATACTGGTCTTCTAATAACAGCTACGAAATTGAATTTGCGAAATACATTGTGGCGAACTGGAATAAAGAGCATCCTGGAGAAAAAGTCAGCTTCCAACCTGTGCCGGAAGGTCAATCCAGCGAAGAAGTAATTTTAGCCGCGGTGGTTGGAAAAACTACGCCCGATATTTATTCTAATATGTGGGAAGGCGATGTCGAATCGTACGCACAAGCGAATGCATTGATTGCTCTTGATACTTTGAAAGGGTTCAAAGAATTTTTAAGCGAACGGTGCGACAGCAGCGTTATTGCAGAGATAACTTCCGGCGACGGACACATATATCAAATACCGTGGAAGATAAATCCCATAATGCTTATCTATAACGAAAACATTATTCATGATCTAGGATACGTACAAGCGCCGCGCACATTTTCGGAATTCTTCGATGTCTCTAAAAAATTTCAAAAAGATGTTGATGGGGATGGTTACGTGGATCGCTGGTTCGGATATTCCGAAGTGCTTGTTACATGGTGGCAAAGGTTTTTCGATTTCTATCCTTTGTATCTGGCGGCTTCCGGCGGTGCACCTCTTGTTAAAGGTGACAGCGCTGCATTCAATAATAAATATGCTGTTGGAGTTTTTAGGTTTCTACGCGAACTTTATGCAAAAAATTATTTTTCTAAAGATCGGCTTTCAGCCAGGCAGGATGTTTTTTTATCGGGCACCATAGCAACCAGGTTCACAGGCCCATGGGAGATTGCTCACTCGGAGAAATATAAACCGGCAGAGTTCAAGTACAGCTTTTCTGCAATGCCTGTGCCCGATGATCATAAAGGGCCGGTGTACACATACGGCGATCCGAAAAATATTGTGATATTCAAAACATGTCCCGATCCGAAGCTGGCTTGGAAGTTTTTAAAATATATGCTTGAAGAAAACAGCGATTTAAAATTTTTAGAGATAACAAATCAATTGCCACGCAGAAAAAATCTTGGTACGAATCCGCTGTTCGAAAATTATTTTCACAAGAATCCGAAGATGAAAATATTTGCAGAACAGGCGAGATATGTTAAAGGCACGGATCAATCCTCTCTCCTTAAAGAAGTTTTTGATTTGATCTCTCAACAATATGAAGCATGTGTAATTTATGGTACTAAGACACCGGAAGAAGCAATAAAAGATGCTGCCAAAGCAGTTAATCTCTTATTTCTAAAGTGACTGCTGTGATGAAAAAGTTTACACCATATTTACTTGTTTCACCGTACATAATTCATTTTGCAATGTTTGTTGCTTTCCCGGTAGTGTTTTCTATTGTGCTGACATTTCATAGCTGGAATATAATTTCCCCGATGCGATACACAGGAATTAGTAATTACAAAAGATTGTTCGACGACACAGTCTTCTGGAGATCTATAATCAACACCTTATTTTTTCTGGTTATTCATATTCCGCTACAAATAGTTGTTGCTCTTACTTTAGCAGAAGTACTTAACCAAAATGTCAAGCTCAAGGTATTTTTCAGGGGTGCATTTTTTCTACCGGTAATTGTATCTGGAGTTGTTGTTACAATTCTTTGGCAGCAGCTTTACGGGTTCGATACCGGCCTTCTTAATAGATTGTTGGTCAAAATCGGACTGGGCAAGGTCGGCTGGCTGAATGATCCGGTGTTGGCAATGCCGTCAATAGCAATTATGGCTACCTGGAAAAATGTTGGTTTATATGTTGTACTTTTTCTTGTCGGGCTTCAAACAGTTCCCATGCAATACTACGAAGCTGCTGAACTGGAAGGCGCTACACATCTTCAAAAATTTTTTAAGATAACTTTGCCGATGATTAATCCTACGGTGCTGATGGTAATTATACTTTCTACAATCGGCGGATTCTCTCTTTTTATTGAGCCGTATGTTATGACCGGAGGAGGTCCTCTTAACAGTACAATCTCGGCAGTACTTTACATTTACAAGCAGGGCTTTTTCTATTATCACATGGGTTACGCTGCAACCCTTGGTTTCTTCTTTGCATTGATAATTTTTGGTGTAATTGTTCTTCAGAAAAAGTTTATTGAGAAAGAAAGTTAAATGAAGAAAATTGTGTTCTACATATGTCTGATAATTTCGGCATTGATGTTCGTTTATCCTTTCGTTTGGATGTTGAGCGCTTCGGTTGCACCGGAAAACCAGATAGGCGGATTAACATTATTACCAACGGATTTTACTCTCAGCAGTTATCGGCAAATGTTCGATAAAATTCCTATCGGCAGAGCATTTGTTAACAGTCTTCTAGTTGCTTTCTCAATTACTTCCGGCGTTTTGGTTTTCGGGTCGATGGTCGGTTATGCCTTGTCTCGATTGCGATTCAAGGGAAGGAGTTTGATTTTTTATATAATCATATTTACGATGACACTGCCTTTTCAAATTACACTCATTCCGCAATATATCATTATGGTAAAATTGGGATGGGTAGATACTTATTGGGCACTGATAATACCATACTTAATGAATTCATTCGCCATTATAATGTTCCGGCAATATTTCAATACTTTACCCCAGGATTTGATTGATGCTGCACGGATTGATGGATGTAACGAGCTGGAAATTATTTTTAGAATTTTATGGCCAAATTCTATACCTGCGCTTGTTACTGTCGGCATCATTACATTCATGGCTTCTTGGAATGAAGTACTTTGGCCGTTAATTGTAATTCGCCAGGAAAACATGATGACCATGCCGCAGCTGGTTACTCTTTTTGCCGTTGGCGGCAGAGCAGAATCGCAATTGGGTGTTAAACTTGCATCGGCTGTTGTACTGGCGCTGCCGGTTGTTACGGCTTATCTCTTCTTCCAAAAATATTTTATACAGAGTATGGCTTCATCGGGACTTAAAGAATAGCAATACCGCCGGGATTAAGAATGCCTTTAGAAAGATTACAAATAAAAATATTACCCGATCCAAAGAGAGTTATAGTGCAGTTTTTTATGCTGAACCCGCAGAGAACTGCACGGGTCGCTGAAAAAATAATTTCATTTACAGATGAAGAAATTTACCGGCGGCTCGCAGAAGTTAAATTTAAATTCGGGAACAGACACAAAAATTTTGAAGAAATAGTTCTCAACAACTATGAAAAAGTACAAGACTGTATTGCCAATGGTTCGAAAATTACACTTGGAAAAAAACTGCTGATAGGAGCATATTTTTCCAAAGAATATTCGATTGAAGCCGCAGCGCTGTTCAATCCTTCAATAGTTATGCACCCGGATCAAACCGGATTGTGCAAGGATGAGCAACGGTTCGTAATGAGTTTGAGAGCTACCGGAGAAGGACATCTTTCTTCAATAGAATTCAGAGAAGGTCTGATTAAGAACGGCGGAATTATTCTACCGCCTATTTCAAAGTTTTGCGAATTGCCGAAGCGAATTGAAAATAAAAAATTTCAAAACAGTTTTGTGAAAGCAAGAATTAAAGCGGGAGGAAACCTTTTAGAAAAATTCACGAAAGGTGCGGGCGAAAAATTTTCGATTGAAGAATTCGAAAAAGCATTGTCCGGCAAAAGAAATTTCGACAGGGGAAACGAATTGTACAACGAAATTATGGATGTGCTGGAATCCAACTATGAAATTGAATTTGATTCTAGTACACTCTTGAATGAAAGAGTAATTTTTCCGGCGTCAAGAAGCGAATCCGTAGGTATGGAAGACGTTCGGCTGGTAAAATTTCGAAACGACGACGGTTCTTTCTGTTATTATGGAACGTACACAGCATATAACGGAAAATCTTTCCGTGTCCAATTGCTTTCGACAACTGATTTCAGAAAATTTGAAATACGCACTCTTCATGGAAGTCAAATACAAGATAAAGGGATGGCTCTCTTCCCTAGAAAAATAAACGGCAAGTATGTAATTACATCGCGCAACGACGGCGAAAATTTGTACCTCATGTTCTCGGAGGATCTTTACAACTGGAACGGAAAAAAAATATTGTATGAACCGCATCATCCTTTCGAGTTTATGCAGGTTGGCAATTGCGGTTCTCCAATTGAAACTAAATACGGCTGGCTTTTGATTACTCATGCCGTCGGGTATTTCCGGAGATATTCTATCAGCGCGATGCTTTTGGATATTGATGATCCTTCTAAAATAATTGGTGCGATGGACCGAGCTTTAATAGAACCGAACGATGGCGAAAGGGAAGGTTACGTACCGAATGTGGTGTACTCTTGCGGTTCGATGGTTCATAACGAAAATCTAATAATTCCTTTTGCCATGTCTGATTCTTTCTGCGGCTTTGCAAGAATTCCGCTTGAAGAGTTGATTTCTAAAATGAAAAAATAATCCTCAATAAACTGAAATTAATACAGGTGAAAATTATGGTAGTAAAAAAATATTCCAAAAACCCGATTCTCAGAAAAGAGATGGTTCCTTTCAATGTTAACAGTATTTTTAATGCTGGTTCCGTTAAGTTAGGTAATAAATATATTTTGCTCTGCCGGGTTGAAATGCCTAACGGTCGTTCTTCTTTTGTTCTGGCGGAAAGTAAAAACGGAATTGATTTTCATGTTCGAAAAAAACCGGCATTAACGCCCGAGGATCATAAGGATTGTTATGAATATGTGAATTGGGGAATCGAAGATCCACGCATAACTAAAATAGACGATAAATTTTTTATTCTGTACACCGGCTATTCAAATCACATGCCTCTTGTAATTTTAGCCGAAACGGAAGATTTTGAATCGTTCAAGATTCATGGACCAATCAGCGAACCTTCCAACAAAGATGCTGCATTATTCCCGCAAAGAATTAACGGTTCTTATTGGAGGGTCGACCGTCCCGCAGCCGAAACGAAAAGAGAAATTTGGATCAGCAGCAGCCAGGATCTGATTCACTGGGGAAACTATAAGTGTTTAGCAATGCCTTTGCCCGGAACCTGGGAAGCAGATAAAATTGGTAATTCAAGCACTCCGGTCAAAACAAAAGACGGATGGCTGATGTTGTATCACGGCGTTAGAGGATTTGGAATTACATCTACCTACAGACTTGGTGTTTTATTGATGGACCTCGAGAAGCCGTGGATTGTAAAAGGAAGAAGCATGGAACCAATTTTAAGTCCCGAGTTTGATTATGAAAGAGTCGGCGATGTTATGAATGTTGTATTCTCTAATGGATGGATTGTTGAAGATGACGGTTCGGTTAAAATTTATTATTCCGGCGCCGATACAAATATTTGTTTAGTCGAAACAACAGTTGAATATTTATTGTCCCTTTGCAAATGAAAAATCTAAAGTTGATACGAACATTTGTTTGCCAGATCTTTATTCTGTACGCTTCCATCTCGGTAAATATCAACGGGAAAGACAAAATAGAATTTTGCTCACAAGGTAATCTTTCTCTGGTTAATTCTTCCCATCTTGATAATCTTTATGAAGAGATTGAAATCGGCAGAAAAAGGATGGCAATAATTCATATCTACAGCGATTACCCCGATTATAAATGGATTGAAGCGAAAGGAGAGGGCATTGCTTGTATCGACGACGTTGCCCGTGCTGCCATTTTTTATTCAATGCATTATAAAACAACAGGCGACAAAAAATATTTGCGGAAGGTTAAACTTCTGAATGAATTCATTTTACACATGCAGGCCGAGAACGGATATTTCTTTAACTTCATTGAAGACACTTATGCGATCAACAAGACATACAAAACAAGTGTAGCGCAGCCCGATTGGTGGAGCTGGCGTGCGGCATGGGCTCTCTCCGAAACGTATAAATTGTTTCTTAAAAATGATATCAAATTTTCAAATCGAATTTTGCGCAGCCTGAATAAACTTTTCAAAGCGATTAAAAAAAATCTTCCGGTAGAAAAAAAACTTAAAAACATAGGCGGGTTCGAGAAACCGTCTTGGCTTCAGGCGGAAACCGGAGCCGATCAAACATCAATTCTTGTTCTGGCTCTTGTGAATTATATTGAGATTAAAAAAGACCCGCTGCTGTTCGCTTATCTTAAAGATCTTTGCGAAGGAATTATTCTGATGCAGGAAGGAGACAAAGAAACTTTTCCTCATGCTGCATTTATGAGCTGGGAAAATATTTGGCATGCATACGGCAATTCACAGTCTTACGCATTATTGAAAGCATACCGCTTGACTCATAACGAAAAATATATAACTGCTGCGCTTTCCGAGATAAATAATTTTTACCCCTATTTAATTGAAGAAAAATTTCTCAATTACTTCTCTATAAAAAAGAATAACGGCAATGTTGTTATAGATGAACGCAAACAATTTTCTCAGATTGCGTACGGGATAAGACCAATGATTTTTGCATCGCTTGAAGCTGCCATGATAACCGGAGAAAAATCATACGCGGAATTGGCAGGCAAAATTAGCTTGTGGTTCTTCGGTAAAAACTTAGCCGGAGAAAAAATATTCGACGTTAAAACCGGAATATGTTACGACGGAATTAACAGCGAAAAAGATTTGAACAAAAATTCCGGTGCAGAATCCACAATAGAAGCGTTGCTTAGCCTATCAGCTCTGGAACAAAACAAAACATCGGCTTCAATTGTGAAAAATTTTCTGGAGGGAAGATGATTTGCTCTTGTATTTCAAGGCGACTGTTGTTGCTAATTGTATTTTTTTATTTTGTGCTGTTATGCTCGCAGGCTTTATCCCAGCAAGTTAGCGATAAACTTATCGAGGTCAAATACAATGGTGACGCAAAAGTTGAAATTGGAAGCCCGTTCCTCGGTATAGAATTTCACCACAGCATGCCGGTTCCGCAAAGAATAAGTTTTTTTTACCCTGTTGCAAACAGTTTCGATCTCAGTACCGATTATTGGAAGCGTGATACAACATTTGTTTCTTCTCTCGGTCTTAAAATAAATGAGGGGGCGACAAGCGAAATCGGGAAAGAGCCTTACCGGCTTGAGTTAACACCTTATTACGCGTCGTTTACAAAAGAGTATAGCGGCTATCAAATTAGAATTACATATAATTTTTCGCTGAATAAACCGGCGGCGGTTATTACTTACGAAATAACAAATACTGCAAGTCGAACCAATACTTACGAGTTTACAACAAAATATTATCTCACGTTAAGAACCAGTCACACTTATGACTTCGTTGATAAAATTCTTCCGCAATTTAATAAAGATAAATCCACAGTCTTTGTTGAATATGATAACAACGGAGTGGGTGGCGCTCAAATTTTTATTGCGAACGCAGGAGATAAACCCGGGAGATATGATTTGTCGAAAGAGTTGGATACATTAACCTTAGGTAACCGCGTCATAGAAAAGTCGTATATAAAATATTTTTTCAAAAAAAAATTAGCTCCTAACGAAAAAATAGTTGTGTTACAAATTATCGGCTCAACAAAAAGCGGCGAAGGAGAAACGGTTGCCGGTTACATGTCTAAAAATTATAAAAAGGAGATTCAGGATTTCTCGCGCTTCATCTTGTCCAAAAGTGTTGAAGACAGAAAAATAAAATTGAACGATGCCGTGATGGATCATTCGGTGTACTGGGCTCAAGCAATTCTTGCCGCCAATTCTCATTACATTGATGGTTCTTTTGTGCCGATGCCGTGTCCGGCAGAATATAATTTTTTCTTTACGCACGATGTTCTGCTTACCGATCTTGCGGCAGTAAATTTTGATTTGCCAAGGGTTAGTAATGATCTTAACTTTATAATAAATCATGCAAGCAAAAATAAAGTAATACCCCACGCATATTATTGGAAAGACGGCACATATAAAACCGAATATGCCGATGCCGATAACTGGAATAATTACTGGTTTATAATTCTTTCTGCAAAATATTTAATGCACTCGGCGGATACAGAATTACTTAACCGGCTCTATCCGTATATCGAAAAAAGTTTGGAAACAGGTCTTAACGCTAAGAGTGATGATGATTTGATCTGGTCCTACCGTCCCGATTGGTGGGACATCGGAAAACGGAACGGACCACGGGCATACATGACTATTCTGGCTATTAAAGCGCTCCGATCTTTCAATTATATTTCTGCTTCACTAAATCTAAATTTTAATAAATTAAAATATTATGAAGAACTTGCCGAACGAATGACCATCAGCCTGAATAAAAAATTATGGGCAGATGACGTTGATTACCTGATGAATTTTTATTTTGATGGAAAACGCGATGAGCATTTTTATATGGGATCGTTGCTATCGGCGCATTATAATCTTTTAAGTTCAACCCGGGCTGCAAAGCTGGTAAAAACCGTCGAAGAAAAATTGCTCGATAAAAATATAGGTGTGTTTACAGTCTGGCCTATGGATTTTAATAAGCTTCTTGATTTTTGGAATTTCAGCGGCAACGAAGCGGGCGATCCTTATTATTATATCAACGGCGGAGTTTGGTCTCACTCAAATGCATGGTATGCGCTTGCTCTTTCTAAACTAAACCGGAAAAGAGAAGCGGTAGATTTCATAAAAAAGACTTTGACAGTTAAAAGTATAATGAATGGCCCAAACGGGCAACCTGCAATGTTTGAAGTTAGGAACGCTAATTCGAAAGATCCAAAAACTTATGGTACCGTTGATAAGCCTCAATTTCTTTGGGCAGGCGGCTGGTATTTGTACGATCTGTATAACATTTTTCTGTTGAATGAAAACGATTGGAATCTACAGTTCGATCCGTACTTAAATAAAAATCAGAATACCGCAACTTTTAATTTAGCATTCAAGAATTCCAATATAAATATACGTATTGAAAGAAATGTTATAAGCAGCCAGGTTATAAATTATGACGGGAAATATATTCCAAGTTTAGTGCTGCCGCAAAATCTTACCGGTGTGAAAAGAATAAATTTGAAGTGTGCAGATACCAACCTGCCGCTGCTTGTTTCTGCTTCGGCAATAGTGAGTAAAGTTGAGTACAAAGCCAAAGTAATGACACTGCAACTTAAAGCGTTTGAAGGACACAAAAGTATAACTGTGTTACGTTCGGCAAATAAGCCGCGGTCTATTGCAGTCGATGGAGAAAGGCTCGATAATTTTGATCCGGTGAAGCGCGGCTCATACTACGAAACTACTTTTGAATTTTTTCACAAAACTAATTCTGTAGAATCGATTAAAATAAAATTTTAACGAAAGAATGGTACGAAAACAATGTTGAAAATTTCTCTTGACGGTAGCTGGAAATTCAAATTAGCCAAAAGCCCGGATGCGGCTAACATTCCGTCGCAAATACTAAAGCAAATAAAAAAATGGAACAGTGCATCTATCCCCGGCACGGTTCATACGGACCTTCTATACAACAAGTTGATCGGCGATCCTTTCTTTTCGGATAACGAACTTAAACTTAACTGGATTTCAGAAAGTGACTGGCTCTATGAGAAAAAATTTAATCTTCCGGAAAATTATAAAACATCAACCCCGGTCAATCTGGTATTTGAAGGTATTGATACAATTGCCTCGATATCTTTGAACGGTGTGAAAATAGCCTGCACTGATAATATGTCTAGACGATACTTGTTTAATGTAACGGACTTACTGAAGCCGACAAACAATGTACTTTCGTTACTGCTTTATTCACCGTTGAAAGTTGCAAGGGAACTTGAAAATAAATACGGTAAACTACCCGTGGCACTGAACTCTGAAAGAGTATACATCAGGAAAGCACAATATTCATTCGGGTGGGATTGGGGACCGTCTTTACCTACATCCGGAATTTGGAAAAATGTTTACCTCGAACAAATTAACCCTGTTGAGTTGAATCAAATTACCTTTAATATTATCGATGCCGACGAACGAAAAGCTGAAATTGAGATCGGAATTTTATTGAAAGGAAGTATTAAGGATGTTTCCAAAATAAAAATTATTCTTAAACAAGATGATATTAAATGTGCGGAAAAAATTCTAAAACCGGAAAAGCACGAGGTCTGTACAAAAATTGTTCTTGATTATCCAAAACTCTGGTATCCTAATGGTGAAGGAGAACAAACTCTCTATGATCTGCGGGCAGAAATAATTTCGGACGAAGGAAAAATACTTACTTCCGGCAAACGAAGAGTTGGCATTAGAAAAGTAGAGCTGAAGCTTGATGACGATGGAAAATCTATCTTCCGTTTTATAGTAAATGGAAAACCTTTGTTTGTAAAAGGTGTAAACTGGATACCTGCCGATTCATTTTTGCCGCGTGTTACAAAAGAAAAATATTTTGCACTGCTTAAACTTGCGCAAGAAGCAAATGTGAACATGGTTAGAGTTTGGGGCGGAGGAATTTATGAATCGGATTATTTTTATGAATTGTGCGATGAGATGGGTCTTATGGTTTGGCAGGACTTTTTGTTCGCGTGCGGTTCATATCCCGAACACATTCAGTTTATTGAAAATATAAAAGCCGAAGTGGAAGAAATTGTAAT
The DNA here is from genome assembly GCA_964595365.1 of uncultured Melioribacter sp. Taxonomy (GTDB): domain Bacteria; phylum Bacteroidota; class Ignavibacteria; order Ignavibacteriales; family Melioribacteraceae; genus Fen-1258. The sequence continues at coordinate 36,538 of CAZQQC010000013.1, forward strand.
GCGTTTGCGCCATCATCCAAGCATTGCAATCTGGTGCGGCAATAATGAGAATGAGTGGCTCTGGTATCAAGATCAAAAATCATCTTTAGAAAAAATGCCGGGCTACAAAATTTATCATGAACTGCTTCCATCATTGTTAAAAACTTTTGACCCTCATCGCGCGTATTGGCCTTCGTCGCCTTTTGGTAATGGAGATGATCCAAATTACCAGGGCAACGGCAATAATCATCAATGGGATATTTGGAGCCGCTGGATAGATTATGATACTGTTGTGAATGATCATAGTTTGTTTGTCACAGAATTCGGATTTCAGGGACCGGCAAATACTTCAACGATGAACAATGCTATTCCAACAAAGAACAGAAAAACATATGATAGGATATTTGAACATCATAACAAGCAAACCGAAGGCACGGAAAGAATTTTCCGTTTTATGGCGTCGCATTTGCCGGTTAGAAACAGCTGGGAAGATTTCATTTATCTAGGTCAGTTAAACCAGGCTCTTTCTTTGAAGACATGCATAGAACATTGGCGCTCAAACTATCCACAGACAAACGGAACAATCATCTGGCAGATTAACGATTGCTGGCCAGTAGTAAGCTGGTCGCTTATAGATTCAAGTTTGGCGCCGAAAATTGCATACTACGCTGTTAAGAGTTCTTTCTCTCAGAGAATGGCTGTCTTAGTTAAGAAAGAAAACTATGTAGAAGTTATCTTCTTAAACCAAAAATCGGAATCCTTTAACGGAAGATTGAAAGTGTTACAATTTGATCTTCGAACCGGTAAAGAAGTATTGAAAAAAATATTTAAGCTGAACAGCGCCGCAAATTCTTCCGAGTCGCTTTGTCAAATATCTCTGGCAGATCGAAATACCATTTTTGTTTCTTACCTTTATAATAAAGAAAAAAAAATTATTCATAAGAATATTTTCTATCCATATCGGTGGAAACATGCACCGTTGCAAAAAGTAAATGTTCGCAAGAAAATCATTATGAGAGAAAATAATTACTACCTCGAAATCAGCACAGGTAAACCGGCGTTGTTTGTTGATCTTTATAACCCGAAGTTAGTTTTCTCCGAAAGAGGATTTTCAGTTATGCCTGAGGAAAAAATATTGGTCAGGATGAACGGCAAACTTGCCGGCAAAATCAAAGCCAAAGAAATTAGAGTGTTCACCCTTAACAATTATTTGAATGATCGGACCGACGGTAAAAAATAAGACAATTTTATTTTTCCTTACTGCAATTTTGTTAAGTGAAGCTGTTATGAAAGCTCAGCAAATAAATATTGCTACAATTGAAAAAATGCCGAACTTGCCTTCGCCATATCAGATGCGTGATTGGAAAAAAGTTGCTGAGGGATACGATTCACTTGTATTCAACCCGTCTTTGAGCGGTCAATACCTTCCGGTAATCTTTGACCGGAACAACACCGTAAATTATCCCGGACAGAAAAGTTTTGGAATACAATCTTATGTAGGCACTAACAATCCTCTGCAGGGCGAAGCAATAACTGCTTTACCGGCAGTCATCGGCGCAAGTCTAATCGGTATAGATAAAAGCAGTCAAAACGGAAGAAATTATGTACTGGAATCGCGGGAGTATTTCAACAGGAGACCGGAAGAAAATATTTATCTAAACGAACCTGTGGTGAGCAGCGGTAACGATTGGTGGTATGAAACGATGCCCAATGTTTTTTTCTACCAATTGTATAATCTTTATCCTAATACATCTGAGTTTAACAACCAGTTTATTACAGTTGCCGATAGATGGCTCCAAGCAGTTTATGCGATGGGTGGTTCAACAACTCCATGGAAAATTCCAGCAATGAATTACAGAGCGTGGAATTTTTCGCTGACGACTCCAAACGTATCCGGCGTGCCGGAACCGGAAGCATCCGGCGCGATCGCATGGATTTTATACAATGCTTTTTTGGTTACCGGCAGCGAGAAATATCGCATCGGCGCAGAACTCGCAATGGAATATTTGAATTCGTTAGTGTCAAACCCTTCATACGAGCTTCAACTTCCATACGGAACTTATATTGCTGCGCGAATGAATGCCGAACTTGGCACCGATTACGATATTGTCAAAATGATTAATTGGTGTTTCAACTTTAGTTCGCTGAGAGGTTGGGGAGCCATAACAGGTCGGTGGGGAGTGTATGATG
>CAZQQC010000014.1:0-36745 GCA_964595365.1 uncultured Melioribacter sp.
ATGCTGAAGTCCTTCAAGATTGGCAGGATTAAGCACGAGAGGTTTTTCACAAATAACATTGGCGTTACTATGTAAACCTAATCTGATATGACTATCGTGCAAAAAATTTGGCGAGCATACAGTCAGGTAATCAATTTTGGTCGAATCATTGTGCCGGAGTTTTGCAAGATGACGTTCAAACCTTTCGTGTTCCGTGAAGAAATCCGCTGCCGGGAAATATGAATCAAGAATTCCAACCGAATCATGCGGGTCCATAGCCGCAACCAAAATATTTCCGGTTTCTTTAATAGCTTTAAGATGTCTTGGAGCTACATACCCGGCAACCCCTGTAATCGCAAATTTTTTCATTTGTAAGTTGTAAATTCTTAGTATGAAAATTAAAGAAATGATTTTGGAATCACTATAATATTTATTCGATTTGTCTTAAATTGCGCAACAAATTATCGATGGAGAATTAATGAATCTATCGCAAGAAATCCAAAAACTGAAAAGCGGTTTTAAATCTTCTTTCTGGGTTGCAAACGGCATGGAACTCTTTGAACGTTTGGCATACTACGGCCAGCAGATTGTCTTCATGGTTTACATGAGAGACAAACTTGGTTTCACAGAATCTGAAGCCGGGCAGCTTTCCGGTATTTTTGGTGGAGTTCTTTATTTGCTTCCAGTTTTAGGTGGAACGCTTGCAGACAAATGGGGATTTAGAAAAGCGTTTCATGTTGCTTTTTCGATTTTAGCGTTGGGATATTTTTTAATAGGTTCTCTGGGCATGAGCGCATTCTCGGGAATTTACGGCGGGTATACTCACTTCTGGCTTGTAATGATTTTTCTTCTTATTACTGCCTTCGGAGGTTCATTCATAAAACCATCGGTGCTGGGAACGGTTGCAGCAGCGTCAACTGAAGATTCTAAATCACTCGGCTATGCAATCTATTATTGGCTCGTCAATGTTGGTGCGATGCTTGGACCTACAATTGCATATTTTGTTCGTGATAAATTTGGTAATGAATTTGTTTACCTTGTTTCGGCAATAAGCTGTTTGGCAATGTTGATCGTCAATTTATTCATGTACAAAGATGTAAGAAGCGAGAAGGATCAAGCAGTTGTTGAATCGTTGGGCAAAAAAATTCAAAATTTATTTATAGTTCTCACAAACTTTAAGTTCATGATCTTTCTACTAATTTATTCTTTGTACTGGATAATCTTCTGGCAGGAGTTCATAATTGTTCCATATTACATAACAGATTTCATCAGCAGAAGCGCGCCGTACGAAATTTACCAATCATGGGCAGGCGCAGGCGCAATAATTGTGTTACAAATTCCTTTAAATAGATTAACAAAAAAATTACCAACCCATCCGGCCATTTTGTCAGGGTTTGCAATTTCAAGTTTAATCTGGCTTATCATAGCTTTGCACCCCAGCATTCCGACTATTGTAGCCGGTATCGCAACATTTTCGATTGGAGAAATGATTCAAGCGCCAAGATATTATGAATACATTTCCGAAATTGCACCTGCGGGGCAACAAGGTTTGTATCAAGGTTATGCGTTTCTACCGATTGCAATTGCGAGATTTGTGGGCGATCCTTTCGGCGGCTGGCTATACGAACAGTTTGCAACAAAATTCCATGATACTAATATTATTTTCATGACTTTGTTTGGTGTTGGTGTTGCGGCAACACTTTTCATGTACCTTTACAATAAATTTGCAGTTGAAAAATAATAACAGTACTCAAAAAATTTTATACGGTTATCGATGAATAACAAAAAGTTTAAGATCGGGTTGCTACAAATGTCATTAACTGCAGATCCGGAAAAGAATCTTAAAAAAACTTTATCCTGGGTCGATAAAGCCGCAAAGAAAGGCTCTAAAATAATTTGTCTTCCGGAACTTTACCGTACACAATATTTCTGCCAGAAAGAAGATACTTCCTTTTTCAATCTCGCCGAAACAATTCCAGGCACATCAACAAGAGCATTTCAATCAGCAGCAAAAAAATTAAAAGTATCAATCATCGTTCCGATTTTTGAAAAAAGGGCGCACGGGCTTTACCATAACACAGCAGTGGTTATAGACACCAACGGAAAAATTTTAGGGACATACAGAAAAATGCATATCCCCGATGACCCGGCATATTACGAAAAATTTTATTTCACACCGGGCGACCTCGGATTCAAATCGTTCAAGACCAAATACTGCGAGATCGGAACATTGATCTGCTGGGACCAGTGGTATCCCGAAGGGGCACGAATCACCGTATTGAAGGGTGCGAACGTTTTGTTTTTCCCAACTGCAATCGGCTGGCATCCGAACGAAAAAAAAATTCACGGCAAAGCTCAAAGAGATTCCTGGCTAACAATTCAACGTTCCCATGCAATTGCAAACGGTGTTTATGTTGCGTCGGTTAATCGTGTTGGATTCGAGCAACCTGTTAAAGAACAAGCCGGAATAGAATTCTGGGGTTCGTCGTTTATTGCAAGTCCGCAAGGGGTCATTCTCGCTCAAGCATCTACCGATAAAGAAGAAATATTGATTGCTGAAGTCAGTCTCAATCATCTCGAAAACGTGAGAAGAAACTGGCCGTTTTTACGCGATAGGAGAATTGATGCATATAGCGGTATCACGGAAAGATTTTTAAAATAGAATTTTAAGCGATGAACAGAACCTTACGTTTACCAGCAGAATGGGAACCGCACAAATCAACTATTATTTGCTGGCCTCATCAAAAAGAAGATTGGCCCGGAAAATTTTCTACGATACCATGGGTATACGCCGAGATAGTGAAAAATTTAATTCCAAGAGAGCAAGTAAGAATCATAATTCAATCGGAGGAAGAAAAAAGGAAAGTTCAAAAAATTCTTAAGAAGAATTATGTCGATCTGGAATATGTCGATTTCATTGTTGCACAAACCGACCGCGGCTGGATGCGCGATTCATCGCCTGCGTTTGTAAAATACGGAGAGAAGACTGTAAGCGTCAGTTTCCATTTTAATGGATGGGCAAAATATAATAACTGGAAAAAAGATAAAAACATTCCGGGCATTCTTTCAAAAAAACTCGGCTACGAAATTATTCGCGCTATTCATAATGGCAAAAAAATTGTTCTTGAAGGAGGAGCAATTGATGTTAACGGCAGCGGAACGCTTATAACGACAGAAGAATGCCTGCTTGACGGGAAAGTGCAAACAAGAAATCCCGGTTTTACAAAAAAAGATTACGAAGAAATATTCCGCAAATACTTTGGTATTACTAACGTAATATGGCTTGGCAAAGGAATTGCTGGCGACGATACACACGGTCATGTCGATGATCTTTGCCGGTTTGTAAACAGCAACACCGTTGTGCTTTGCAAAGAAATGAAGAGCACCGAAGAAAATTATCGTTTGCTCGAAGACAATTTTGCCCGGCTTAAAGATGTACGGTTGGAAGATGGATCAAAAATAGATGTGGTAGAACTTCCAATGCCTTCTCCTCTCCATTTTGACAGCATGCGCGTTCCAGCAAGTTACGCCAACTTTTATATTTCCAACCAAAAGGTGTTGGTACCTACTTTTAATGACGCAAACGACAGAATCGCATTAAACATTCTGGCGGATTTATTTCCCGATCGAACTGTAGTTGGAATTAACGCCGTCGATTTAGTGTGGGGATTGGGAACGCTTCATTGTCTTACTCACGAAGAACCGGCATAACGAAAACGGTTTTACTTCTTATTCGCCAATAACAGTTATTACGATTCTTCGGGAGCCACCATAGTTCCTGTGTTCGCACAAATAAATTCCTTGCCATGTACCGAGATTAAACCTTCCATTTGTAATCGGAATCGTAACAGAACTTCCAAGCAGAGACGCTTTGATATGAGCTGTCATGTCATCGGAGCCTTCTAGCGTATGTTGAAAATAAGAAACATTCTCCGGAACAATTTTATTGAAATACGTTTCCATATCCGGCCAAACTGCAGGGTCCGCATTTTCATTTAACGTTAGAGACGCCGACGTGTGTTTGATGAAGATGTGAGCAATGCCGGTTGAAATTTTTGCAAACCCGGAAAGTTGTTTTTCTATTTCATCTGTAATAAGATGAAAACCGCGCGGCTTTGGCTTGAGCAATATTTCTTTTTGAAAAAGATTCATTAGAAAAGGTTCATTTGATGGGAACTGCCAGAAAATTTTTGTTCGTGTTCGAGCAGCCATTTTTTACGCCACAATCCTCCGCCATAACCGGTTAAACTACCATCGCCGCCTATTATACGATGACATGGAATGATAATGGAAATTTTATTTTGCCCGTTAGCGTTGGCAACCGCTCGTATTGCCTTTTCGTTACCGAGTTTTCTCGCAAGAAAAAGATACGAAACAGTAATACCAAAAGGTATTTCCAGAATTTCTTTCCAAACTTTCTTCTGAAACTCCGTGCCTTCCGGTTCTAAGTGCAAATCAAATTCTCTCCGTACGCCATTGAAATATTCATTCAGCTGACGGATACAATTTCCCAAATAATTGTTTGTAAGAAATTTATCTTCTGGCTTCTCATCTATAAAATAGATAGAAGTGATCGAACTTTCCGTACCGGAAATTTCAATCAACCCGATAGGTGAATTATAAATAGCTATGTTCATAGACAAAACAGAAATCCAGGAAGTGCATGTAAAGATTCAAGGGACTATTGCTCAAAAATTTTTTTAAGAACATCAATCAGTTTTTCGCGAAGCAGCGGTTTGGAAACAAATTCGGTGAAGCCGGCATTGATAAAACTTTCTCGAGCACCCGGTTGCAGATAAGCTGTTGAAGCTATAACCGGTGTGTCTTTATAGCCTGCCATTTTCCGTATAATTCTCAATGCATCCAATCCGTTATACTCACCTTGAAGATTTATATCCATAACTATAAAATCGAATTGCCTGGTTTTTAACAAAGGTAATGCAGTTTCAAAACTCGGCGCGAATTCAATGCTTTTCAAATCTTTCATCTGGACTTTAAATAGTAATTGTGAATCAACCTGATCTTCCAGATACAAACAGGATAGATGCGGCACTACAAGCTCTTTCTTAACAGCCGGTTCCGCTTTAACTGCTGCCTCTTTTAGTTCTGCTTTTTCAGGTTTAAGTTTGGTTTCGGCTACTTTCTTAGCGGCAACAGTTTCAACTTCCATTTTTTCTTTATCGACAACAACAAATTTTAGAGGGAACAACAACGCAAATTCGTACGGTACGGAATCTTTCATAACCACTTCTTTTTTTGCCGAAAGAAGCTCGATCAGTTTTTTTGCAAGCTTAACCGAAAATCTTGAGAATCCGTAATTTCTGCGGCTAAGGTTTTCATCATCGGAAAAAATATCTGCGAATGCTTTCTGCAAATAAGAAGTGATTGCATTACGACTGTCTTTAATACCTACAGCGCAATAATTATCTTGATAAACAGATGCCGACAAGTAAATTGTATTTTCCTTTGTAATCTGAATTGCAAACTTTATCAACAAAATTAGCAGAGACATAAACTTTTGTTTATCTGTTTCAAGCGTAAGCGATTAAGAAATTTTTCCATAAGCCAGTTCAATCTTTCTGGATTCGGCGGTCTTGCGTGTGTTTTCTTTAAGTTCGTTCAATATGTCAACAAACTTAATTTCTTCCGGGTGAAATTTTATAATTTTCTGTTCAAGCGTCGAATATTCCACTGCATTATCCATAATCTGAAGAAGCAGTTTTTGATTTTCTTTTATTATTTCAATTGCTTCCTTTTGTTCGTCATTCGGCAACGATATGCTTTCACCAAGTTCTTGGGTAAAACCTAAAATTACATTAATAGGTGTCAGAATTTCGTGAAAAACATTGGATAAGAATGGTGGATCAATTTTCTGCAGAGGGTCTTCCAATGTATGCTTTATATCTTTTGGTGCAAGGACTTCTTCAAGCGGCCTAACGATTAAATTAAACGAATCGATATCTCCGGAAAAATTTTTAATGGGTGAAGCAATAAGCAGCGCCTTATGCAAGGTGCCGGAAGGCTTTTTAATCTCAATTTCAAAACTTGTGGTTTTAAGCAGACCCGAATGAAAAATATTTTTATTAATTTTGGCACGATTTTCATCTGCTACCATAGAGACAAACGGTCGCAACTCCAAATCTTTTTTTGAATATCCCAGCCGTTTGGAAACGGGCTCGTTTATTTCTGTAATGAAGCCGTCTTTATCCGTAACAAGTATCGGGTCCGTTGTGTATTCGAGATAAGTTTTCAGAATCTGAAGTTTTTTTCTAAAATCTGCGTGCTCTGAAACATCTCGTATAATATTGAGATGAGCTTTCTTTCCTTTATAATCAATAGTACTTCTGTTGATTTCGACAAGAACAGAAGCGCCGTCGCTTTTTTTATGACGCCACGGCCCGCTGTATTCCCCCGGAATAGATTTGCTATCGCCTGACTGAATAATGGTTTGAATATCTTCGGGCGCATAAAGATCGGTTAAGTCCATGTGAAGAAAATCATTCCGCTTATAACCGTACAACTTTAAAGCTGCGTTATTGACTTCCAAAAATTTGAGATTCTCAATCTCATAAATAAACATCGCCTCGTTAGTGCTCTCTATAATCGCATCGTACATTTTTGCTTTTGAATCTATCAGTGCGTCCTGTTCCAACTTCGGTATCAAACTTATCTGTGTACCCCACAACCCTCCTGACGCATCAAATATTTTTTTCAATCTTACTTCCGAATTAAGCTTTACTCTTTCAATAAACACATAATTGAAAACATATTCAGCCAGGAGTTCCGGATTTTTCTGATAGCTTTCTATAAATGGTATAAAACCTTTTTCAAAAATTCGATTTACATTCGATTGGAAGAGATTGGATTTTTCGTCGAGCTCCATCAATTTTACAAATTCATGACTGTAGGCAAGCACCCGATTTTCTTGATTGACTAACAAAACGGCAAGAGGAAGATGATAGATTAAATCAAATTCTATCTTAGGGCTTTCCTTTTTGGGCACAACATCACCCTTTTTGGAAAAGCCAATTATTGCTACAACGTTGTTGTCGAGATCGCACAAGGGAAATTCTACCAACGATAAACTGCGTTCGGCTCCTCCAAGGATCGGAAGAGAAATTCCGTCAAGAATAACAGCGTTTGTCGACTCGATTAAATACTGATCAACAAACTTGTAAAGACTCAACAAGTACTTAGGCAAAAAATCTTCGGCAGATTTATTTTCGAGTTGAGTTGGTTTGAAACCCGATGATTCGGCAAATCTCTCATTCACCAGAATATATTTGCCATTAGTTCCTTTAATCCAGAAGTATTCTTCAAGCTCATTAATTTCTTTTTGGATTTTTGCCTTTTCAATAAAAGTGAATGGATAGGTAAGTTTTATTTTGTTTACAACATTCAAAAGTTTTTTGTTATCAACAATTTTTTCGAGATCCGATACTGCTACCCAAAACTTTTGTACCTCTGAGCCGGTTTTTCTTTTTCCGGCTTGTTTAAATATTATCAAAAAGTAAATATTGTTTTCACTGCGAAGAGGAAGAAAAGAAACCGTAAAACTTGTTTTCCCTTTTTTTATATCTATATCAAAAGTGTCCGACGTTAAGGATTCGAACTTCCGCGCATCTAAAAAAAGCTTTTGAAGATTGAGGTTGATTTCTTCGCCGAACAATTCGAAAAAATCTCTATGCGGCGCCGCGTCCGGAAATAGAGTCTGAAATTCTTGACCGACAGCAATTATTCTTCCCGATTTGTCAATTATTAAACTAATCGGTTCGCTGGAATATTCTTTTGATATTTTTGTCTTTGCTTCTGTTTCCATTTGAAATCACTAATAAGGTACACTGATAGTTACAGTGTTTGAGTACGGCGTATAAGTATTCCTATCCAAGATTTGTCTTACCCGATAAACATATAACGTTCCCCGTTGAACGGTGCTATCGATAAATTTTGTTTGATCTGGAAGAACAGATCCAACTTCTATATAAGAATTACTTCCTACATTTTCTTTACGTTCAATTATTGTTCCCTGCTGAATATTTTTATTGTTGTCCACCCATTCAAGACTAACACCCAGCCCCGCATAAAAAACGGCAGTTAAGTTTGACGGCGCCGGAAAATCTTTGTAATAGGTCGTAACAGAAGCTTCGTTCGAAAACGAACTATTAGATTGCTTAACAAAATATGCAACCCGGTATTTATAGCCGGTATTTGCTTGCACGGAATTATCATAATACTCCGTTACGTTTGCGTCGGTCAAAGCAATAGTTTGATAATTGTTAGTATAAGGATCGGTTCTTTGAATTAAAAATCCGTCTTCATTTGTAACGAAGTCTATCCATCTCAACCTAACCAAACTTGCACCAATTGCTTCAGCTCTTAAGCTCCAGGGTCCCCCCGGTGATCCGCCTGTACTGGCTTCATTACTGAATTGAGAAACTCCAGTAGTGTTGTAAGCTCTAACCTTGTAAAAATAATTCACAAACGGAGAAAGACTTTGGTCGCGTGTTGTAATAGTGTTTGCCGGTAAGGTTGCAATTTTTCTGTAAGCTATGTCAACATTTCCGCCAAGGTCTCTGCGCCAGAGTTCAAAACCTTTTTCGTTATACGAACTATCATCCCAATGAAGTAAGACTTCATTATCGTTCACTCTTGTCAATAAGAGATTGCCCGGCGCTTTGGGTTCTTTATCTTTGACAAAAATATTGTTTTGAGTTTTACTTGTCTTCAGTTTGCCCTGTTTATTGTAAACAACTATGTAGTAGTTAATCATCTTGCCTACCAGAGTGGAATCCACCTGAAGAAACAAATTGGGATTGGTACCGTCTGTGTTTTGAGAAGTCCTTTTTACAAATACATTGTTTATAAACAAATCGTAATACGATAAACCCTGACCGGATGAACCATCAACCGCTTTATAATTAATATAGGTTTGCCCGACTTTAACGGTATCTCCAGATTTAGGGCTGTATATATCAATGTTTGGAGTAGTAGAATTTTGCGTGTCTGTTACTGACCCAACGCATCTGACAAACAAGCTTGCCGCTGTAAAAAAGAGTAATAAACGCAAGAAAGTTTTGCTACATATCATTTTTAGATCCGACCGGGACTAAAATTTCTTTTAGGATACAATTTAACAAATACTGATAAGTTTTTATAATATTATTACAAACAATACATGAAATATGTGCGGCTCTTAGGCTGGTATTCCCAACTATGTAAAAGGAGAATATTCGCATCTTATGATTAGCACAAAATACAATTCCATTAACATTAGCTAATTAACTATCGAAATTATCAAAATCTACCAGCAATGATCTCGTTTCGTGCGGCTCCATTCTATCCAGGTAGAAATAAAGTGTCTGTCTATCGTCGGATAATTTATGATTAGGAATTTTAGTATTAATTATATCGGAAGATACTTCAACGTTTTTAACTTTCTTATTGAAGTTAATCTGTACAACTACTTCCTGGGCTCTTTCATCTTTCTGATTATTGAGCTCGATTGCAATTCTTCTTTTGCTTCTGGATTCGTATCGTACTTCGACACCTTCTCTGCGCGTCCACCATGCTTGAAGTTCTTTCAAAGAAATAGTCCAAACTTTTTTAGTATTGGCATAATGAAGAATATCGCGCACGACAGAAATATACTGAGGCAGTAACTGATATTGCGTGTGTACTTTGAAAACATAAAGTCCGCCCTCAAACAAAATACGATCCACATCTTCTTCATAGGTATAACGCTGAAAATCCGTATTTACCAATCCATAGTTACGAACAATTTCATAATCATCTCTCGCAGTTTTTGTAATTACCATGATCGGTTTGTTATTTCTGAATTTAATTTCTGGAACAGAACGATCCGTAAGAGAATCGGTTAACAAAAACTCATAGCCTAAAGAGATCATTGCTTGCATAGTATTATCGTCATAATACCCGTTCAAAGGCATTAGGGCATTTATACGTTTGCCGGTTATTTTTTTTAACGTGTCGGCTGCGTATTTCAAATTGGAAATCTGAGATTCTTTGTTATACAGTTTATTGACCGTGTCTGTAGGTGATTCCAAAAATCCAATATCAACTATTGCCCCGATATCCCCTTTACCAGCCAGCGATTTAACCAAACCCGGATTTTTTCTTGCAACATCGGCATTAACAAAGAGAGTAAAAGGAACATTATTATAGCTCAAAACTGAATTTAGGTTGGAAATATTTGCAGGCTGTTCGCTGATTGTAGGAATAAAAAGCATAGCTGCATCATATTGTTGAGGCCAGTCTTTAACAAATGCAGTTGGTTGATAAATTAACCAATTGACAGAATTATTGAAAAGTTTTTCGAAATAGACATAATCTTTCTGAACGCCAATCACGGAATTAAGTTCAAAACCATACCATACAAATCTTCCTCTGCCGTACGATCCGTAAGAAATACCTGCACTTTTTTGTATTTCTTCACGAACCAATCCTGCTTCTTTACGGAAGTCATACCAGAAACTAACTTGCGTTGTTCTCGGTTCAAGAACTTCAGCATAGATGGGCCTATCCCATGTTGCAATTTTCAGAGCATAGCCAGTTGGTATGCCTGCTGTAAGCGGTAAGTTTCCGCGCAACGTGTGAACCTTGTAGGTTTCTTCAGGTTTTATTTCCTTGTTAAATTTCATTCCGAACAATTCGGTAAAAAAATCCCATCCCCTCCATTTGGCTTCGTCTGAATAGGTTGCCGGACCGCCTGTAATAAAAATGCTACCGCCATTTTCTACATATCTTTTTATCTGAACAATTTCTTTGTCACTAAGTGCTTTCGAGCCAGGTAAAACTAATAGTTTATATTCATAATGCGAGCCTAATTCAATTGTCTGATCGGAAATAATATCGTAATCCATTTTCGCATTCTTAATAAATTTTTTCCAGGTATCAACGTTATCCTGCAACCATGTGCTTCCGGATGGAAGCATGTTTTCAGTATATTGAGAATATAGAATTGCAGCTCTTCCCTTCTTTTCAATCGAAGTAAACTTTAAATTGCTTTTGGTTGGCAAAATTTCTTTGAGCTCGTAGTTGCCGTAAATATTTTTCACTATAAGAAGAAAAACAAGAATAGCAGTAATTAATAATACTAAGCCACTAAGAAAAATTATAAGATAATTTACCCTTAGGCCTTTTAATGTTTTTACCGCCACCTTAAATTATCCTCTTGCCTTTTATCCTGACGTTCCGGTTCAACATATCCTTCGTTTGTATATCTGACAAACTTCTTCTTGCCGGTAGCCCGCCCGGGTTCTGTAGTTGGTTTTTGAAATCTCGAATCTTCATAAGTTGGTGCTTTGCCAACAAACGTAGGTTTCAATTCAGGCCCTCGCATAGGTTCACGCGTCGGTTCGCGCTGATAAGTCTGAGCTTCAAATGTGCGTCTTTCAGGCGTCATCATCTGCTCGGCTATCAAAGGAGCAGGAGTAACTAATTCAGCAGGAATAGCCGCTGGCTCCGGTGCTTGCGCTGTTATACCTTTCCGTTCACGAACCTTATATAAAATGTATGCACCAACTGCAAGGATGAATGTTGAAATAGTTGCAACCAGAATTATCAAAGAAAGTATTGGTATCAATTCCATGTTAACCTCATAAAAAATAAAACCTTATTTAGATGTAGCCGGCTGTGCAGCAAATCTCGATCCGGCAGCAGCCATTCCGGTTCTCTCGAGTTTACCCCAGGTCATTCTAATGCCTAAAAATTCTTCAACAGTTGCCATTGCCTTTGTTACATCGATAAGAAGAATAAATACAACCCGATAAACAATCGCATAGGGTACTAAACGAAATTCTTCTTTTTCACTTGCAATGCAATACACTGCTGCCATCATATCTAAAACTGCAATTCCTACCCACCAAAGAAAAATGAAACTAGACAACCCGTAAAACAAAGCCACAATAATAAAATAAAGATTTACAAAAATATTCATTGCAGGCCAAAGCAACGCTTCATAAAACATAGACCACAGAATTAAACTGTTGTTGAAGTTCACCGTTGGATTAATTAAATATCTTTTGTGTTTTCTGATTGCCTGAAGAATTCCTCTTGTCCATCTGTATCTCTGTTTAAGAAGTTGTTGAATTGTGGCTGGAGCTTCCGTGTACGCAATGGCATTTGGTTCATAAACAATTTTCCAGCTGTTTGCCAATATTTTTAATGTAACATCTGCATCTTCTGCAAATGTATCGCTGGAATAAAAGCCTGCATCCCTTAAAGCGGTCCTTCTGAACAATCCGATCGGTCCAGGTATGATATTAACCATTTGAGCAAATCCCTGCGAACTTCGAGCCATATTTAATCCTTCTAAATACTCGAGCGCCTGTAAATCGGTTAGAACTTTCTTTCTGTTCTGAACTTTTACATTACCAGCAACAGCGCCAACATTAGAATCTACAAAATGCCTCACTGCCATTCTAAGAGTGTTGGGTGTTAACTGCGAGTCGCCGTCCATACAAAGAATAAACTGTGCTTCTGAATACTGAATCCCGGCATTCAATGCTTTTGCTTTTCCACCGTTCGGTTTGTTAATTAGAGAAACTTTAACCATGCCGTTTCTTCCTTTTCTGTATCCCACTATTGCTTCTCCCACTGCAGCAGTATTGTCGGTGGATCCGTCGTTGACAATAATTATCTCGTAATTAGGATAGTCCAGATATAATAATGAATCAATAGAAGAGTGAAGAATTTTAGCTTCATTGTAGACAGGCACAATAATAGAGATAAAAGGATAATATCCTTCTATGGACTGCACGGTGTATTTTGTTGCATATAAATATGCCATAAAGAGAGTAGCAAAATATCTTATCAGCAAGACGAACAAAAATATTACCAGAGAGACAATAGAAGAGTAAACAAACAATCCGCTCCATGTTAAAACGGTGAGTGGCAGTGTTAAGACTATCGTGATAATCAAAAATAGCGACAATAGTCCTGCGATAAATATTGTCCTCATTTTTTCACCGGCAAGGTTTCTTCTTGGCGGTTGCATTTCCCTATTATCGAGCGCAATTTGATATTTTTGTGAAGTCTCGTTCATACCTTTATTAATCTACATAATATTATCAATTATTTTACTCATATTAGGTGCCAACATAACATGAATTTAATTATTATTCTCACTTAAAGACTCCCTCTCGTTGGCTCATATTAAGTTTTGTGACTCAATTAAGAACAATTTTTTTTAGAAATATAACCTTTTATTTAACTTATTGCAACTAAGTAAGTTATTAAACATTCTTAAAGGAAGAATGTAGAAAAAACTTATAATCCTTTTAATTTTATTATTAGGTCATTGTCTTTTTTGCAGGTCCATCAATGCTTCAAACAGTAAGTTACCTACAATTTTACCACCTTCAGAGTTAAAATGTACATAGTCCCTAAATGCTAAAGGAGGAGCTGCATTTACCCAAGAATACATCGAATTATTTCCACCCATTACTTCCCTAAGGTCCCAATATGCAATACTGGTTTTCTCGGCGATTTTTTTCTGAAGATCAACCAAGAAAGGAATATCGGGATTCGTAATGAATTGATCTCCTCTTTTCATTGTTTTGTCTCCAACACTTACTAAAAGAAAACTGCTTTCCGGAAAAACTTTTTTCAGTCTCTCGATAACTTCTTCCATTTTCTTTTCATAGAGAGAATACGCTGCTCTATTAGGAAAAGAAACATTAGCACCGTAATTTAAAATAATAAGATTATAGTGAAGATATTTGTTATACTGCTCATAGGTTTCGGAAGTAATATTAAGAAGCGATACACCGGAATTGCCTCTCAAAGGATAATTGTCAATATATACCCCGTTATCAGAAGATTCCAAACTAACACCATAGACACGGGGTGTAGTCCCGGAGACAAATTTAATTTTAATTTCTGTCACTTTCTTTTTTGCATCAAGAATAAGTTGTTGAACTTGAGTGCCACCCTCAAGATTTACAGAGATAGGCTTCTCATCGTCAAATGAATATTGAATAATCGAATTGCTTTCGGCGTTACTATAAAACAATCTAACAATTTCAAACGAGCTAACATTTCTAAACACACGTGATGCTTTGTACTGTACCCAGCTTCCCGATTTAGGAACGCAAACAGTACCGTTTATTCCAAGCATGTATTGTTCGCGATTTCCAGAGACAATAGAGGCATAAGTCCAATCATCGGAATATGAATGGGTCACGGTTTCTTTCATTCTGCTGTCATCTGCAACAATGGAGAGCATTCCTACGCCATAGCCGCCAAACTGAAACTGAAATTTATTTCGCAGGTTTTCGGTAATTATGTCCCCCATTATTAACGAATCGCCATAATGGGCTATACGAACTTTTTGATTTTTTGAATTCTTAAGCGCATTTAAAAAATATTTCATTTGTTCCAGATTTCCGGTTATAGGAACATACTTGCCATACTTTTGGTATCCGCCATTGTTAATTCGATCTTTTACAACCCGCTTAAAATGTACCGGGTTTAAATTCGATTCAACAAGTGCAAGATGGCTGATTTTACCTAATGGATTTGTTGAACCAAAGTTCATTCTAAAGTAGTTGCATATAACTAACACCACTAAGAAAACTACAACTAAGAAAAAATTTTTCGGTAAATACTTATTAGGCATCGATCATTTTCCTTCGGTACAAATATGAAATTAAATAAACTCCGGGTATGACGAAACACAATAAATTAAAAGATCCCCCAGTATGCAAAAATTGAAGTTGAAAATCCTTTGTAACTTGCATCGTAACGAAAACTATTTATATAACCTAATCGAGCCGTTATAATTAAAGAGCTCAGCACGTTATAATTTGCTTCGCCAAATATTTCACTTATTGTAAAATCGACTGAAGGGACATAACCGATTTTTCCACCGAATCTGACTTTCAAGTTTCTTTTTGGCAGCCATTCCCATTCAGCCCACAGACTGTGCGATTCAAAATTTTTAGGTGAATAATAATTAGGAGAAACAAAGGCATAATTTAGGAAGTAGTATTCGTAACCGACCAACCCGTCATCGAAAAATCTCTTTCCAAACCTCAACTGAAAATCGTTACCCTCGTTGCTATCGCTAATTCTGTAATAATTATACGCTCCCGATATTCGTATAAGTGTTTTGTAATTGTAATATCCTGCAAACCGAAACATATCGGTTGAAAATCTATTATACAATAGTTGCTGCGAGTAAAAAAATATTCTGGCATCATTGTTTTCATAAGATAATTGAAGAAGCATTTCATCGGGTTTTTCGTATTTCAGAATTCCTTCGTAAACCCGTCTGTCACCTTCACCCTGTGGGCGAAGTATTCCGTAGCTCCCGGCTAACGACAAATATTTCGAAAAGAAAATTGTTGCAATTCCTTTGAGCTGGGTTAAATACATACTTGTTTTAGAATTGCTGATATTGATCCTTGTCCAGGAAGCTCCGAACGCAAGGGAACCGATAAATCCGGCATCTGCTCTAACACCATAATCATATCTTCTCAAACTCTGATTGTCTTTATAAAATGAGCTAAAAGGTGATAAGCCTAAATTTGTCGGTAAGAAATAGCTTAGAATATTTCCTATACCGGTCAACCCGCGCTGGAAACCATACGGTGGAAGCCATTGGATGCGCTGCTTTGTAATTTTCATCTCTGAAGTATCTGTTGTAGATCGAATAATATCATCATACAAATCTTCTGCTCTACCGTATCTCTCTTGAAGGACGTATGCGTCGCCTAACGATAATCTGGAATTGTTGAGTTCTTTTTGAAATCCTAACTCTGAAATAGTTTTTTGATACATAGTAATTTCATTGATAGCATTATCAAGCTGATTATTTTGTATATAGGCATTTGTAAGATAAATTCTTCCCATCATTAATTCTTTTAAGATATCGGAATTGGCAGTCGATTTTTCTATTTCGCTAAAGATTAAATTCGCCCTGTCAAAATTTTTGATTCTTATGTACGCTTCTCCATTGTAAACCATGTGGAGATACAAATCGTTTCTGGATTTTTCGTCGGCTGCTTTTATTAGAAGTTCATCATAAATAGATTCAGCTTTTGCCGGTTCATCGGTTAGTATATAAGTATCGGCAAGAAACAACCGGGCATCGTAATCGTCAGGTTTTATTTTACTCAAGCTCTCTAATTCCTGAACTGCTTTGGCTGTGTCTTTATTATAATAGTAATTCTTTGCACGTTGCAGCGCAACTTTGTAATCGAATCCGGCTGCCAATATTTTGTCGTATGCACCAATAGCTTTGTCAAAATGTTTTGCGCATGATGCCATATCTGCGTATTCCATCAATTCATCGTTTGTAAGCGCAGTGCGTTTAGATTTATACTCTTCATATTTATTGAATGCTTCTTCACATTTACCTTCGACAACTAACTTGCCTGCTTCTTCTTTGAGTTCAAAAACTTTAGACTCTTCGTAAGCAGAGAGATGAAGTTGAAAATTGCTTTGAGCTGTTTGCACTTCGGGATCCTGCGGAGCTATCTGAACAGCTATATCCAAATATTTTTTCGCTTCCGGAAAATTTTTTTTCCACAAATAAACATTCACCAACGATAATAAAGCTGGAAGATCATTGGACCGGACTTCAATTACAGAGAGAAGATCACTCTCGGCTAAAGTTATATCCTGTGTTGTCCATACTCCAATTTGCCCTCGTAAAAGTTTATAGTCGAGATTTTCGGGATCCTGTTTTAAGAGAACATTAATCTGCTGGAGAGCTTTTTCCCATTCATAATTATACGCAAGATATTTAGCATACTTGAATCTAATATCTTGATCTTTGTCTTCGGGAACATCCTGCAGATACTCGTTTAGTATTTCTATCGCATTATCATAGTAGTATAAATTTGCATAAGCATCAGCCAATTTCATAACAGATTCTTTATCGAAAGGATTTTCTTTTATCTTTCCTGTGTACAACATTACAGCACGGTTAAATGTACTATCGCGGTAATCGGTAACAGTTTTCCACAACAATTTGTAATTATCTTCATCGGAATGTTTCGGACTTAAATACTGAAGTTGCTGATATGCCTCTTCATAACGATTTGCAGTTACAAGTTCGTTTACCAGCTTAAAGCGGAGTTCATCATTGTCGGGGTTCTTATATAACAGGCGATAAAACCTGTCAATCGGATACTCTACGCGCTCAAAAGCTCTGCCTTGATAAAGAGTTAAATAACCTTGACGTTTAGCTAAATCGAGACCATCCTGCGCTTCCTTGAAAAACGGTTTAAAACTGAGAGATGTTGTGAAAGCCTCGAGTGCAATTTTATTCTTTCCAAGCCAAAGTGTAAAATATCCATATCTGCTCCAAAGTCTCCAATCATCGTTGTATAGTTCAACAAATTTTTTAAGAATTCTTTCTCCTTTAGTGATTGAACCGGTCTTTGCAAGAATTTCTGTGTATCTAATAATTTCATCGGGAGAAGCATTGTCGTCGCGTTTCAAATATTCATCATACCAATATTCGGCATCGCGCCACTCCTCAAGCCAGCGATAACATTTTCCAATTTCCAAATAAGTGAATGCTTTTTTCGGATCAATAGCCAAATCCCTTTTTAGTCCGTCAATCCGACGGAAAAGAAGTTCATGCCAAACAGAAATTACTCTGCTTAAATCTTTTCTGATAAGAGCATTAGAGGGGTCCAGTCTAACAGCCCTTCGAAGATCGAGAACAGAATACTGGTACTGAATCATCTTTTCGTAACAGAGCCCGCGGATATGATAACCCTCTGCTATCCGCGGGTTTGCCGTGATGTACTTATTGAGTTGATCAACAGCTTCTGCAAACCTTCCTTCGCTAATTAAAATCCGAGCTTGCCGTTTCAAAATATCAGATTTGTTTTGAGCTCGAGAGGTTATTGAAAATATTGCAAGTAATAGTAAAAATATTTTCAGATTAAATTTCATCAACCAATAAATTTATTCAAAGGCTGATAGGTCGGCGAATGAGGGGTGTCGGATGATAAAACCAGTTCCATCATACTCTCGCCATTCTCTATCCTATCATCTACCTCAAGATTATAAATTGAAATAAAATCTAAAACTGCATTTATGTAATTCTGATCTCTACTCGGCAAATTGTTTTGAACATTTGATATCAAATCAACAACGCTTTTCATACTTCCCCGTACCAGAAGAACAACAATTTTATTATCAATTATACAAAGCTTATCTTTTTTATTGGTTGAAATTCTAATTGCATTTTGTAATTGATTGAGTGTCAAAAGTCCCCGCGTTTGAGCTGCCGGGTCCAGTTTGAATGAGACAAGATTAAAACTCTGTCCTGTACTTCTATAAAGAGCAATCTGATTATTCAATATCAACAGGAAATCGTTGTAATTATAAACATTGGAAAATGCATACGGTTCGGAAGGAACATCCCGAATTGTCGGTCTAGTAAATCTATAAGCAGTGCTCGGAGGAGAAATGAATTCATCGGTAACATTTGTAGTTTCAAATGAAAAATCTGTAGTAACACCTTTGTAAGGTTCTATCCTGTAAGGAGACGAAAATTGTCCCTCCGTATGCCCCACATTTGGTGTTATAGTAACAAACCCTCCATGGTGTCTATCTTCTTTACTATACGATTCTTTTTTCAAGTGGATCACAGCCGTTACGTACTGCGATAATCCTTCAACAATCGACTGAGCCTTTTGCGTAGCCGGTTCACTGATGATAAATAAACTTGTAATATCTCTCTCTTCAATTGTTTCTAATGTGTGCAGAAACGAATCTTTTAAGTAATCAAGATTTCTGAAACCAACAAATGGAGTGAGTTCATCAAATATTATTCTTGTGGGATGATACTGTTCAACAACCGTAACTATATCATTAAGATATTCAACAAGGTATTCGTCAGGATTGTACATCTCGTACATATCGTTTGGTGGTGCAACCCGAACTACTATGATAAGATTTTGATTCATGTAGGTTTGAATATCAAAGTTCAACGAAGCCGCTTGAATCATCAAGTCTTTCGGACGCATTAAAGTAAAATAAAGGCAGACCTCGTTCGCTTTCGCAGTCTCTAAAGCAAATTGAAGCCCAATTAATGTACGACCTGATTTTCTTGGACCAATTAAAAGGTAACTTCCTCCTCTATATATTCCGCCCCAATTTTGGTCTATAAAAGAAAAACCCGATGGTATTCTTCGTACAGAATTAGTCATTTTGAACCCACTTTAGATTTTAGACATAGTATAATTTTCAACTAATATGCCACTCAAACTTACATATTTCTTCATAAAATCGAGCTGCAACCAAAACGGTAAATCCAGGAATGAGAATTGCGAACAGTGTGCATCAAAACAGAACAGTACTTATTTTTTATTTGAATAAGCACCAAAAACAAATATTGCAGTTGCATTCCCCGTTATGGTCGGTTCGTTGGTAATGTAATCTTCCCGATCATCCCGGTAATACATTTCCGGCGACTGAAATTTAGCATATTTATCCGTCTTATCAAACCTGATCTTTGCCTTATCCACGAACTCTTGCGTAGCAGGTCCGGCAGCAAACCCGCCCGGCAGTTTTCCTGTTAAATATGCAATTTGATTATGAAAATTTTTAGTGTAGTTTTCTCCAAAACCGGAAACGAAACTTATTCCCCAAGGATTTCTACCTAATACAAAATCCCTCTGAAGCGCTGCAAGAGAATCATACCGTGTGACTGCAGTCAGTTTGCGATACAGAATTTCCTGAAGAGCAATTCCAAGTAATGTAACATTTGTTCCCCAGGAAAGTGCTGCACCTTTTCCAAAAAAATTCCCGTTTTTGTTTTTGTTAAACAATTCTAAATTTTTTTCAATATAATCTTTGTACTTCGGAAAAAATTTTGCCAGTTTGAAATGAGCAAGAGCATTTATGTCGCCCCAACTCCACCAATAATCTGAACCGGCAGAATCTGCATAACTTTTAGCATTCATCAAATAATCTTGATTATTAGTAGCAATATACAATTCGACAGCAGCAAGGGCCATTTTACCCAGATACTTTTTATCCAAATAGGAACCGGTGCCGCTGCTATCTATATCCTGAACGTTATTCCGGATTTCATACAGTTGTTTAGCAGCATCCAAACACTGCTTGGCAAATTCAGGATAATGTATTTTTTCGTTCCAGATTCGGTATGCCAGCGACATAGTGGCAGAATAAATTCCGATCAAGTTTTTTCCAATTCCAACGTAAGCGGGTCTATCAAACTCAAGTTTATCATCCTCCGGCATTCTCCATCCAGTGTCGTGATCGCGCAAATCCTGAACCTGTGTTATCAGCTTATTAGTTTTGTACCGGCTGCGCAACATCCAATCCAAACCTATTTTAGCTTCTTCAAGTATGTCGGGAACGTTATTGTGATTATCATCGAATCCGAATTTGACCGGATCAAATTCATAAGAGAACAGCAGCATGTAAGTTGCATACGAAGTCGTGTTTAAAAACTTGACGTAATCACCTGCATCGTGCCAGCCGCCTGTAACATCAACTGATTTGGAAATTTTCTTATTGTTTTCGATTAAGCTTGTTGCATCTGCAATGTGACAAACTTTATGAAGCAGAGGATTGGTAAAACCGCACCTCTGTACTTTGAAAAATTGTAATAGCGAATCGGCAACTCCGTTAAAGATATTTTTACTGATCTTAAAACTGTAAGATGCTTGTTGCCCTGATTGGAAATAATATGCCCCTTCGATTTTTAGAGATGTAAAATCAGCTTCGTAGGTGTAAGCGAAATTTCCATATGCACCTTGACTGGTTCCTATCAATATTGTATAAACCGGCTTCTTGTTTTGCGCATTGATAATCTGAATTTTTCTGCCGTCCAATTTATGGTAAGAAAGAATTACTACAGATTTATAACCAGAGGGCAGAAAGCCTAATTGATTGAAACGAAAAAAAATTTCCGGCTCGGCTTTAAGATTTATCGTGCAACTTGATGCAGCGGTGAATAACAGTATAAACAAAATTCTTTTCAGATTAGCGCACATTAAATTTTTCCTTATGACGACACGATGTGTAAGAAACCGGAACAACTTCTGAAAATCTTTTTGAAGTTTTTAATTAGCTACTCACCTTGTGCAAGGCTTAATCTACAATGAAAAAAATATAATTGTAAAAAAAGTATTTCTCTAAAACACAAAAATTCGTTTATTAAGTTCAAAGCTTGTGTAACATCAGTTAGTTAAATCGTGCAGATCAACTTCTTCCCTTTCTTCCCTAACCGGAAACGTTGTGCCGAAAACGTAATCCCAAGTAGGCTGACTTACGCCGTATCCAAGATCCGGATTTTTATAATGATGCTTCATGTGATGATTCTTTATTGCCAGCCAGAACTTATTATGCATATTGAAATGGTGTACAGCATAATGAGTGGTATCGTAAAATAGATACCCTACCAGAAAACCGGAAAAGAATGGTGCAACAAAAACATTCCCGAAAAATGAATCGAACAAAATATAAAAAAATGTTGCAAGCGGAATACTGACCGAAGGAGGCATCACCAATCTTTTTGAGTCCTTGGGATAGTCATGATGAACACCGTGAATGATGAAATGGATCCGTTTGCCCCATGAACTCTTAGGTACAAAGTGAAAGACGAATCTATGCAAAGTGTATTCTGTAAAAGTCCAAACTATTATGCCGATTACAAGCATCAGAACAATCTGCATGAGAGATAGATTGAATTCAACATAGCCGCGGTAAAAGAAGTAAAGTACAACAGGAGTATATAACAACAAAGGCACTGTCCAATGAACCCTTGACAAAGCCTCCATCCAATCGCTCTCAAAAATTCTGACGGTCTCGTCTTTGTTCGAAACATAATGCTTTGGCATAAGTTCCCATCCTATAATTTTTCTCTAAGGAATATACATAATTGATAAAAAAAATTAAACATCAATGAAAAATGTGGAAACCCTTATAGTTCTGTAAAATTAATGTTGCCGATAAGGTTAACGCCAATACCGGAACGCGAGGGCAAAATTAGTCTGCCATCCCCAACAGTTTTTGTTTGGAAAGGATCGTTCATGATAAGTTGATTGCCATCGAGGTCTGCAAAATCTGCCAGCGACGATAATTGAATTGCAGCAGAAATTGCGCACGACGTTTCAGTCATACAACCAAGCATAATTTTTAAATTACATTCTTTTGCCTTCATTAAAATTCTGTAGGCTTCTCTGATGCCGCTACATTTCATCAGTTTCACATTTATACCCGAAAAGACTTGTTTTAATCTGTCAAGATCATCCAATCTTTGAAAAGACTCATCTGCAATTATTGGTAACGGTGATCTTTCCCTAAGCCATTGTGTGTCGGCTAAGTTCGACTTCGGCATCGGTTGTTCTACAAGAAGAACATTTTGTTTATTTAACCATTCAATCATTTCAATAGCATATTCTTTTTTAAGCCAGCCCTGGTTTGCATCCACATACAAAGGTTTATCTGTTAACTGTCTAACCAGGTCGATTATTTGTTTATCATTATCTGAACCCAATTTTATTTTTAAGATTTTAAATTCGTGCGCTTCTCGAACTTTTTGTTTTATTATCTCTTCGTTGTCAATTCCTATTGTAAATGATGTTAATGGAAGCTGTGCCGGATGTAGATTATAAATTTCTCTGCAACTTCGATTCTGGATTTTCCCCAGTAAGTCGTGCAACGCAATATCAACCGACGTTTTCGCCGCTTGATCTGTCGCCGAAATTTTACTTATGTTTTCAAGATTATCAACAAGATCGTCGTAGTTTATCAAATCGTGCAGTTCAACTTTTGATAAGAAACGAATAACAGATTCCTGGTCCTCCGGCAGATACGGCGGAAGGCTGGCTTCGCCGTAACCGAAAACCCCGTCCTGTTCCAACCGGATGATAACAACAGGTGTAAATTTTCTTGTGTTGAAAGAAATTGTAAATTGATGTTTCAGCTCGAGCAAATGTTTCGAATAACTTATATTCATGCTGTACAAACATTTGATAAACAGTTATATGATTGCAATTTACTTAACAAAATTTAGAACTGCATTGCTGAATTCCCCCGGTTTTTCTATCTGAAGCATGTGCCCGCAATTATCTATTTCATAAATTTTGCTGTCGGGAATTTGCTTTGCGCCCCGCTGAAAAATATCTGCCGGAAATCCAGGGTTCAAATATGGATTTGGAATTAATCCGTCGTATTTTCCGTAAATGACCAGAGTAGGCACAGAAATATTTTTTATCTTATCAAATGTCGGTTCGTCAAGCATTCCGTTTACGCTGCGAACCACAGCGTAACAAAACTCATTGAAGTCATTGGCTTTAATCATCCTAACTCGTTCTTCAACCATCCATTCCCATTTATCGTTCCACGAGTAAAAATTATTTGCGAGATTTTTTCTAACTCCTTCTTCAGTCGTTTTTTTAATTGCCGACTGAGTCATCACACTTCTCATCCAGTCGCCTTGTCCCTGGCCAAATTCCTCGAAGCCGGCTGGCGATGCAAGAACAAGTTTTTCTAATCGCTCAGGATATTTTAATGCAAACATTATTCCGATTTGCCCACCCATAGAATGCCCTACCAGAATAAACTTATCCAGCTTTAATTCATCTGCTAATCTTTTTATTTGATTTGCATAGAATGTCATACTGTAAGAATAAGCCCCTTTTCCGGATTTCCCGTAGCCGGGCAAATCAACAGCAATCACACGGTATTTTTTTGAAAGTAGTGGAATTGTATAACGCCAGAAGCCGGCGTTGCTTGCTAATCCATGAATAAGAATAATTGTTTTCTGTCCGGTTCCAGCATCAATAAAAGAAATTGAAGGATTGGTCAAAATGGTTTTTGTTGGAAAAGCGTAATCAATATTTTGAAATTCAACCGGAGGAAGATTTGTATATAGGAATCCTGAGCATCCGCCAAAGAAAAACAAAGGTAATAGTAATGTTAAAAATATTTTTTTCATGCGTTCTCCTAAAACATCAGCCAGCTTAATGAAGTAAAAATAACCCAGGGATCTTTCGGGCGTTGTTTATTATACGTTACAGAAGGTGCATTGTAAAAATCTCCGAGCCATAAATACCCTGCACTTAACCCGAGAGTAAGAAATGTTTTGATGTTATACTTGACTTCAAAATTAATTTCACTGCCGATATAAGCCGAACCTCCTTGCGGAGTAACATTTGAGAAAGCTGTAGCAAGCCCAACTTTCCCGTTCAACTTATTTGGAATAAAATCTTTGATAAGTGTAACAAATCCTGCAGAAACACCCAATCCCATATTGGAAATATCATGAACTGCAGAATAATATCTATTCACAACTTGTGGATCGGGAAAAAGGAGCAGAGCTTTGTGTGTGCTATAAATTCCCGTTGGCGAGCCCCAAACGTTTCCAGTGATTACACTATTCAATGTTTTGTCGCTGGCGCCATTGCTATCACCGGTAGTGAATAAACCTTCCAAAGAAATTTTATCGTTTGCAGTCATTCCGTATTTGTAGGCAATCATAAAATTTGCTGCAATTCCAAAGATGGTTGCATAACCTTTAGAAACATCGGTTGCAGAAACCGTATCTATGGTACCAAAGTTCGACATCACAAAAGCATCTGCCCACCATCTGCCTGCCAAAAAATCCCTGTTGTAAGATGTATGGGAACCGAGCCAGAATATATCAGCCTCGTAGCGCTGCGTTGGTAATTTAATTCTTACTGCACCATTATATTCGGCTAATCCGCTGTTTAACCCTTGACCTAAAACCGAAATTCCTCCGGCATTTTTTCCACGATCCCATACATACCATGCATCAACGCCTAATTCAACAAGCGGTGCAACACGCGAGTTAACATCTAACATCCAGAGACTAACATCATCATTCATCTGAACTGCATTTTCATAAAGCTGATAATACCCCAGGCGCGATTGTGTTACCGAACTCAGATTGGCAAACGCAGTGATGCCAACACCTTGAGTACCCCAGTAACTTAGTTTAAAGTCGCTGGTTTGAGCAGTGCTTACCGCAATTTGGTTGGGGTCACGTACGTTATCAAAAATTCTTTGAAGACCTACTACAACATTCCAATCCGAATCTTTTGGTCTTATGTCAACATTGGCAAGAAGAGTTTGCAAATTAACAGAACTGGCATTAATTCCACCTCCTTGATTTCCTCCTACGCCGTAAGCTGCGTCGCCCCATGTCATATCAATTTTGAATAAGCTTCTGAATGTTGCAACGCCGTCTAAAATTTGAGGAGTATAAATAAACATCGGCACAAATCTCTGCTCAAAGTACGACGAAGTTTTTTCACTTGTATTTGTTGTATTCGGTCCGAATAATCTTCCGATAATTTGCCCGCGAAGGAGTTCGTTAGTCGGTGCAATATCGGAAGCAGTTCCTTTTGCAAACCAATAACCAATGAACTTGAATTCTGCCGTTTTCTGATCCGGAATTCTTTTCAACTCTTCATCAGAATTATTTTGAGCATAGATAAGCGGAATCGAAATCACTAAAAACAGAATTATTAAAGAAAATATTCTTTTCATTTTTTTCTCCAATTATAATTGGAAAACGGTGAAGGTTATCACAAGTAATGTCTTCGGATACGAAATCTGCCACAATTAGTTTAGAGGCTATCCACAGGTACATCTGCGTGCTACTTTGAAAAAATAATTATTCTTGACAACCTTTTTTTTCTAAGCTTACCATACGCAAGGTTTGATCGACCGTGAAAAATAAAAATTGCAAAACAAGTAATTTCTACAAAACAAAAAAATTTGTTTGTTAAGCCAAACCTTGCGTAACATCTGTTCCTAATCACTGTTTTACATATTTCTGAACATAAATAGCATATTTAACATTATTATATTTATAGCTACCAAATCCTTCAGCAGCATTTGGTGCTGTAACACCGGTAATAGTCGGAGTTGTTTGAATCACTTCATAAGTCATCTTTGCACCCGTACCGGTTCCGCTAATAGCGTATATACCGGTAGCTGTAACCGACGTTGGAGAACTTTGATTTGCAACTATGTTATAAATTGTTGCGCCCTGAGTTCCGTATGTTGTACTTGCATCGGTATAGGTACTTGCAGAATTAGTGTAAGTACCGGTCAATGTAGTGTTGACGTTGTTCTTATCGGTTTGTACAACTTTGTAAGTTTTATCTGCGTTGAAAGTCGCAACAATATTGATAATATTAAATGGTGCTGCTTGTAATCCTACCGGGACATTCGTTCCGCTCGATACCCAAGTTCCAACAATGATATCTGTTGATATGACGGGTTCGGTTGAAGAATCGCTTTTCTTACATGATGTTAAAAAAAACGATCCTGAAATAACTAAAAGCAATAATAACCTTTTCATACTACCTCCTTGATTGATTAGTTTATTTTATTTTGATGCATTAAGAGTAATTTATTTCTGTCTATCTTACCGGCATCGTTTTGGGGAATTTCATCAATTTCAAAAAAGTATTTTGGTACTTTATATTTAGCCAGACCGCCTAAACAAAATTGCAGTAGCTCGAAATTATTTACGGTTTTGTTTTCGTTCGGAACAATAAAAGCGGCACCAACCTCTCCCCACTTTTCGTCAGGTACACCAATAACAGCAGCTTCTTTTACCGAAGAATTAGTAAGCAGATATTTTTCTATTTCGGCTGGAAAAACATTTTCTCCGCCGCTGATGAACATATTTTTCTTTCGATCGACAACAAAGAAATATCCTTCATCATCTTTCATCACCATATCCCCGGTATGAAACCAACCGTTTGTGATAGTTTTTGTCGTTTCTTCAGGTTTGCGCCAATAACCCGGAGTCACAACAGGAGACTTCAGCCAGAGTTCTCCAACTTGATGAGCACCGATTTCATTACCATCATCATCAACAATTTTAACATCGCAATAGAAATTGGGAAATCCGATTGATCCTTTTTTCCGAACAGCATCATCTTGATGCAGAGAATAAACATTCGGGCCAACTTCCGTTAATCCATATCCTTGACGAATAAAAATATTTTTCTTATGCCAGATATTAATTAATGGAATCGGCATCGGTGAACCGCCCACAATTGCATAGCGCACAGAGGAAAGATCAACTTTATGAAATAGCGGGGAATCTGCCATCATCTGAAGCATTGTTGGCACACCGAACAAAATTGTTGTGCGTTCCTTTTCCATTAATTGAAGAATTAAATCGGCATCAAATTTTGTAAGAATGGTATGAGATGCACCGTGATGAATGAATGGGGTTAATAAAACATTCCATCCGCTGGTATGAAAAAAGGGTGCATAACTTTGAGTATGATCTTCAGTAGTTAAATCCAAACGCAATGCAGTATTGATAGAATTCCAGAATAAAGTTCTATGATTTATAATCGCACCTTTTGGCAATCCTGTTGTTCCGGCTGTATAAAGAATCATCACGGAATCTTCCTGGTCGTGAATTATTGAAGGTTGTTGATTGCTGGTTGTCGGTCGATTTAAAAACTCCGCTATCTCTTCCATCTTTTTCTTTATTGAAATTTTGGAAAGCGTTTCTAACTTCTCTATTTCTTTTTGATACTCACTTTCATAAATAAACAATTGCGGCTCGGCATCATGAATCAAAACATCGAGCTCGCGCGGAGTTAGTCTAAAATTTAGGGGGACGAGAATTGTACCGGATTTGATGCACGCAGAAAAAAGTAAAACATATTCAGCACGGTTTTTAGAGAACACACCGACACGATCGCCTTTTTTTAATTTGAGTTCGTCTATAAAATAATTTGCAAGACTGTTAGCGCGATTATTGAAATCAAAATAAGTCCATTCCATTCCTATCCGATGCTCGCGCAGTATCATCCTGCATGGTGTATATTTTGCCCACTTTTCTATCCAATCGAAATGATTCATTTTTCCTTTCCCAATTTTTTACTTCCTAAAAACAAAAGAAGACCGGCAACCAAACATGCAAGGGGGCTTAATAGAAGGGTCATTTTCATTACAGCGGGATTCCGACTAACATTGAACAGATCATTTAATTTTCCGTATAAAGGTGGTGCAATTCCATAACCAATTAAATTCACAACAAAGAAATAAACTCCGACTGCAAGACCTCTCAAGTTTGGTCCGGCTATGTCGCTAACGTCTGCGGCAGCAGGGCCCAACCATGCAAGCGCCAATCCCAACAACAATGAAATGCATATGAATTGAAATACGATGCTCGGCAAAAATAAAATTAAGAACCAGATTGGAATACAAATAAATGCAAGCATACTGGTGAATAACATTCTGCCGCCGGTTCGCTTAGCACGAAATTTATCGGCGATCCATCCGCCTAAAATTGTTCCTGGTAAACCGCCAATCACAGTTCCAAGACCGGTCCATAATCCGACCCGGGCAACATTCATGCTTTGAATACGAACAAAAAATGTCGGCAACCAAATTGAAACGCTGTTTGCTGCAATTGCAAAGCAAGCATAACCAAGAAGAATATAACGAAGAGGAATATTTTTTAGCATTAATTTCCAATCTGTTTTCTGATAGACAACGGAAGAGTTTCGTATTTCTCTTTGCGGCTCTTTCAAAAGTAAAACGAGAATAACGAATATTAATCCCGGGAAGCTGAGAAAGTAAAATGCAAATCTCCAGCCGAACATATTACTTATCCATCCGCCGAAGAAAAATGCTATCCCGGTTCCAAGTGCAATAGCAGATGAAAAAACTGCCTGTACAGTTGCTCTAATCTTCGATGGGAAATAATCGCTCAACAAAGAAAGAGCTGCGGGGCCTAATGTTGCTTCACCAATACCAACCATCATTCTGCATACAAAGATCATCCAAAAATTTTGTGCAAAGCCGGTTAATCCCGAAAAAACACTCCATACGGTTAAGCCAAATGCAATTAATTTTTTTCTGACAACCTGGTCTGCCATCCTTCCAAAAGGAATTCCGAGAAGTGTGTAAAAGACTACAAAGGAAGTTGAACCGAGAAAAGCTAATTGCAAATCGGTAAAGAGCATTTCTTTTTTGATCGGCGTAAAAAAAAGATAAATTAAAACGCGATCGATGAAGTTCATCACATAAATTAATGTGAGCAGTGCTAAAGCATATACAGAATAAAATGGAATTTTGTTTGTTGTGTTATTCTTTCTATTCATCTCTTTTTTGACTAAAGTCTAAAAATTGCGCTTGCAAAAGCTAATCCGCCGCCAGAACCCATAAACACCACTAAATCTCCTTCCTTCAGTTTTCTTTTTTGTTTTGCATCATCGAGCGCCATCGGAATACACGCCGAGCCTGTATAACCATAGCGATCCATTATAGTATGAGCGAGTTCATGCGGAATATTTAAATAGTTGCATGTTTGGTAAATAGCGTTGATGTTGATTTGTGTAAAAAAATAATGACTTATATCCTGCGGAGAAATTTTTGTGCGTTTCGTTAAATTCAAAATCATCTTTGCCCAGGTTTCAGGATTTATTTCTTTTGGAAATTTTCTGACGAATTTTAAAAGATGATCTTTCCTTGCAAGCACTTCTTCATTCACCGGCAGAAATGTTCCTCCAGCATAAATTCCCATCCAATCATGATACTGTCCTTCGGTGTACAATTCGCTTGCAAGAAAACCTTTATTTATCGCTTCGGTCGATGAAAGAATAACCGCACCGGCTCCATCGGCAAATAATGTAACGGTTTTTTTATCATTCAAATCGAGATATTTACTCATTGCATAAGCGCCTACGACAAGAATATTATTATAGCGTTCATCGGAACAAATAAATTTTGAAGCGGTATCGAGTGCGGTAACAAATCCGGCGCAGGCACTGTTAATGTCAAACGTTCCGGCATTCTTAGCGCCAAGTTTGTATTGAACGACAGAAGCAGTTGAAGGAGAAATATATTCGGGCGTATCGGTCGAAATAATTATTAAATCCAATTCTTCCGGTTTTAATTTCGCATCGGCTAATGCGAGTACCGCAGCTTCTATGCAAAGAGAACTCGTTGATTCATTCTCTCCGCACCAGTGTCGGGTTTTTATAGTCAAATTTTCACGAAGCCAGGTGTCAACATCTTCACCAAGTAAATCGTTGAAATATTGATTTGGAATTATTCTTTCAGGAGCGAAAGATCCCGTCGCTTTTATATATGCATTCCGCATGTTATTCTTTTTTTATTCATGATTAGTAAACTATTTTTACCTTCGTCAAGTAATTACACCGCCATCAACACTAATAACGGCACCGTTGATGAATGAAGCTTCTTCGCTTGCTAAAAAGCAGTAAGCATTTGCAATATCTTCCGGTTTACCCAATCTTCCGAGGGGGGTCTTTTCTTTCATCATTGTAATAACCTTTTCCGGCATAGAGGTAGTCATTTCTGTTGCAATAAATCCCGGTGCAATTGCATTAACATTAATTCCCTTTCTTCCTAACTCGCGCGCCCAAACTTTAGTCATACCTATCACACCAGATTTTGCAGCAACATAATTTGTTTGGCCAAAATTACCATAAATGCCAACTACTGAAGTTGCATTAATAATTTTTCCATATTGTCTTTCAATCATGTGAGGTGCAACAGCGCGGGTACAATTGAATACGCCGGTTAAATTCACATCTATTACCTGTTGCCATTGCTCCGGTGTCATTTTAGCCAATGTTGCATCGCGTAATATGCCTGCATTATTAACAAGAATATCAATATGCCCGAACCTGTTTATCATTTGTTGAATAGATTTCTCGACCTCGTTGTACTTAGCAACATTTACTTTCACAAACTCGCATTCGAATTGTTTCATAGAAAGATCGGCAACAAATTTTTGTCCCTTACAGTCATCTACATCCCAGACAAAAACCATAGCGCCTTCGAGCAGAAATTTTTCTACTGTGGCTTTCCCAATGCCTTGAGCGCCTCCTGTTACCACTGCAATTTTATTCTCAAGTTTTTTCATTTTAATCTCCAGATTTTAAACGTTTCAAATTTATCAAACACACAAATTATATCAATAACACATTTTATTTCGATTAATTTTTATCTAAAGAGTTTTGCCCGTTCTTTATTCCATTCTTTTAGGAAGTTTTCGTGGTGCTTTTCCATTGTTTCATAAAATTTTTCCATTTCTGTCATTCTCATTTTCAGCATTTCGAATCCGGAATTCTTTTCTTTTGTTACGATGCTTTTAAGTTGCCGTGCTAAACGTGTATTACTTTTAATCAATTCAAAATTATTGCGAAATGCGATTTCAAATACTTCGGGCTGGATCTCATAAAAATCTTTTCTGCTGGTTGGCTGCCATACACGACGAATTAAGTTTCTATCACGCAACCTTCTTAAAATTTGGCTTACGGGGCCTTTACTTCGGTGCAATGATTTTGCAATTTCTTCTAAGGATATCGGTTCTGCGGAATAAATTAAAAGTGCAACAATATGCCCCATCAGTTTGCTTAATCCAAATGCACGGTATGCCACACCAAAATTTTTAATTACCGCGTGTTTTACTTTTTCTTCGCTTGACATTTGCTACTCACATCGTTTAACAATGACTGCCGACGCTTCCCCTCCACCGATACATAGAGACGCTAGTCCATATTTTGAATTTCTGCGTTTCATTTCGTAAAGCATCGTGGTCATTATTCTAGCCCCGCTTGCACCAATTGGATGACCTATTGCAATTGCCCCGCCATTAACGTTCACATTATCGGTCGATAATCCTACCAGTTTATTCACTGCTAAACTAACGACTGCAAAAGCTTCGTTGATTTCAAAAAGATCAATATCTGTAATTTTTAAATTCGCTTTAGTCAGAACTTTTATGATTGCATCCGCCGGTGCGGTGGTAAATTGAACCGGTGCCTTAGCAGCTGAACTTTGGGCAACTATTTCTGCAAGAGGTTTATAACCAAGTTGCGTTGCTTTTTCTTCGCTCATAATTAAAACCGCTGCAGCTCCGTCATTTATTTTAGATGCGTTCGCAGCTGTTACAACTCCATTTTTGTCAAATGCCGGTCTTAGTGTAGAAATTTTTTCAAAATTAACTTTCTCGGGTTCTTCGTCTTTCAATATTACAGATTCGCCGGTTTTGGATTTTACTTTCACCCCGCTAATTTCTCCGGCAAATTTATTTTCTTTAATGGCTGCAATTGCTCTTTGATATGAAAGGACTGCATATTCATCCAATTGTTCGCGTGTAAAACCAAATTCTTTTGCACAAGCTTCGGCACAATTTCCCATGTGAATATTATTATAAACATCCGTTAAACCATCAACCATAATTGAATCATATACTGAAGAGTTACCGAGGCGATAACCGTTACGTGCATTCTGCAAAATGTATGGCGCGTTTGTCATGCTCTCCTGTCCACCAGCAATAATTATATCTGCGTCACCGCACAATATAGATTGATGGGCAAGCATAATTGATTTTAAACCGCTTCCGCACATTTTATTAATGGTCAAACATTCGGTTTTATTTGATAAACCGGCGAGCAAAGCGGCTTGACGCGCTGGGGCTTGCCCTAACCCGGCTGTCAAAACATTGCCCATTATTACTTCATCAATTATTGACGAATCAATCTTCGATTCTTCTAACAAAGCTTTGATGATTGTGCTGCCAAGCTGTTGAGCAGTTAGACTAGCCAACGAACCATTGAAAGAGCCGACTGCAGTTCTTTTTGCATGGGTTATTACTACTTTTTTCATTCCAATCTCTTTTTATTGTATTAAATTTTTGAAATCTTTGAAACATTTGCAACATAACATTTTTAACCAAATTATTCAAGTAGCCAACACGGAAGTAAAGAAAAAAAGAAAGCCACCTGTTAGGGTGGCTTTCTTCCAATTTATATTAGATAGTATGTGTCTAAAACATATTAAGAGAAGTACGCTTGATGACAAGCATAAAGTGCAAGAGCAATAACAACAAGAATGAACATAAAAAATAACGGTGCAAAAATCTTTCTCATTTTATACCTCTTTTATTTTCATTAAGAGTTTTCACTTAAGTTATTGAATGTTATTTTGTGTTAGTATCATTTGAGACTATTTCAATAGAATCATTTTCTTCGATTGAACAAACTTATCTGCATGAATTCTGTAGAAGTAAATCCCGCTGGAAAGATGAAATTGATTTGAATTAAATCCAACTTTATAATTACCAGCATTTTGCATCTGGTTAACCAGAGTTGCAACTTCTCTGCCTAGAATGTCGTAAATCTTTAAAGTCACATAACTATTAACCGGTAACTGATAACCGATAATCGTTTCCGGATTAAATGGATTAGGATAGTTTTGCGATAATTCATAAGCAGCCGGTACTGTTTGTTCTTCCGGCACATTTGTTAACCCGCCGGTTTTGAATGAACCGATTGATGAGTAAGCCGATACTGAACCATTATTCGTTCTTGATAATGCTCTCCAGTAGTATGTTCCCAATTTAAGATTATCAACTTTTACATAGTTGTTGGAGACATTAGGAATAGTTGTTGCCGTCTTCATTTCGGGATCGGTCGAGTATTGTACATCATAGTTTAACTGCGACGTACTTTTTGCCGGAGTAATCCACGATAGAATTGCAGAGTTGCTGTTAATAGGTTGTCCATAGTTAGGGCTTCCAATTAACGGAACAACTGCGGCGGCGCCTGGCGATAATGTAAAGTAGCTTACCGTTGACCAGCCAGACCACGTTGTCGAATCACTATTCCCTGCCTGTCTGCTTCTTACCTGCCAGTAATAAGTTGCACCAGGAGTTAATACCGGCGTAACGTAAGAAGTAGTTCCCAACCAAAGACTTGTTGAATTTGTGAGATCAAGATAACCGGCAGTCATGTGAGAATTTGCCGAATAGTTAACTTGAAATTCGAGCGGTGTTGATGAATACGCATACCAGCTTAATGTAGGCTGAACAGTAGTAATAACCAAACCTCCGGTCGGGTAAGTTAATATTGGCATTGCTGCTGAACTTCCACTGCCCGAACTTGATGTTACAACAAAATCTCCGGAAGCAGACCATGGACCGTACGATGCATTCGGATAAGATGCAACTATGAATGAAGCAGCTACTCTCCAATAGTAATGACCTGGAGACAATGTACTCCCCAAAGTGTAAGAAGTTGAAGAAGAATAAACCGTTGTGACTCCACTTGCAAACGTATTGTCGGTCGAATACTGAATTGCAAAGTATAAGCCCGGTGCGTAAATATTTGTATACCAATAAAGTGTTGGTGGATTAATATATATTGTACCTCCACCAACAGGATACGTTGGATAACTGATAATGAATGTGATGTTGCCGTAAACTGTAAAGCTTGTTTCAGTAGACCAATTTGTTAGCGATGCCGGAGACGTCGTTCCGTCCCATGCGGCAACTTCCCAATAATATTGATAACCAGCATCTAACGAATACGGAATTGTAACAAACAGGTTTGCCGATCCGGTTGCAAATGTTCCGTAAAGATTACTCGAAGTAACTGGATAAGACTGATAAGTCTGATCGCTTCTTCTGTATCGTACTATATATTGTGTTACCTGCGGATTATAAACACCAATGTACCAATACAAAGTTGGCGGATTATTATAGATGTAAACATTTCCTGTTGGATACGAAGCATAAGGTTGAGGCAAGCCGGGCAAGTAAAATTGCCACGTTGTTGAAAAATCTATGATTGCAGGTGTTGGTGCAACGGTTTCGGAAATTACCCGCCAGATGTATGCACCTCCTTGCACAAACTGAGAATAAGATGCAATACTTGTAGTATAGAATGTGTTTGCAGATGTAACGTCAATAAATGGAGAACTGAAAGCAGCATCTCCATATGTCGTCACTTGTAATCTATATTGAATTCCATAAACTCCACTATACCATGAGAAATAAATAAATCCACCGGAAATGGTACTGCCGTTGGCAGGATTTGTTAAGTATGGCTGTGCTGGAGTGACAGTAATGAACTGCCACCTTGTCGACCAGTTGCTCGTTGTGGGACTACCAGGACCGGTCGAGCGTGTGGCTCTAACTTTCCAGTAATAAGTAACACCATTCGTTAGTACAAGAGAATTTGGCACCACAAAAGAATTTGTTGCCAGCCCCGAAGTATCTTTTACTACAGATGTAAAACCGGCATCTGTAGCAAGTATCAATTCATAAGTCTGCGCTCCTGTTACAGTTGACCAGGTGAACGTAGGCGTTATCGAAACTCCAACAGCATAATTTACCTGCGCCGGTGGAGCTACTGAAATAAGAGTCGGTGGAGCTAATCTTGTCCGGAAATTAAATGTTGAAGATGTTGTTGTCTCTCCGGCATTATGTCTTGAAGGATTTGTACCGGTTGCAACAGATCTAACCCTCCAATAATATTTTTGATAGTAGAACGGCAAAGTAGTTGTAATAGAAAATGCGGGCGCGTATACAGGCCCCAATGTTGTGGGCGATGCAAACGTACCGGTTGTGTCGTAATCAACATAATACTTTGTAAAATTAGTGTCGGACGGCTGTGCCCAGGTAAATGTAGTTATCAGAGCTTGATCTATAGCATTATTCGCCGGCGTTGTTAATGTCGGTATTCCAAGTAAAGTGATAAAATGCCAGGTAGTTGATTGTGTTGATGTATTCGAACCGGAAGTAACAGAAGCGTTTACTCTCCAATAGTATAATTCGTTATATAGTAAAGTTGGAAGAACTACACTTGTTGCTGCTTGCGGACCAAGAGTTGTAAAAGTCGTAAATGTACTGTCGGTTGTATAGTTGATCGTATACTGAACATTGCTTGAATTCCCAGATAAAGTCCAGCTCAAAGTTGGTGTAATCGATTGTCCGAATGCATGGTTAGCCGGAGAAGAAAGCACCGGTGTAGATAGCTGTGTAGTGAATTGAAATGAGAACCATCCTCCATCACCGCCTGCGCCGTCAATATCGGTATCTTTCACTCTCCAATAATAAGTCGTGTTATAGGATAAGACGGGTAAACTTAAAGATGTTGTTGCTGTATTATACAAAGACGCCAGAGGTGCAGCAACAAAAGTTGGGTCTGTACCAAATTCAACATCATAGTTCCCGTTACCCCATCCCCCTTCATCGAAGGCAGTCCAAGATAAACTGGAAGTACTCACATTCACATTAAATGTGTTGTTAGCTGGAGTCGGTGTAGGGTCGGGGCTAATTGTAAAACTATAATTGATAAACACACCGGGTACGCCGGTATTATTGTCTCTCACCCTCCATGTTACAACATTGCCAACGGCTAAACTTGAGTAAGGAATTGTGAAACTCGTTGCTGCTGTATTAGCCAGAATAGACCATCCTGTACTGTCAATTTGGAATTCATAATCGTAAGTTGTTGCCGAACCAAATGCAGTCCATGAGACAGTTAAATTTGCAGCTGGTGTAGTAGACTTAACGACTGTATTACCGTTGGCAGGATGAATTGGAGTTTGCGCAAAAAGCAAACTTGTGGAGAACAGAAACAACATAAGAATAGTATATCTATTTCTCATGTGCACCCTTTCAATAAAATTATAAATTAGTTTTTTACTTCGGCTGTTGGCTGTTAATGCGAAAACAAAAAATCAACTACTTCCTTTCTTCATTCTTTTACTTTTTCAAAAAAACGATAATTCATTTTTTTTATTTTTGGCTGGAGTTTGTTTTAATAAGACAGATTATCATTTTACAAAAAATACATGAGTCAATTTAAACTTTTAAAATCAATTGTCAAGGATAATCTATCCTATTAATGAAATGGCGGGTCTTTTTATGGGTACAGAGGATTTTTGGGTGGCAAAAGTAAAGAGTAAGTTAGGTAGGGAAAAA
>CAZQQC010000015.1:0-36593 GCA_964595365.1 uncultured Melioribacter sp.
GTTCATACAACTCTTCTTTCAACTCCTCATCAATATCATTTTTAATTTGATTTTCCGTTTCCTTCTCTTTTTGCTCGACAATGTTCTGCAGTTCATAGCTGGAAGCTAAGACTAGAGGATTATCGAGATAATCAAAAATATCTGCGGCGTTTTTGGCAGCATCGATAAAAGCTGCCAATGTAGTCGAATTTATTTTGTCGAGAGATCGCTGGCTGCCGGAATCAAAATGGCGGATCGATTCCAAAAAATCTCCGTCGAACTCCAAACGACACGGCTGCTTTTCACTGTAAGACCAGAAATCGATTATCGAACCCCGTACCGAAAAATCACCGGGGTCTTCTACAAACTTTTCCCTGTTGTAATCGATCGAGTGCAAGTACTCAACCAAATCATTGTAAGTTAAGCTTCCACCAATTTCAATTTTAGCCGTGTTCTTTTCAACAGAATCTTTTGAAGGGAGTTTCAACTTCAGCACATCGTATGTTGAAATGAGAATGAACTGTTTACGGTTATTAAGTTCGGTTAATTTCTCTTGCAAATTTTCTATGTCCAAATCGTCAACTGCTATAACTTGATCTTCAAAGCCAAGTATGCTGAATTCAACTTTCGTTTCGTTTACAGCTTGTACGGTGGGGCACAAAAAAAGAATCTGTTTCTCGCAACCGAAAATTAATTTTACGAATAGCGACTTTGATGAACCCGCAAAAGGTGAAACGTAAATTTTTTCCCGATCCGTAAGAGTCGATAGCTTCTCACTTAAGTTTTGAAGCGAAGACAATAAATTAATTATCATTTCAAAATCACTTTTCATTTTTACGGTCTAGTAATCCATTACGTTTTTAAAATATACTTAACCCTCATCCGCCTGTGCGAAGAGGGTGTTGCTGCAATTACTAACATAAAATTAAAGAATTTGATTCAATTATTATAAAGTCCCGATAACACAACAAGGTTAGATCTGTTTGTAGTTTTGTAGAAGAGCGCATAAAAAAGGCATGCCGGTTCGCTTCGCTCTTTATGCACAATCATCATTTGATAATATTTCAAAGATATTATCATACGTAATGGCAAGGTTGCATTGGCCCTACAACCTTTGCCCGCTCCAAATATTTTTTTGCTTAATCATTTCAAATACAACTTGCGAATCAGACTTAGAGCCAATAAGTTTCGGACACAAACATTCTTTTTTGAAACAATATTGAACAAGGTGAAGAAATGAGTTTAAGTCAAATTGCGCGATCAATCAAAGCTTCGCCAACTTTAGCGTTGAATGAAAAGGCAGCTATCTTAAGAGAGAAAGGAGACCCGGTAATTCATCTCGGCGGAGGCGAACCGAAAAGCAGAGCGCCTATGGATGCACTTCTTGCAGCAGTAAATTCTCTCAACACCGGAGAAATTCGTTACACTCCGGCAGACGGAATACCTGAATTAAAAAAATCAATTATCAGATACAACGAAGAATTTTATCACAGAAAAGTAAATCCGGAAAACGTGATTGCATCGGGCGGTGCTAAACAGGCAATCATGGTTGCTATGCAGGCAATCCTGAATCCGCAGGAAGAAATAATTTATCCCGCACCATACTGGGTAAGTTATCCCGACATGGCAAAACTTTGCGGCGCTACAGGAATAGCTGCATTGCCAGAAGACGGAACATTTTACCCGCGCTTGCGCGATATTGAAATGCGCGTCGGTTCATATACCAAAGCTGTTATCATCAACAGTCCGAACAACCCCAGCGGCGCAATGTACCCGGAAGAATTCATTGCAGACATTGTTGATTTCTGCGAACGTAAAGGAATTTATCTTATCATGGACGACATATATCATCGTTTGGTCTTCGACGGAAAGAAACCATACAGCGCCTACGACTACACAAAAAAATCTATCGAAGAATCTAAACTTATAATTGTCAACGGCGTATCGAAGCAATACGCGATGACGGGATTCAGAATCGGCTGGGCGGTTGGAAATAAAAAGGTAATTGAAGCAATGGCAAATATACAGGGGCATCAAACATCGGGTCCGTCTGTACTATTACAAAAAGCTGCAGCCGGTGCACTGAATGGTATTCAATCGAGCGTTGAAAGTCTACGCGTTACATTGGAAAACAACCGCAACGTTTTAATCGAGCAGTTAAGATCGTTCAACGGCGTAAAAGTTACGGTGCCGGATGGAACGTTCTATTGCTTCGCCGACTTTTCTGCGTACGATAAAGACTCGCAGAGACTTTCAAAATTTTTAATTGATAAAGTGATGGTTCTAACTGTTCCCGGAAAAGAATTTGGTCTCGACGGATTTTTAAGAATAAGTTATTGCGGAACAATAAAAGATATAACCGAAGGAATCGAAAGAATGAAATGGGCGTTGGATCCAAACTCACCAAACGAATTATACATCGGCGACCGCAAATTAGTGAGGGACTGGTCATGAGCAAATATCTAGAATTCAATACCCCGGCAACAAAAGAAGCGATGGAACTTGCCTCAGATTTCAGATTGAAAAATCAAGGTCTAACTTTTCTCGATAGAGTATTCTGGAATTTACCCGAAGAAGCATTGTACGAAGAAGCAATCTTCCGCAACGAAGGAAAAATGATAAAAGGCGGACCGCTTCTTGTTAATACCGGAAAACATACAGCGCGTGCCGCAGCAGATAAATTTGTTGTGCTCGAAGAATCGACAGACAAAGATATTTGGTGGGGAATTTACAACCGACCTTACAGCCGCGAGAAGTGGGCACAGCTTGTTGGCAGGCTTCAAGCATGGGCACAAGGCGAAGAACTTTTTGTTCAGGACGTTTATGCCGGCGCCGATCCGGATTATAAATTGCCGGTGCGCATCGTTACCGAAAAAGCATGGCACAGTCTCTTTGTGCGGAATATGTTCATTACAACTGCAGATAAAGATGAACTGAAAAAATTTGTTCCGGAGTTCACAGTGATTGCAGTGCCGGGACTGAAAGTTGATCCGATAACAGATGGAACGCGGACCGATACGGGAATCATAGTTAATTTCGATCAGCGAACAGCAATTATTGCAAACACGCTTTACGCCGGAGAAATCAAGAAATCTGTTTTCACCGTTTTGAATTATCTTTTGACATTTCAAGATGTTCTTCCTATGCACTGCTCGGCAAATGTAGGTGATAAAGGCGATGTTGCATTGTTCTTCGGTTTGAGCGGAACCGGAAAGACAACTCTTTCTGCCGATCCGAAAAGAAGATTAATCGGCGACGATGAACACGGCTGGAGTTCGAACGGTGTTTTCAATTTTGAAGGCGGCTGCTATGCAAAAGTGATTCGTCTTTCTGCCGAACATGAGCCGCAGATTTATGAAACCACCCACCGATTCGGAACAATTTTGGAAAATGTTGTTTTCGATCCGGTGACAAGAATTATCGATCTTGACGACGATATAATTACAGAGAACACACGCGCATCTTATCCGCTTGAATTTATTCCTAATGTTGTTAAAGAAGGATACGTAAGAACACACCCGAAGAATGTTATCTTTTTAACATGCGACGCTTCGGGCGTTATGCCGCCAATTGCACGACTAACTCCGGAACAAGCGCAGTATCATTTCATCAGCGGATATACTTCTAAAATTGCAGGGACGGAGATCGGCTTAGGCATTGAACCGCAAATAACTTTTTCTGCATGTTTCGGTGCCCCTTTTATGGTTCGTCATCCTTTTGAATATGCCGCGATGCTGAAGCAAAGAATGTTGAAACACGGCGCCAATGTTTGGCTGGTCAATACCGGCTGGGTCGGAGGAAGATTCGGAGTAGGAAAGCGAATCAGTATCCGTCACACGAGAAATCTTTTGAACGCAGCACTTGAAGGAAAACTCGACAATGTAAAATACCGGCAAGATAAACTATTCGGTTACGAAGTTCCGGTAAGCTGTCCCGATGTTCCGGAAGATGTTTTGTATCCCGAAAATTCCTGGGGCAATAAAGACGAGTACTGGAAAAAATATGATGCGCTTGCGGCACGGTTTGTCGAGAACTTTAAACTATTCGAGAAAGGATGTTCCGAAGAAGTAATTGCCGCCGGACCGAAACGGTTAATTCAAGTAAAATAATTTTAAGAGGTGTCTCAAAGGTAATATTCAAATTTTGGTTAAATTATTACCTAGAGACACTTTTCAACTTAATTTTTTCGGGAGTATGAAATGGAATTAACAAAAATTTTACTCTTGTTTGTTGCAGGTACTATCATGATCATGTTAAGCGGATGCAAAACAGAATCTCCAGCGAATCCCTTCGACAACATCTCTCTAACAGAAAATGCCCCGGCAATTTCAAACGGGACTAATTCATTTGCTTTTTCAATCACCGGAAATAATTTCACAAAATCTTATGAATACATTATCAAGATGAACAGCAAAAGTCTTGGCAT
Source organism: uncultured Melioribacter sp. (assembly GCA_964595365.1). Lineage (GTDB taxonomy): Bacteria > Bacteroidota > Ignavibacteria > Ignavibacteriales > Melioribacteraceae > Fen-1258. Next base: position 4,406 of record CAZQQC010000015.1, read on the forward strand.
AGCAATTACGGTTGCCAATCGTTCGAGAGGAGACGTTATAATAACATTATTCTCCGATACAAACGTAAAGGTATTTACAAGAAATTTATCCACCAACACAGCTTTATCGGAAACGTTCGAATTCGAATCCACCGTTAATAGGATACAGATTCAGTTTACGAATTTTACCGCTTCGTTTAACTGCGCAGTTATTGCAAAATAAGAGAGATGAATTTTTCTCAATCATAGATTGGTACTACATGAAGCCGATAATCACCGGAACAGAACTAGCGGATCTGTTTCAACCATATTAGGTTTTAATATGCGTTCACGTTCCACTGCTTGCTTTTGTTATGGTATCTGCTGCTCGAATGCAGCACGACAGCGAAGAAGGCGGGGTAAATTACGCACATCATCCTGTCCTAAAAGTTGAGAAGCAGGTTGATGCGAATAAAGTAAAATTTGTTTAAGTTGTTCAGTAACGCTGCTGCATGGAGAGCTCATTTTAAACAACGGATTAGATAAATAAGCAATGAAAATTCAATCTCATCTAAATTGAATGGTGAATAAATGATCGAATTATTAATAATTCTATCTGTGCTAATTTTTTTCTCGGTTATTGTTTTTTACTACATGTTGAAAAAAAATATTTCGAGCGGTAGTTCTACCGCGCTGAAGGAAGAGTTTGAAAAAATTGACAGATCATTCCGTGATGAGATCGCGCGCAGCAGAGAAGAAATTTCGAAGAATGCAAAATACCAGCGCGAGGAGTTGAGCAATTCAATAAAACTTTTCGGCGATCAGCTCAACGATCAACTTTCCAGACTAATTCAAACCAACGAACAAAAATTTGATAGGCTGCAGGAAAAGGTTGATGCACAGTTGAAGGAAATTCAAGACAGGAACGAAAAAAAACTTGAAGAGATGCGTCACACAGTTGATGAAAAACTTCACTCGACCCTGGAAAAGCGTCTTGGCGAATCATTAAAACTTGTTAGCGAGCGACTCGAACAAGTTTACAAAGGTCTAGGCGATATGCAGGAGCTTGCCCGCGGAGTCGGCGATTTGAAAAATGTTCTTACCAATGTTAAAACACGCGGAAGCTGGGGCGAAATTCAACTTGAAAATTTAATCGAGCAAATGTTAACACACGAACAATACGAAAAAAATGTTGCTACTAAAAAAGGAAGCAACGACAAAGTTGAAATTGCAATTAAACTGCCCGGACGCGATTCATCAAGAAATGAAACAGTCTGGCTTCCTATCGATGCAAAGTTCCCGATAGAAGATTACCAGCGTTTACTCGATGCCCAGGATTCCAGTAACGGAACATTGGTTGCCGATGCACAGAAAGGGATTGAAACACGAATCAAAGGCGAAGCTAAAAAGATTGCAGAAAAATATCTCGATCCACCTCACACCACAGATTTTGCAATTATGTTTTTACCGATTGAAGGATTGTATGCAGAAGTTTTACGACGCCCGGGCCTGGCTGAACTGCTGCAGAGAGAACATCGCGTTACAATCAGCGGACCAACAACATTAGCAGCGCTCCTCAACAGTTTGCAAATGGGATTTAGAACTTTGGCAATCGAAAAACGTTCAAGCGAAGTCTGGAAAATTTTAAGCGGCGTAAAAACAGAATTCGGAAAATTCGGAGATTTGTTAGACAAGACTCAGAAAAAACTTCAAGAAGCAAGCAACACAATTGACGATGCTGCTAAATCGACCCGGAAAATTGAAAAGCAATTGAACAAGGTTCAGGAATTGCCAGGCAGCGAAACAAACTTGCTGGAATAATATTTATCAACCTGATAAAATGATTCCAACTTCTTCTATCAGCGGTACATCATTAAGATGAATGATGGAATGATTCAAGGTTGTTATAATTTTTTCAAATAAAAAGTAGTCATTAAATAAACGAGAACTCAAATACGGTGTGTTGATCTTTAAAATAACACCACCGTTAGCGCAGAATCGTTTTATGAATCAACCGCCGGCATAAAAAATATCTACGTCAAGACAGAAGAAGTAGATGAATCCTCCATCTTTTTTGAAATAACCAGAGGTTTATAAATGCAATAACATTCTAAGTTGTAATGGTTCTTAATTCACCTATAATTTTCCGCCGTTCGCCGAATTTCTGTCCTAAAATTCAAAACCGCACCATAACTTTGCCGTCGAAAGAAGTGACAGTAAAGATAATGAGGATAAAATGGAAACACCAAAACTTCACGGACGAATAATAATAGGATTGCTTCTGATCTTCTTTGGAACGATCTTCGTTCTCGACAACTATAATCTTATTAATATACCTTATGAATATTTTACGTGGGAATATTTTTTCATTCTGATTGGATTGCTTTTCTTTGTTCTCTCAAGAAATAAAACCGCCGGAGTTGTTTTCATTGCAATCGGTTTATTCAATTTAATACCCGAGCTTTGGCCTCTTGTATTCGTATTACTCGGCGCTTACATAATAGGCGGCAAACGCAGAAGAAGAACAAGATTAAAAGCTGTCATAGATTCTGAAAATAGCGCGCGGGGTTCTAAAGCAAGCAGCGATATGATTGAGTGTGTAAGCATTTTTGGCGGAGGATCAAAAGTGGTTTGCTCGGAAAATTTTCAAGGCGGAAGTATAGTCTCAATATTCGGCGGCTGCGAAGTAAACCTAAGTCGGTCGAAACTTGCTGCCGGAGAAAACGTGATTGAAGTAACAGCAATATTTGGCGGCGCCACTTTAATTGTTTCCCCCGATTGGAAAGTTGAACTCGACATTCTTCCGATCTTCGGCGGTTTCGGCGATAAGAGAACAAAAGACCCGAACTTAGCCATTGACGAAAAGAAAGTTCTGATCATTAAAGGAATAGTCTTGTTCGGCGGCGGTGAAATAAAAACAACTTTTTAATGGAGATAAAAATGCAAACTTCATCTAATAGAATCTGGCTCGGAGTAATTCTCATCGTTCTCGGTGCTCTATTTATTATGGACAATTTTGGATTTTTTTATTTTGACTTTCATCCGCTCATTTTCTCATGGCATACAATATTTTTAATCATCGGAATTGTACTAGTGGTTAACCACAAAAACAATTTTATCGGTTACGTGTTTCTTGGTATCGGGCTGATCGGAATCCTCCACCACTTTCCGTATTTCTTTTTCCTCGATTTCGGAAATTTCTGGCCATTGATATTTCTTGCGATCGGATTGTGGCTGCTTTTTAGCAGAAGGGATTCGCCGCATTACACAAAGCAACAGAATACACAAGCGGGGGCAACTCAATCTCAAACAAATTTTTCTTCGTACGATTATATTAATGAAGTCACCATCTTTAATACTATAAAGCGAACTATCGATTCACAAAATTTTAGAGGTGGGAGATTCACTTCAATATTCGGCAGCGCAAAACTTGATCTTACAAATGCGAAATTAGCCCCGGGTGAAAACACTTTAGAAGTTTCAATGATTTTCGGCGGCGTCAACATTCGTGTCCCGCAAAATTGGAATGTGCTGGTTAATGTGGCTTCCATATTCGGCGGATTTGACGATAAAAGATTTGCTAAAACCCCGCCGGCTGACGGGAACCAAGGCATACTAATTATAAAAGGGGCAGCCATATTCGGGGGCGGCGAACTGCTTTACTAATTGCCGGATAAACAATGACAAATCCGTTCATTAATAACAAAAAAATATTTGCCGCTTACTCGGTAGTTTGGTTTGCAATTTTTTTGATCCACACAAGCGTGCTCGGTTTTTTTCTGAAGTTTTCAATTTTGACAGCTTTGTTAGACAGCACATTTTTTAATGTGCTCTATCAGCTATTCGGCATCAGTCTCTGGTACACGGTCAGTTTCAACTCGCTAGAAAATTATTCTGCGGCAAAGATTTTTCTGAATCATATTGCAGCGGCAGTAATTACTTCTGGCCTCTGGATTTCTGCCGGTTACTATATCATGTCGCATGTAATTAAAGGCAATGCCGTGTACACCGAGTTTTTGATCAAATCACTCGTCTGGAGATTTCTGATCGGAATTCTATTCTACATCATAATCATTTCGGTTGATTACGTAATTATCTATTACACAAATTTTCGGCAGAAACTTTTGCTGGAAGCAGAACTTAATGCATTGGTAAAAGAAGCCGAACTGAAAACTCTGAAATATCAAATCAATCCACATTTCATTTTTAACAGTTTGAATTCTATCAGTTCGCTAACAATTACCGATCCTTCCAAAGCACAGGAAATGACCATAAAGCTTTCTTCATTCTTACGAAATACTCTCTCTAAAAACGAAAAACAGAAAAGCAAGTTGAGCGAAGAGATCAACAATGCCAGGTTGTACCTTGATATTGAAAAGATTCGCTTTGCCGATAAATTTGAGTTTGTGGAAAAGACAGATCCGTTGTGCAAAGATTTGGAAATTCCGAACATGATTCTCCAGCCGCTTTTTGAAAATGCGATCAAACACGGCGTGTACGAGAGTTTAGACAAAGTAACAATAAAACTTTCATGCGGAAATGAAAAAGGATATTTTAAGATCATCGTCGAAAACAATTTTGATTCCGAAGCAATTCCGCGCAAAGGCGAAGGTATCGGCTTGAAAAATATACAGAATAGGCTAAAGCTGATTTATAACCAAGATAACCTCTTAACTTTCGAAAAAGCGAACGGTATCTTTAAAGTAAACATTTTTATTCCGGTCTAATAGGAAATGCTATGGGAAGAAAAATTAAAGCTATAACGATTGACGACGAAAAACTTGCGCGCGACATCATTAAAAATTATTTGAAGAAGTATGACAACATAGAACTTGTAGCCGAATGCTCCAACGGTTTTGACGGAATTAAACTCATCAACGAACACCGCCCGGATTTGATATTTCTTGATATTCAAATGCCGAAGCTGACCGGCTTTGAGATGCTTGAAATTCTTGAGGTGCCGCCGGTTATTATTTTTACTACAGCTTTCGATCAGTATGCGCTTAAAGCGTTTGAAGTAAATGCCACGGATTACCTGCTCAAACCATTTTCGCAAGAAAGATTTGATGAAGCGATTGGAAAAGCTTTCAGGCTGATTAACAACACAGCGGAAGCAAAAAAGAATATAGAAGGATTGGTCAAACAGATCGAACATAGGAACGAGCATCTTGACAGAGTTGTAATTAAAAACGGACAGAAAATTTTAATTATACCGATAGAAGACATCCGTTACATCGAAGCTCAGGACGATTACACGATGCTCTACACCGAAAAGGGAAACTTTCTTAAGCAAAAAACGATGAAATACTTTGAAGAGAATTTGGATCCGTCTCGGTTTATTCGAATTCACCGTTCCTATTTTGCAAAGCTTTCATTTATCAAACAGATTGAATTGGTTGAAAAAGAATCCTACCGCATCTTACTGAACGACGGCACAAAACTGCCGGTAAGCAAAAGCGGCTATCAGAATTTGAAAGAAATAATTAAGTAACCCACTTTACTCACGGATTGATCTACCGTGAGAAATTAAAATTGCAAAACGAATATTTTCTTTAAAACAACAAAAATTTGTTTGTCAAACCCAGACCTTACTTCGCATCAGTTAAGAAAGGAGAAGTAGAATCTGTAACGTAAGAAGCAAAATTATTTTCCCCCTTGATATAAATTTTTACTTAGTATTACTTTGATTCCATAAGCAGGATACAAAGATTCGGGTTTTAAAGATTTTCCAACACCCTTTGAAGTTTAGCGGAAACATTTTCAGCAACTTCTGCCAAAGCCGGGTTATTTACTGCATGCATCGATTCAATTGGATTAACAACACTCACCTGGGTTTTACTATCGGATTTTTCCTGTACAACCACATTGCATGGCAGCAAAACTCCTACATTCTCTTCCAGTGAAAGTGCTTTGTATGCAAAGGGCGGGTTGCAGGCACCAAGAATTTTGTATTTGCGGAAATCGACATCTAATTTTTTCTTCAAAGTTTCTTTAACATCAATTTCCGTTAGAATACCAAATCCTTCTTTTTTCAATTCTTCCGTTACTTTTGCAACGGATTCATCAAAAGAATAATCAATAACTTTTGTATTGCAGTAAGACATACTCTCTCCGATTTTTTATTGATTAGATGAAATTTATTTATTAACGATTCACATCGGTACTATCAGGTTGTTTTCTAATACTCAAAGATGTATTGATCTCTTGTGCACAATCGAAATAATTATGCAAAAAAATTTCAAATCAATTTATAAAAAATAATTTTCCAAATTAATTTATCTAAACGACATAGAATAATTTTATCAGCCAACAACCGGACTGGAATGGATTCATATTAAAAATAAATATGAAAACAGAGTTATGATTATTATACTCAATATGTCCACAATTATTCCTGCCTTTACCATATCTTTAACTTTTAAGCGCTGACTACTAAAAACAATTGCATTGGGCGGTGTTCCTACTGGCAGCATAAAACCAAATGACGCTGCGAGTGTTGCCGGAACCATCAGCAATAGCGGTTCAATTTTTAATTCAACGGCAAGAGAAGCAAGAATTGGCAAAATAATTTGCGCTGTTGCTGTATTCGATGTTAATTCCGATAAAGCTGTAATTGAAAAACATATTAAGGCAATTATTAATATAAGAGGCATTCCTCCGAGCAATGTGAATTGTTGACTAATCAGTTTTGAAAGTCCGCTGGATACAAATCCTTCTGCAAGAGCAAATCCTCCGCCGAACAGAAGAATTATATCCCACGGAATTTTTGATATTGTCGAAAAATCCAAAATGAAATCCGAATCATTTGATTTATTTTTACTGGGGATTAAAAATAAAAGGAATGCCATTGTAATTGCTACTGTTCCGTCATCAATAAAATCCGGTTTAGGAAATATGTTAGACCAACCGGGGACCTTTACGAAACCAAGGTCCAAATCACCTCTGAAAATCCACAACAAAGAAGTTATCAAAAAAATTATTAGAACAACCTTTTCTTCAAAACTGGCTTTGCCAAGTTTTTCTTTTTCTTCTCTAATTATTTCGCGGCTGATAATTAAATCCTTCCCGGTACGGAAAACAATTTTTGCTAAAATAACCCACGTTAAAATGAGCATGGTTATTGTTATAGGTACAGCAAACTTCATCCATTCCGCAAAAAGAATCATTGGTTTATCCGGGAATGCAATCTTATATACTCTCACAAAAACCAAATTGGGAGGTGTGCCAACAAGTGTTCCCATTCCTCCTATTGAAGCGGCATAAGCTATAGACAGCATCAACGCGATACTAAATTTTTTTGTTCTCTCTTTCCCGAATTCGTTTTCTAATTTTGTTAATACCGCTAAACCAATTGGAAAAATCATCAGGGCAGTTGCAGTATTTGAAATCCACATCGAGATAAATCCGGTTGCAAGCATAAATCCTAATACTATTTGGGAAGGATTTTTCCCAAAGATACTTATAACTGTAAGAGCTATTCTTTTATGCAAATTCCATTTTTCTAATGCTATGGCAATAATAAACCCGCCCATGAAAAGAAAAATTGTTGAATTGATATACGCTTCGGAAGTTTGTTTACCCGAAATTGCACCGGTGAGCGGGAACAGGATGAGCGGAACAAGTGATGTAACAGCAAGAGGAACGGCTTCCGTAATCCACCAGATAGACATTAAAATAGCAACGGCAGCAACAAGTTTTGCGTCATGATATCCGGGTCCGAAATTTATAAACAATAGAATACAAAATAAGCAGACTATTCCAGCCAGGATTGCCAACCATTTTACTTGAAACGATTTCAACTTGATCATTGAAACTCCGATTTATTTTTTTGAAAGAGCTATCTGCTTCTTACAAAACCGTATAATCAAAATTGGAAAGGATCAGGTTAATTTCTTCTTCCGGGCTATCAATCCTCCGATCAAACCTATTCCGGAAAAAGTAATTTTCATTTTTTATTTCCTTTCTTAAGCATGCTTACTAAATCAAATTCAATTTCTTCTTCGCAGAAAAACGGCTCGCCATAATCTTTGCCGATCTTAAATCCGAAACTTTGCGCTCTGGCTTCTATAAATTTTAAGAAGTTCGGAGTGCTGATAAAAGTTTCCGGCTCGCTACTTTCAGGATTATGAAATTGAGTTTCATAGGCGCGTACTGCTTTCATTTTTGTTTTAAAAGTTTCGCTGATATCAACAATAAACGTCGGTTTGAATTCGTAAGTCTGCATATAATAAAAAAGCTTTTGCGGACGAAAAGGGGTTTGCTTTCCATCGGTTTCTTCTGTAGAAACTTTTGGAAGGCCGGAGAAGAATATAGCTTCTTTAACCAGTTGGCTTGCGCCTATATGATCGGGGTGGCGGTCGTTAAAGTATGACGCAAAAATAAATTTAGGTCGATACTTCCGGATTTTCGAAATGATTATTCTGCGATAATCTTCATTCGGTTTTAGATTTCCGTCTTTAAAACCGAGATTTTCACGAATAGAAATTTTCAAAATCTTTGCAGCTTTTTGCGCTTCATGCTTTCGTGTCGCGGCAGATCCTCTTGTTCCCAGTTCACCTTTTGTAAGGTCTACAATGCCAACTTTAAGTCCGTTAGCGCATATCTTCGCGATCGTTCCTCCCATAGAAAGTTCTGCATCGTCGGGATGGGCGGCAAAAACCAAAACATCTAAAATCATTTACACCTCTTTTCATTTTTCAATATCTATTTAAGAAATTTAATGCATTAAGGGAAAAAGATTTTTTCAATAACCCACTTTATGAAGGGTTTGATGTATAATGAAAAAATATAACTGTAGAACGAATATTTTTCTAAAACAACAAAAATTCGTCTGTTAAACTCAAACCTTGCGCAACATCGGTCAATAAGATATTTTTTCTTGACATTATTTAAATGAGTAAATTTGCCGAAAAGCTTTCGGGAAACATGAATTTAAACTACGAAGCCGTAATCGGTCTGGAAGTTCATGCACAGCTTCTAACAGACACAAAAATTTTTTGCGGGTGTTCAACAAAGTTTGGAGTTCCACCGAACACAAATGTCTGTCCCGTGTGTCTTGGGCATCCCGGTGTATTGCCGGTGATGAATAAAAAAGTTGTGGAATACACTGTTCTTATGGGACTTGCAACCGGATGCACAATCAACAAAAGATCAATCTTTGCGCGAAAGAATTATTTCTATCCCGATCTTCCTAAAGGTTATCAAACATCCCAGTACGAAGAGCCCATTTGCGAGCATGGAAAAATTACGATTGAGTTCAAGGATGGAAACAGGAAGAACATCGGTATCACCAGAATCCATATGGAAGAAGATGCAGGCAAATCAATTCATGATCAAGGAACTGACACAAAGATAGATGCGAACCGGTGCGGAACACCGTTGATGGAAATTGTAAGCGAGCCTGACATTCGATCTGCAGAGGAAGCGTATTTATATCTTATAAAATTGAAACAGATTGTTACTTATCTTGGAATATGCGACGGCAATATGGAAGAAGGTTCGCTTCGGTGCGATGCAAACGTTTCAGTGCGGTTGAAAGGTGAATCGAAATTCGGCACGAAGACAGAAGTTAAGAACATGAATTCTTTCCGTAACGTTGAGAAGGCAATTGAAAATGAAATCGAACGACAGATAGAAATTCTGGAAGAAGGTGGAAAAATTATTCAGCAGACTCTGCTGTGGGACACCGATTCCAACCAGATAAAACTGATGCGAAGCAAAGAGGAAGCTCACGATTACAGGTACTTTCCCGATCCCGACCTAATGCCTGTTGTTGTAGATTCAGAATGGCGGGATAGAATTGCAGCATCAATGCCCGAGCTGCCAGAGAATAGAAGAAACCGCTTCGTTGAAAAATATTCTTTGCCGATTTATGACGCGGAGATTTTAACTTCCTCGCGTGAACTTGCCAACTACTATGAAAACGTGTTAACTGTAACGGATGATTATAAATCCGCCAGCAACTGGGTTATGACCGATGTTCTGAAAGTTGTAAATGATGAAAAAATCTCCGTCGAACAATTTCCCGTTTCACCGGAGAATCTCGGTAAACTTATTAAACTGATCAATGACAAAGTTATCAGCGGCAAGATTGCGAAGGAAATTTTTCCGGAATTGTTGAAGACGAACAAGGATCCGAACGAAATTGTTAAGGAGAAGAACCTCGTTCAGATAAGTGATACGGGAGAAATTGAAAAAGTAATCGACAAAATTCTTACTGCCAATCCGAGACAAATTGAAGAATTTTTGAGCGGCAAAGATAAAGTGATTGGATTTTTTATCGGACAGATTATGAAGGAAATGAAAGGCAAAGCCAATCCGCAAATTGTGAATGAGCTACTAAAAACGAAACTCGATAAATTGCGATAGTTTATTCTTAGCGGTCTCTGCGATCCGTTTTATCACCCGGCGCTCTTTGCGGTTTTTCTTTTAAACGCAAAGTACGCAGAGAATCCGCAAAGCAAAATCAATTATTCTGCTAAAATCTCTCTCATCGCTACGGCAACAGTTTGAGGTTGAATTCCAAATAATCTTAGCTTATCGATGTCCATCGAAACATCGGCAACTTTGTATGGTATTCCAACTTCATCCATAGTAGCTGCAATCAAAAGATTCTTATCCAACCCGGCTTCGTCGCAAAGTATTTCGCCCAACTCGTAACGCGAAAGTCTTTCGCCGCCGCCAAGATTAATCACTTCACCGGAAATACTTTTCTCGATCAATTCCGGGATCATCCGGGCAGCATCTTTCAAAGCAAGCGGCGTACGGTACTGATCCGTGAAAAGTTTTACCTCCTTACCTTTTCGTAGTTCATCAAACATGAAATGAAAATGATTGCGTGAGTGGTTTAATCCCAGACCGTACATCAACGCCATCCTCAGAATTATGTAGTTGCCGAATGTTTGCCGAATTTTGATTTCACCCATCAGTTTAGTTTCCGCATAGAGTGAGACCGGAATCAGTTTGGAATCTTCTTTCAGCATGGAACCGCGGTAGCCCGCGTAGACCAAATCGGAAGAAGCATAAATTAATTTTGATTTGTACTGTTTACAAAGCTCGGCAATTTTTTGAGTAGCATTTACATTGACATTGTAAACTACGTCCGCGGTTAGACGATCTGCTTTTTCTGCGTTTGAAATTGATGCAGTATGTATCACAGCATCGGGCTGAAACGATGAAAATACTTTCTCCAGTTCGACAAAATTTGCAATGGAGAGTTTTACCGAATTAAATGAGGCGCAATTTCCTACATTTGAATAGTACTGTGTAAGGATATCGTGCTTTCTGCTCAATTCAAGATTTAGATACTGCCCCAGTGTACCGCTGCCGCCGGTGATAAATATTTTCATCTATGATTCTCATTCCATAAATTATTCATGGCAATAATATTATCTTTATCTGAAAAATAAAATTTCATCTTAACCGAAAGGAATTTTATGAAGCACTTACTCGGTGCACACGTTTTTGTAAACGGAGGCGTTGATTCGGCAATAGACTGCGGCGAATCGCTCGGCTTTACTGCAATCCAGCTTTTTACCAAGAACAACAACCGCTGGTTTTCAAAAGACCTTTCCGAAAAAGAAATAAATGCATTCAAAGAGAAAAAGAGCAAATCCAACATCAAAGCGATCGTTTCTCACGATTCATATCTAATTAACCTTTGTGCAAAGGATCCGGAGAATTTAGAGAAGTCGCGCAGATCATTTCTTGATGAACTGAAACGATGCCAGTTTCTAGAAATTCCATATTTAAACTTTCACCCGGGCTCGCACGGCGGGCAAGGAGAAGAAGAAGGATTAAAAATAATTGCCGAGTCGCTGAACATTGTTCACGGGCAGACCAAAGGTTACAAAGTTAAGAGTATGCTTGAAGCAACAGCCGGACAGGGCAATGCTCTTGGTTACCGCTTCGAACAATTGAAAAAAATAATTGACATGGTTGACGAGAAAGAACGGATGTGTGTCTGCATAGATACCGCTCATATTTTTGCAGCGGGCTACAACATCAAAGATCCAAAAGAATATAAAAAAGTGATCAAGGAATTCGACGAGATAATCGGTTTGGGTTTGCTGAACTGCATTCACATGAACGACAGCAAGAAGGAATTGGGTTCGCGCGTAGACCGCCATGATCATATCGGAAAAGGATTCATCGGCAAGGAAGGTTTTACAAATATCATGAATGACAAAAAATTGGAAAAGGTGCCGAAAATTTTGGAAACGCCGAAAGGAAAGGAACAAAAGGAGGACCTGGAGAATATTAAGGTATTGCTTAGCTTGGTTAAGAAATAGGTCTACAATCAAAACAGATTTGCATTGGCAAGAAAAATTTGTGTCCGGTAAATCCTATATGAGAAAGAGAATGAAAAATGTCGAACAACATAGATTCTATAACCGGTTCTTTATCGAACAACCCGAATTTAAATTCCACCCATCTTCGCAGAACGAGAACTTATTTTAACAACAGAGCCCTGTTTATATCCTTTGTCTCTGTATTATTAGGAGCAATAGCAGGATTCGTTGCAAAAGTTCTGACTAGTTTGATCGGTTTGATTACCAATCTTTCATTCTATGGGAAATTTTCTTTTGCGTTCACCTCACCCAAAGATAACTCACTTGGCTTATACGTAATCATCATACCTATTCTTGGCGCCATAATAGTCGGCTTGATGGCACGATACGGATCAAAAGGAATTCGAGGACACGGAATTCCGGAAGCGATGGAACAAGTGTTAACAAATAAAAGCAAAATTCCACCGCGACTTACTTTTCTTAAACCACTTTCGGCAGCGTTATCAATTGGTACCGGAGGACCGTTTGGCGCAGAAGGACCTATCATTGCAACTGGCGGAGCTTTGGGTTCGCTGATCGGTCAACTGTTTCATACAAACTCCGATGAAAGAAAAATTTTATTATCTGCCGGCGCGGCGGGCGGAATGGCTGCAACTTTCGGAAGTCCCATTTCCGCAATTCTGCTGGCAATAGAACTTCTTCTCTTCGAATTCAAACCAAAATCATTTTTGCCGGTTACGCTTGCAAGCATCAGCGCTACTGCAATCAGAATGAGTTTTGAGGGGACTAAACCGATTTTTCAAATACCGGATTTAACAGCGCCAACCGATACGGCGTTAGTCTCTTATTTTGCTCTCGGAATATTAATCGGTCTTGCATCCGTATTTGTAACCAAATCGGTTTATATAATTGAAGATTTGTTTGAGAAGCTGCCGGTTCATTGGATGTGGTGGCCTGCAATTGGAGCTGTTGCGGTTGGAATCGCCGGTTATTTTGTTCCGGCAACTCTCGGAGTTGGTTACGACAACATTACAAATATTCTTAACGGATCTATTTCCGGTTCGCTTCTTACAATATTATTTGTTGCAAAATTTTTCTCATGGTCTATCTCTCTCGGAAGCGGAACTTCGGGAGGAACACTTGCACCACTTTTCACTATCGGAGGAGGTTTGGGTGCCGCAATTGCAATTTTTGCATCACACATCTTTCCAGCTTTGGGAATCGACCCGCGTATGGCAGCATTGGTTGGAATGGCGGCGTTGTTTACCGGCGCATCGCGAGCAATTCTTACATCAATAATTTTTGCTTTTGAAACGACGCTTCAGCCCACAGCTATTCTTCCGCTTCTTGCCTGCTGCAGCGCTTCTTATCTTGTCTCTCTTTTCTTAATGAAAGAAACAATTATGACAGAAAAAATTGCCAGAAGAGGAATACGAGTTCCGAACGAATATACTTCGGACTACCTCAATACTTTGAAGGTGGATCAATTTGCAACCAAGAAAGTAATTTCTATCGCTGCCGACCAAAAATTGATTGATGTCCGCTCGCGCATGGTGAAAGAAGGATTGAAGCATCATACTTTTCCGGTTATCGAGAACGATAGGGTAATCGGAATTATCACGAAAAATAATTTAGAGAAGTTGGACGAAGACGAAAATTCTGAAATAAAAAAAATTATTTCGGAACCGTTTGTAGTTTTGTTAAATGAAAATTCAATTACAGAAGCAGCCGATTTGATGGCGGAGTTTGAAGTATCTGCAGTTCCTGTCGTGGAAAATTTAACAAACTTGAAATTAACCGGAATAATTTCAAGGAATGATATCTTGAGAGCTAGAAGACAAAAGATTGCGGAAACTAAGGAATTTGAAAAGACCATAAGATTCCCAACTGTATTTACGAAAAAATCTTAATCAATCATCCTTCACAAGATAAAATGCAGAAAGGTAAAGCGCGTTAGAAATAACTGAGAACCGCAAAATTTAACTTGCTCTTACTGTACTGCATTCTCCTGAGCATTAACTGCCTGCCATGTGCCATTTCGTTTGACAAATACATCCGTAAAAATTGATTTTCTAACGGACTTGCCGGCTTGGTCGAATGTCTCAACGATCCCGTTTGCAATCGCCGAATTTCCGTAAACGCGAACGGTAAGCGTATCAAACTTTTGATGAAATTCTTTCGACATGGGATGACTTACTGCCCATTTTATGTGCTGCTCTTTGGTCAAGAAAAATCCTTGCGGTACAACATGAACAAAATCCGACGCCAAAATTTTATCGAGCGTTGCTTCATCATGCAACAAACCAAGCCATTCGTTTTCCAACTTGATGATGGCTTTCTCATCGTTAGAATTTTTCTTTTGGTTGTTCCCGTAGATGTTTGACGAAACAAATGATGTTAAAAGCATTATAAAGAGAATGCCAATAGTCTTTTTCATGATTTAACCCAGACCTTTCCAATTGAGATTCTATGAAAATTATTTTGGTTCAACCGCTCTTAAAACCATTATTCCGGTTTGTTTCTTATTTTCTTTGATATAATCTGCAAGCGGTTTCTCGGTAATCTGAACTTTGTATCCGGCATTCGGCGCATGCAAAAGATGAATCCTTCTGTCATCCATTCGAATTGCAATGCCTGTATGAGCAATATCTAATCCATCAACGTTTGTTGTGATACCAATTATGTCTCCATTTTCAATTCTCTTCTCAAAGCTCGAAATTTTTTCCTGGGGTATGTAGAAATATTTTCTGGACGAGATTTGTTTTTCTATCGCGGCAATTTCGTTAACAAATTTCGGATTGTCCTTCAGCTGCCGGTATGAATCGATATGCGTGCTCATAAAATTAATTTTCTTTTTGTACGGCACACCGCCGATTTCTTTTGTGATATCTTTCCCGATGCTGCGTCTGTTCATATCGTAAATCCAATCGGAAAAGTAATGAAGCCGCGATGGGTATTCGTCGATCCTGCCGCTGCGGTAACGAATCTTTGTCAGTTCATTTTCATAATCTTGAAATGAAGTTTTCCCCTCTTTGATGCATCTTGCCAATACAAGAGAACTTTCCAAAAAAGTATAGCAATCGAGCCCTGTTAAGTAAATTACCAAACTTTCCTTTTCCCCTTTTTCCAGAGTATTTGCGGCGTAATCTGTTCCGATAAAACTTTTGGCGATTGAAATTATCACTTCATTAATCGGAAGTTTGGCAAGATTTTTTTCTACAGCAAATTCAAATTTTGATCTGCATACGTCAACATCGGCTTGCGTGTAGATTGACTGTGAAAAAACATTCGTTGCAAAGAGAAGAAACAACAGCAAAAATTTTTTCATATAGGAAGGTCCTCCGCTGCTTCAATTTGTTCTGCGGGCGAAGGAAGCTGCTGTCTGAACCGATCCAGGTTTTCGAATCGTGCATAATCTTTTATGAAACGCAGTTTAACTTCGCCAATTGGACCGTTACGCTGCTTGCCGACAATTACTTCAGCAACGCCTTCTGTTGATTCGCCGTTCATATCGCCGCCGGAATATTGCGTGATGTTATAAACCTCCGGGCGATACAAAAACAAAACTACATCGGCATCCTGCTCGATTGAACCGGATTCACGCAAATCCGAAAGCATCGGTTTTTTATCCGTACGCGCTTCAACCTGTCTGTTCAACTGCGAAAGAGCGACGACGGGAATGTTTAACTCTTTTGCAAGCGACTTCAACGACCTCGATATTGTAGAAATTTCTCTTTCGCGGCTTTCCATGTGAAAAGAAGAACTAAGAAGTTGGAGATAGTCCACAACAACCAATCCAATATTTTTTTCATTCTTTAACCGTCTTGCTTTTGCACGTAATTCAAGAATCGAAATTGCCGGAGTATCGTCGATGTAGATTGGAGCTTTGCTTAACTTGTGAACCGTTCTGCTTATCTTCGCTCCGTCTTCGGCTCTGAACTTGCCCGTTCTAACATTGTGGGCGTTGATTCGTGCCTCGGCAGATATTAATCTTGTTGCAAGCTGAATCGTTGACATTTCCAAACTGAAAATTCCAATCGGAACGTTGTGTTCGATTGCAGCATTGCGTGCCGCAGACATTGCAAATGCTGTCTTGCCCATCGATGGACGTGCAGCAACTATTATCAAGTCCGATTTCTGGAATCCGCCAAGCAAATCATCCAGTTCAAAAAATCCGGACGGAACCGAGAAAGTGGAGATATGTTTCGAGTGAATAGCTTCGATTAATTCGAGCGCTTCCTTAACAGCTTTATCCATTGGTTTGAATGACTCTTTTATTCCTTCTTCGGAGATCTGAAATATTTTACTTTCTGCGGCATCGAGCAGATCGAAAACATCTTCATTCCCTTCGTAAGCAGAATTAGCAATCGTCATTGAAGCGCTTATGAGCTGGCGAAGGATCCATTTTTCTAAAACCACGCGGGCATGGTAATCTATGTTTGCTGCCGATGAAACATCCTGCGTCAGTTTACTTAGATAAACCGCTCCGCCTGCTTCATCAACCTTGCCGGATTTTTTTAGCTCTTCGTAAACCGAGACAGTATCGATAGGTTCGTTAGCTTCATACAAGGAAGACATTGCTTCAAACACAACCCGGTTTTTTTTGTCGAAGAAAGAATCCGGTTTTAAAACTTCAATAGCTTTCGGTACTGCATTCTCATCGATCAGCATTGCACCTAGAACCGACATTTCAACTTCAGTTGCAGAAGGAGGCTGCTTGGCTGCAGATTTCAGCTTTTCAATATCTAAATTTTCTCTGCCGTCGGTGCGTGATACGCTACGTTTAGCCATTTTAGTTTACACTCACTTCATCATATAATCTTTTGAATTTCTTAAAATCCTCCCAGCAGTCTTTCTTCCAATGCGGATTTCTAAGTAAAGCCGCCGGATGATAGGTTGCAAAAACTTTTATTCCTTCAAACTCATAAATATTTTCACGAAGATCGGTCAAAGATAATTTTTTTCCGAGCAATGCATTTGCCGCAACTCTTCCAAGGCACAAAATAATTTTCGGCTTGATCAATTCGATTTGTTTAAGAAGGTACGGTTTGCATGTATCTTCTTCCAGCGGCAGCGGATCACGGTTATTAGGCGGGCGGCATTTCAAAATGTTGGCTATGTAAACATCTTCACGTTTCATGTTGAGCGCTTTCAAAATGTCGTTCAACAATTTTCCGGCTCTTCCAACAAACGGTTCTCCCTGAGCATCTTCATCTGCACCCGGAGCCTCGCCGATCAACATAGCGGTTGCATTCGGATTACCAACGCCGAAAACGAATTTATTTCTTGTCTTACCCAATTCACATTTCTGGCAATCATGAATCATCGAATCTAATTCTTTGAGAGACTTTGCCGACTGAAAATCTTCCCGGAATAAATTATCGTTTAATTCCACTTCTATTTTTTTTGAACTTTTCATGCCGATATTTTCTTTGGTGCTGCCGGCAGCCACTCTGGTTTGAATCTTCTCGAAAAGTAAATCACCAAAAATTTCCTGTTGATCTTTAAGCGATTCGATTATTTTTTTTTGCACCGGAATCAATTTAGAACCACCTTAATTCGCTAACCGGTAAATTGTTCACCGGACTTACAACAAGAATTTAGCAAAAATTTTTGTTAAACAAGAATGAAGTTTTGTGAAAACAAAAACGGAGAAATCGATAAAAAAATTTCTCCGTTTGAAACAATTGGAACCGAAAATTATTTTTCTTTTTCGTTTTTGGAACGATATTCAATTCTGCCATCGAGAAGTTCCTTAATGGCTTTAATATGCGGTTTTTCGCGCTTTTCGAATTCCAGAGATAGTTTTATCTGTTCGGGATTTTCTCTATCCTCAAACTCTTCTTCGTGACCGGCGTTCATTGTACCAACAAGAGTATTGAATTCCAGCTTGTTGTCGTCGTTATTCTTTCTAGCTTTTTTAGCTATTACAATAACGCCTTCATAAAGATTAGGAATTCTTTCTTTAATCCTGGTCAAGTTTAAAGGTTTAATTGCCACTTTATACCTCCTTTGATCTTTCTTTCTCTATTATTTTTTTTACTTCTTTTTTTGCAAGGTCTAGATCGATATTGGAAACTACGTAATCAAACTTATCTTTAAAATCCAATTCCATTTTTGCGCGTTCGATTCTTTTTTTCAGATCTCCGTCTGTTTCGGTATCCCTGTTTATCAATCTTTTTCTAAGTTCCTCGATGCCGGGAGGAGCTATAAAAATGAGCACAGAATCCGGATAAGCTTTTTTGATGTTCAGCGCGCCCTTTACATCAACTTCAAAAACAGTAGATAACCCTTTTGCAATATTGTCGTCGATCAATCGTTTGATAGTGCCGTAATAATAGTCATAAAATTTTTCCCACTCAACAAATTCGCCTTCATCAATCTTCCGCTTAAACTCCTCTTCGGAGATGAAGAAATAATCGATACCGTTTTTTTCGGTTGCTCTTCTTTTCCGCGTAGTTGCAGAAATAGAAAAAACAAAACCGGGAAAACATTTTAATACTTCTTTGACAATGGTAGTTTTACCGGAACCGCTTGGAGCGGAGAATACAAAAAGCTGCGCTTTATTAACTGCCAATTTTTACTCGATGTTTTGAATTTGTTCACGAATTCTTTCAATCTCTTCCTTTATTGAAATTCCGTTGTGTGAAATTTCGGAAGAAACAGTTTTACTGTTAATCGTGTTCGCTTCTCTATTCATCTCCTGAAGAATAAAATTTAATCTGCGTCCGGCATCTTCCGGTTTTTGCAGCGTTTCAAGAAACATTTTCATGTGGCTTCGCAAACGGACACATTCTTCAGTTACATCGGAACGTTCTGCAAGAATTGCCAATTCCATGTTTAAGCGATCTTCGCTATTTGAAAGTTCCAACGTTAAACTTTTTGCTTTCTCTTTCAGCTTATCAAAGTACTGTTTAACACTTTCATCCGACAGATTCTCGATTTTCAATATAGCTTCATCAATCAAACCGATTCTTTTGCGTAGATCTTTTTCCAGCTCGCTGCCTTCTGCATCTCTCATTTTGTTTAACCCATCAATAGCGGCATCAATTGATTGCAGAACCAAATCGAATTCTTCGCTTGCCTGCTCACTGTCGTCCTTAAAAAGCATGTTCTGAAAAAGAAGAAGATCACTCAAGGATATAGACTGCCGTATCTTTGCCGATTTTTTAATTTCGTTCAAAAGATTTACGACAATTTTGGTTCCTGCCGGGTCAACCTCGTTGAATCTCTCTTCAAGATCGCCTTTGCGGACGGAAACGGAAACATAAACTTTACCGCGACGGATTCTGCTTTTTATTTTTTCTCTGACCTCAAATTCTTTGCTTAAAAGGAATTTCGGAAGTCGAAGCGAGAGATCCAGATAACGGCTGTTTACACTTTTAATTTCGGTTTCGATGGTTAAGTCGTCTTTGCTGACGCTTCCCTTGCCGTAACCCGTCATGCTCGAGATCATAGAATCCTTAAAAAAGTGATCGCAAATTTAGTAAAAATGGGCGGCTTAACAAAAAATGATATTCAGCACAGCAGGAGTCCGACAAAGCAAGATAAAGTTACCCAGCGCCCTTTCTTTATAAAAAATTTGTTTTCTAATTTGATCTTTTCTCTTGCAATCCCTTTCCAAAGGGGATGAAGATGGAGTCAAACAGTAATTTCTTCCTTTTCACGAAAGGAAGGATTCCCCAAAAACAATTTCTGCATTTCTCTTTTTTCACGATTCTTCCACGTGCCTTTATGATAAGCATAGCCGGCAATCAAAGGCATAGCAATTGTTGCTTCCGCATAAACCATTTGTTCGAAAGTAGTTTCAACTTTTCCCCATGAGCTGGCTTCTTTCAATGTTGAACTTGAGAGAGCTCCGTCACGAACGTCAGCAACAGTAATTTGAACCGCATATTTGTGCATCGGCGAGTTTTCCATCAGAATATCGGCTGCTACTACAATGTCTTGCGTAAAATTTTTCGGAACACCTCCGCCAATCATAAATATTCCTGTCTCTTTGCTGTTGAGTTTGATCTGTGTCAACTCAAGGAAATCTTTCCCGGAATCGAATGACAAATGTTTATCCGGATTATTGTGCTGGTGCATTACAATGCCGAATCCTGCAGAGCAATCGGAAAATGCCGGTACGAAAATCGGGACATTCTTTTTGTACGCTGTATATATTACACAGTCTTCAACTTTAGGCCCGCCGTTTTCATCAAGATATTTTCCAAAATTCCAAAGCAGCTCGCGTGAAGAATACGGACGTGGTTCGAGCGAGTTAAAAATTTTCTGTGTAGTCTCATCGCAAATGCGAAGTTCGTCTTCGTCAATAAATGTGTCGTAGATGCGATCGATGTGCAGTTCGCGCATTAAATTGTCATCGACGAACGGCGTGCCGATGTAATGTTTGAATCCAAGTGCTTCAAAGAAATCTTGATCCACCATAATTGCACCTGTAGAAACAATAGCATCAACCATGTTGTTGTTAACAAGATCGAAAACAATGCGTTTCAAACCGGCGCTGAATAAACTTCCGGCAAGAGTTAGTATTACGGTGCAATCTTTATCTTTTATCATCATGTCGAAAATTTTTGCTGCACGGTTCAGATCGCGCGCACTAAAAGCCATTTTCTCCATCGAATCGACAAGCTTAATAACATTGTGCTCTTTTATATCAATATGCTGAACAACTTCTTTCAAAAAATCTTTCTTCTGTGGCATTCAGTACTCCCTTTTATTTTTTTGTGTCGCAAATATAATTACTTATTTAGAAAAAGTTGTTGGCAATTAGTTAGCTATTAGAGAAAAAAATTTTACATTCTACACTTTTTTTCAAAAAAACCATTTTGCAATTGAAAGAATTCCTTGCTTCCACAGGACACGATGACTAACACCTTTTTGCAGTTTGAGTTTTTCCCATTCTTGTCTATCGGCAGACAGGTTCTCGGTATACCATTTGTAGTTTCTGATGAGAGCTTCTTTATTCGAGTGCTTTGGCACAAATGATAATTTGTTTTCTGCTTTCTCAATCGAAACAAACGAATCTTTCGAAGCAGTTTCATAGATCCATTTGTAAAGTGGCGAAAGTCGCAGCAATCTGAAAATTTTAAGAATGAGAATAACAGGTTTTTCCGGAAGAGGAATAATTTTTTTACCGAAGCCGGCGTAATCGAGTACAGCCTGGCAATCTTCACGCATAGTTGAAAATTCTTTTGCGCCGATGTTAAATGTATCGTTAACTGTTTCGGAATGTAAAGTAATGCACTTACAAATAGCTTCGCATAAATCTGCCACGTCGAGAAGCTGATAACGGTTTTTCCCGTCACCTATAATTGGGAAGTTTTTTGCTTCATATGCCCAATTGTACAATAAAGAAAATATTCCCAGACGTTCGGGGCCGATAAAGGTTTTCGGACGTAAGATTGGAACACACATACCTTTTTCTCTGTATTCAAGACAAATATTTTCAGCATCAATTTTTGCTTTGCCGTAGGGACCAACACCGTCTAATTTATCTGTTTCATATAAAGGATAACGATCCGGTATCCCGTAAACCGCAGTAGATGAAATGTGAATGAATCTTCCAACTTTATTTGTGAATGCTTTGCGCAGAAGTATTCTTGTTCCTTCAACGTTTGTTGTATAAATCTCATCCGGTGTATAGAGGGGAAGTGCTGCTGCAGCATGAACGACAATATCAACGTTATTCATTGCGCTTTCTACAATTGCATGATTGCGCATATCCCCCTTAAAAATTTTTACTTTGCTTTTTACGTCATTGTAATTAAAATCTGCAATATCAAGTGAGACGATCTCATAATTTTTCTCGAGCAGATAACGGATTAGATTAATTCCAAGAAAGCCCGCGCCGCCGGTAACTAAAATTTTCAACTATACACCCATATTTATTTACTCAAAAAATAAGAATGTTTTTTACAGGTAAAAACCTTAAATAACTACTCATAATTATTATACCGAGAGCATTTTTATATTTAATAGTTCGGAATTTTTCGAGTAGCATTTCTTGACATTCTGGCAGCATCCAAATATATTTGAACCCTTTGAAAAATAGCATTTTGCGTTTGGAGGATGTTTTGAAGCGAGAAAAACTAACAAGATTTATTAAAGCCGGAGATGCTGATCAGAAATGGTATTTAGTTGACGCGAAAGATCAGGTGTTAGGACGATTAGCAGCCAAAGTTGCAAGGGTAATCCGCGGTAAGAACAAACCGGTGTTTACACCAAATACAGATACAGGCGATTTTGTTGTTGTTATTAATGCCGGAAAAGTCAGGCTAACCGGAAAACGGGAAACTCAGAAGACTTATTTTTCCCACTCAATGTATCCCGGTGGGGCTAAGCTGAAAAGTTTTTCGGAAGTAATGAATAAGAAACCTGAATTTGTTTTTGAAACAGCCGTAAAAGGGATGCTGCCGAAAACAAAGCTCGGAAGAAAATTAATTAAGAAATTAAAAGTCTATGCCGGAGAAAGTCATCCGCATAGCGCTCAAAAACCAGAAGCTTTAAGCCTTTAGCGGAGTTATGTAATGGCAGATAAAATTTTTGTTGGTAGAAGAAAAGACGCTGTTGCCAGAGTTTTTCTTAGAAACGGCTCGGGCAAGGTTCAGATAAATGACAAAGAATTGGAAAAATATTTTCCGTTAAAAGAACATAGAGACAATTTATTTCTTCCGTTTATCGCAACAGAAACATCAGGTAAATACGACGTTTACGCAAAAGTAAACGGCGGGGGCATTTCGGGTCAATCGGATGCAATCCGTCTTGGTATTGCCAGGGCGCTCGAAGAAATCAATCCAGAATTCAGATCGTCTCTAAAATCCGAAGGCCTGTTAAAGCGAGATCCAAGAATGGTTGAACGTAAAAAATACGGTCAGAAAAAAGCAAGAAAAAGATTTCAGTTCTCTAAAAGATAATAGATCAATTAACATTATTCATACTTCCGGATTTGCCCCCTGTGCCCCGATAAATTGGGGTGGAATGCAAAGTTGAAGGGAGTAGAAGAAAAACAGGAGATACAATGCCAAGAGTACAACTCACGGAACTTATCGAATCAGGTGCACATTTCGGTCACTTAACACGCCGTTGGAATCCAAAGATGAAACCATATATCTTCATGGAAAAGAACGGCATTCATATAATCGATCTAAAAAAAACACAGGAAGCAATCGAGCATGCAGCAAATGCAATGACTGAAATTGTTTCGCAAGGCAAGCGCCCTCTTTTTGTAGGAACGAAAAAGCAGGCAAAAGGAACCATTGCAAATGAAGCAAGAAGATCGGACAGCAACTGGGTAAGTGAACGTTGGTTAGGCGGAATGCTCACCAATTTTTCGACAATCAGAAAGAGCATCAAGCGTTTGCAGAATATAGAAAAAATGGAAAGTGACGGCACATTCGACAAAATTACTAAGAAAGAGAGACTAGTATTGACGCGCGAGAAGGACAAACTCAGAAAAGTTTTAGATGGCGTTGAAACAATGTCTAAAATGCCCGGTGCTTTGTTTATTGTCGATATCAAAAAAGAGTCGATTGCCGTCAACGAAGCATTGCGTCTTAACATTCCAATTTTTGCGATAGTTGATACAAACTGCGACCCCGGTCCAATTGATCATGTTATACCGGCAAATGATGATGCATCGCGAGCCGTTGAAGTGATAACAAAAGTAATTGCAGATGCCGTGATTGTTGGAAACGCAAAGGCTAAAGAGCTTAGAGCTCACGAAGCGGCGGAAAAAGAGAAAGAAAAGAAGGCAACCATAGAAGAACAAGAAACTGAAAGGAAAGATTCTAAAGGAAAAGTTAGAAGAGTAAAAATAGATGGCAAAGATGAAAAAAGAGGTGAACGAAGAGACCGCAGAGAAAGACACGATAGAAACGCTGGCAGGAAAGTAGAAAAAACAGAGAATAAAAAGGCGGAAATCCCGTCGGAAGAAAAAAAAGAATCGACTCAAGAAAAGGGGTCAAATTAAAATCTAATTCTTGAAAATATAGGTAAAATAAGTTATGGCAATAAGTGCAAATCAGGTTAAAGAGTTAAGAGAAAAAACGGGCGCTGGAATGATGGATTGCAAAAAAGCAATGGAAGAATCAAACGGCGATTTTGAAAAAGCAATTGAAATTCTGCGTAAGAAAGGTGCATCCGTTGCTGCTAAACGCGCCGAAAAAGTTGCTAATGAAGGGCTTGTTTTGGCTAAAATCTTTAATAACGGAAAATCTGCTGCTATTATGGAAGTTAATTGCGAAACTGATTTTGTTGCTAACAGTGATGATTTCATAAAATTCGCAAACTTTGCTTTGGATATTATTGTTGCAGATAAACCAAAAGATATTGTTGCTCTTTTAGAACTCTCAAAAGAAGGTAAAAAAGTTTCAGATGAGTTGAATACGCTTATTGGAAAAATAGGCGAGAAGATCGAGATTTCAAGATTTGCTTTGGATAACACCGATAACGGTTTACTAGTCGACTATATTCATCATGGTTCGAAGCTTGCAGTAATAATTCAAGCGGATAATGTTCCTGCAGATAAGTCTTCGGAGTTCCGACCGATTTTGAAAGATATTGCCATGCAGGTTGCAGCGATGCGTCCGATTTCAATTTACCGGAACGAAGTGGATAAATCAATTATTGAAAAGGAACTCGAGATATATAAAGAGCTGGCTCGTAAAGAAGGAAAACCCGAACAAATTCTGGAAAAAATTGCCGTTGGTAAACTGAACAAGTTCTACGAAGAGAACTGTTTGTTCGAACAAACGTTTGTAAAAGACAATACGAAAAAAGTCGGTTCACTGATCGATGATTTTAATAAGAATAATTCATCTCAAGTTAAACTTGTCAAGTTCAGAAGATTTCATCTAAGTGATGAAAAGAAGTAATTTCAAAAGGTCTTATTTCTAAATAAGACCTTTTTTTTTATATTAGAAAATAATTATGAGCCAAAAAATAAAATACAAAAGAATTCTTCTTAAGTTGAGCGGAGAATCACTCGCCGGCAAAAACGAAGTCGGCATAGATTCGAAGATTTTGAATTTCTTTGCAGCTGAAATTAAGAAAGTTCACGACCTCGGCGTTCAAATTGGGATCGTTATTGGTGGTGGAAACATTTATCGCGGTCTGGATGCAGATGGTCAGGGCATTGATCGTGCTACGGGTGATCAGATGGGAATGCTGGCAACAGTAATAAATTCGTTGGCGCTGCAGAATGCTTGTGAAAACACCGGCATATTCACCCGGTTAATGACAGCAATAAATATGGAAGCCTTTGCCGAACCATACATACGCCGGAGAGCAATCCGCCATCTTGAGAAAGGTAGAGTTGTAATATTCGGTGCCGGAACAGGGCATCCATATTTCAGCACGGATACCGCCGCATCTTTACGTGCTGTTGAAATTGAGGCGAATGCAATTCTAAAAGGTACGCGGGTTGATGGTATATTTGATTCCGATCCGGAAAAAAATCCAGATGCTTTCCGCTTCGAAGAAATTTCTTACTTCGATGTTCTGCAAAAAAATCTTCGGGTGATGGATTTAACGGCTATAAGTTTGTGCAAAGAAAACAATCTTCCTATTATTGTCTTCAACATGGACAAACCCGATAATTTGCTGAAGGTTGTTACCGGAAAAAATGTTGGTACATCGGTCGGCAATTTTGCATCTGAAAGTAAAAACTAAAATAAAATTGTGAGGCTCCTATGGTAAATAATCCGCATATAAAAGATGCACGACAAAGAATGGATAAAACCGTTGAAGCTTTTAGAAATGAGATTGCGAAAATTAGAACTGGTAAAGCTACCACCGCGCTACTGGATGGAATTAGAATAGATTATTACGGAACCCCTAGCCCTTTGAATCAAGTTGGTAACGTCTCTGTCCTCGATGCCCATACAATCTCAATTACGCCTTGGGATAAGAATATGGTGCAGGTTATTGATAAAGCTATTCTTGCATCGGATCTCGGTTTAAATCCTGTTAGCGACGGCACGAACATAAAAATTCCGATACCGCCGCTGACGGAAGAAAGAAGAAAAGAACTGGTAAAACTCGTAAAAAAATTCGGTGAAGAATCTAAAGTTGCTTTAAGAAATGTTCGTAGGGACGCTAACGATCATCTCAAGAAACTTGAAAAAGAAAAAAAGATGACCGAAGACGAACTGAAGGAAGCCGAAAAGGAAACTCAAAAACTTACCGATGAGCATATTGTTAAAGTTGATGATTTGGTCAAACATAAAGAGAAAGAAATTATGGAAGTGTGAGATAGTTGCAGGTACAAGCGGCAGTTTTTTGAGGCTGGCTCAAAAGTAATTTATCAAAAAATAAATCTGTGAAAATCTGTTTAATTCGTGCTATCCGTGGTCTATTTTAGATTAAACAGGTACTTTTGAGCCAGCCTCTTTGCTTTTAAATTTGCTTTAAGAATTGTAATGCTTAACTCTCTCCCGCTCCTTTTTTGTTTGAAAATAAATCCATAAGTTTTGAAAGACTAATGCATCCTATTAATAAAACGGATACAAATTCAGAATAACATAAGGGAAAAAATTTATGAGTTTCAACAAGGAAGAAGCTTTAACGTATCATAGCCAAGGACGAAAAGGAAAAATTGAAGTTGTTCCTACAAAGCCATGCTTCACTGCCAGAGATTTATCTCTTGCCTACACGCCCGGTGTTGCAGAACCTTGTAGAGAAATTGAAAAGAACGATGATGATGTTTACAAGTACACTGCTAAAGGAAATTTAGTGGCGGTTGTTTCGAATGGTACTGCGGTTTTAGGTCTAGGAGATATTGGGGCTCATGCCGGAAAACCTGTTATGGAAGGTAAAGGTGTTTTATTCAAAAGGTTCGCAGACATCGACGTGTTCGACATCGAGCTCAATACTCACGATCCAAAAGAAGTTATACGTGCAGTTCAGATTCTTGAACCGACATTCGGCGGAATTAATCTGGAAGATATTAAAGCACCGGAATGTTTTGAGATAGAAGAAGAACTTATCAAAACAATGAACATTCCGGTTTTTCATGATGACCAGCACGGCACGGCAATTATTTCATGCGCAGCTCTTATCAATGCCGTTGAAATTGCAGGAAAGAAACTCGAGCAAATACGCATTGTTGTTAACGGTGCAGGCGCTGCAGCTATCTCGTGCTGCAATCTTTACATGGCAGCCGGTGTAAAATTGGAAAACATTTCCATGTTCGATACTAAAGGACATATTAACAAAAAAAGAACCGATCTTAACAAGTACAAAACAAAATTTGCCAGGGAGAATGCTTTTAAGGATTTAGCCGATGGAATGAAAGACGCCGATGTATTCATCGGACTTTCGAAAGGAAATATTGTTTCAAAAGAAATGGTTAAAACAATGGCGAAAAATCCGATTGTGTTTGCTATGGCTAATCCCGATCCGGAGATTAAATATGAAGATGCTGTTGATGCGCGCAAAGACATCATTATGGCAACCGGACGCAGCGACTATCCGAATCAAGTTAATAACGTTCTCGGATTTCCGTTCATCTTCCGAGGAGCTTTGGATGTTCGTGCTTTCAAAATTAATGAACAGATGAAAATGGCAGCAACAAAAGCGTTGGCACAATTAGCGAGAGAAAAAGTCCCCGAAGTTGTTATCAACGCTTATGGTGGAAAGGAATTTTCATTTGGTCCGGAATACATAATTCCCAAACCGTTTGATCCTCGGGTTTTATGGAATGTTGCACCTGCAGTTGCAAAAGCTGCTATGGAATCCGGCGTTGCTCGTCAACCCATAACCAATTGGACAGCCTACAAGGAAGAGTTGCAGGAACGTTTGGGTTTCTCGACTGAGATTGTAAGGGTAATGGTTCACAAAGCTCAAAAAAGTCCGAAGAAAGTTATTTACCCCGAAGGAGAAGAGGAAAAAATTATACGTGCAGCTAATTCGGTCTTCGACGAAAATATAGCAACCCCTGTTCTTTTGGGAAATGAAGACGTAATCAAAACAAGAATTGTTGATTTGGGTTACGACCTGAAACGGTTTGAAGTTATCGATCCGTTAACTTCTCCTAAGGTAACACAATATGCTGAAGAATTTTTTAAACTTCGCCAACGCAAAGGCGTTACCCAGCGCGAAGCTAGAACATTCCTGCACGATCCTAATTATTACGCTGCAATGATGGTTAAAATTGGCGACGCCGATGCAATGGTTGCAGGGTTAACACAACATTACCCGGCTACTATTCGTCCTGCACTGCAATGTATAGGTGTTAAAGAAGGATTGAAAGTTGTATCGGGCATGTATATTGTCATAATTAAACGCAAAGTTTACTTCTTTGCAGATTGTACAGTGAACGTAGACCCCGATGCAGCCCAACTTGCAGAAATTGCTGTAAGCGCTGCCGAAATGGTTAAAGAATTCGACATCGTTCCTAAGATAGCAATGCTGTCGTTCAGTAATTTTGGAAGCGCACCGTATCCCCAAACAATAAAAGTTGCAGACGCTGTAAAAATTGTTCACCGGAATCATCCCGAATTAATAATCGACGGCGAAATGCAGGCAGATACTGCAGTTGTTCAGGAAAGAATGGAAGAAGAATTTCCATTTACAGTGCTTAAAGGCAGCGCCAACGTTTTAATCTTTCCGGATTTGGATTCGGGTAATATAGCGTACAAACTTTTGCAGAGACTAACCGACGCAACGGTAATCGGTCCGATTCTATTGGGCATGAAAAAACCTGTTCATGTGCTTCAGCGCGGTGATACTGTTAGCGATATAATTAATATTACTGCAATTGCAGTTGTTGGCGCTAAGAATTACAAGTAAGTTTGAAACCGGCATTCGAGGTTGTCTTAAGTAATATTTCAAAAATAAAATCCTCGCCTGAACAATGAGGCAGCTTCTGCCTGCTTGGACCCGCTTTCATTGTAATGGGGCAAGAAGGAAGGACTGGCAGCAAAGGAAAAAAAATTTTTATGTCTGTCTCGCCGCTTTTGCAAATATAGCGATATTGTAGCCGGGCAGGCGTTGAGACTTTAAAAAAATAGTTACTCTTGAAACAGCCTCGAATGCTCGAACTTCTGTTCAACGGCAGATTGCAGTGCGGAGAGCTAGTGGTTTTCTTTTCTAAATTCCCACCGCTCATTTATATTTGGATTAAATAATTCTATTTTAGACACAAATTAAGCGGCAAAAGACGGTGTTCAAGAATACCTTATATGTTTTTGGCAGTGTGATAATTTTTTTTGCCGGCGTTATTTGTTACGGTATAATTCTTAATCTTAGAGAAATAACTCTTGCGCAGGCTCTTACCGAAAAAGGAATAAAAGAAGTGAAGGATGTGCATCTCGTGATCGATAGAAAAAATTATAAGCTTAATTTATATTCACGCGGAATTTTGATAAAAGATTACAAGGCGGTATTCGGAAAAAATAGCAGCATTATCAAAACTTCGGTCGATGATAACGTAACTCCAATTGGTGAGTATAAAATCTGTGCATTAGATACTTCGTCGCGGTATCACAAATTTCTGCATCTGAATTACCCGAACGAGCACGATGCAGCTGAAGCTCTGGCGAGAGGTTACATCGGTCAAGATGAATGTTCATCAATTATGATTTCAATTAAGCATAATGAATGCCCGCTAAAAGAAACCAGGCTTGGTTCGGAAATAGGAATTCACGGTATTGGACAGTACAACATAATTTTTAAAAACCTTCCTTTTTCATTTAACTGGACTAATGGTTCCATAGCGGTAAGCAATGAAAGCATCGATGAGCTTTACTCGGTCGTTAAGATTGGTACTCCGGTAAAAATAATCAATTAGACAGCGACTTGATCAAAAAATATTCTTACATATTATTTCTTTTGTTCTTTGCACAATCGACTTTTGTCTTCGGACAGTTGAACAAAAAGCTGGAAGTCTCCCGAATCAAGTTTGAAGGCAACTCGGCAATTTCATTCTTAGCTTTGAGCACAGCCATTTATTCGAAAGAATCTCCGAACTGGCTTTCGCAATTTTTAGAAAAATTTTCCTCTCTTGGCAGTAAACCCGTTTATTTCGATTCGTTGTTAATTCCGATGGATATAAAGGCTATAAAAGAATTGTATCGTTCCAAAGGTTATTTTAAAACGAAAGTTTCCGTAAAGACTATTGCAGATAATTCCTCGGGCACGGTAACGTTAGTCTATTCAATAGAAGAATCCGCTCCGGCATATTTCAAATCGTTTGTTGTGAACGGTTTGGATACAATCGCCCCGGAGCATCAGGTTCTGCTGCGCGACTATACGAATGTAGATACCTCAACAATTTATAGCGATGCAATTGTAGATGAGAAAAAAAATTATATCTTAACATTTTTACGCGATCATGGATTTATGCTAAGCAAAGTAGAGCAGCCAAATGTAATTGTCGATACAATGAAAAATAAAGTCGATGTGGAATTGAAATTCACATCGGGCAAACGTTACAGGGTTGGCGAAGTCTGGACAACGAGAACAGGACAGGGATTCGATCTGGTGGATGATTATCTTCTAAAAGAGCTTGTGGGAATTAAAACCGGCCAATGGTACAGCAACTATGATATTCAGCGCGGAACTGTCAGACTTTTCCGAACAAATCTTTTTACTTCTGCCAATATTATGGCTGTTACGGCAGACACTGCGGGAAGTGTTGTTCCGATACGAATTATTGCAGATATCGGAATGATGAATGAGTTCTCTCCGGAAATAATTATGAACAATGAAGATAACACTTTCAACCTTGGTCTCGGTCTGCATTTCATTAGAAAAAATTTCCTGGGCGATGCAAGAAAATTTACCATCGGAACTTCAGCCGCAGCTCAAAATATTTCCGAGTTTTTGCGCAACCCTACTTTTTCCGATTCGGCTTTTTACGGTTATTTCGATGCGCGTGCATCCATCGAACAACCGTTTATTTTTGGCAGACCTATCGGCACAAAACTGGAAACATACTTTACTGTTCAGAAGAGAAAAAATGAATACAATTCGAATATCTACGGTGCCAAGCTGAGTTTCGATTTTGAACTTCCTCAAATTACTTACATCAATTCGATGAATGCTTATTTTAACATCGAACGATCCGCGTACACTTACAAACCCGAATACCTGAAAAATTTGTTAAGTCGATTTTTCCAGAGGAACAATATTCCTAAAGACAGTGCAGATGTACTTGCTGCAAAAAGCGTCTATACCGAACTTGGCGGGCAATTTGTTTCCCGGAGTACAAATGCCGTGCTCGGTATGAACATTGGTGCAAACAAAACAAATGATACGTTCTTCCCCACCGGCGGTTATGCGCTCTCTCTTCTGATTGAAGATGGGAATTCAATTCCTTATTTAATCAGCAGAATAATTAAATCGGATTTTGCACGTCCGTTGTTTCTCAAAACCGTCTTTACTTCGGCAGTCTATCTTCCTTTTTATTCAAGCAATGTGAATTCGTTTGCCGTTAAATTCAAAGCGGGACGAATATTTACTTACCGTGGGGACAAGGCGGATATTCCTCTCAACCAAAGATTATATGCCGGCGGAAACAACTCGGTAAGAGGCTGGGCTTCGCGTCAACTTGTTCCGTTGGTTTCCGAATTTAGTCTTGGAGCTAATCCAACTCAAGAAGACCTTGAAGGTGTTCTTGCCAAAGGTGCCGCTACCGGCGGTTTCTTTTTAATGGAAGGTTCTATCGAAACCAGAAACCGGCTTGTTGGTAAAATCGGCTCTGCATTATTCATCGATTACGGAAATACATGGAACAGTTACAAAGAATTTCGTTTTGATCGAGTTGCCGTTGCTGCCGGATTCGGTATCAGATATTATTCAGAATACGTTCCTATCAGAATAGATTTCGGTGTAAAAGTCTACGACCCCAAAGACCGCCGCAGTATTATTCAGAAAAGTTTTTGGTCGGAACTTCTTCAATTTCATCTCGGAATAGGTGAAGCGTTCTAAAGTTA
>CAZQQC010000016.1:0-35543 GCA_964595365.1 uncultured Melioribacter sp.
ATATCGCTCTTTGCTATTCAATACCGTAGAAAGCATTGCAACGCCTTGTTCTGTAAAACAAATGGAAGGGATGGCAAAAATTTATAGCTCCGGGGGAGTTGTCTCAATTTTGTATAATACAGTCAGATCAACACCGGGCATTACTTTCTGATTTCTAATTATATAAATTTTCGAAACTATTCTTTCAAAACAATAAGCTATTTTCCTAAGTCCATGCCATCGATAAAATTTCCACTTTGTTAGAATTTTCAATTAGCTATTCTTTCTCTGCTCTCAACGAATCCCAAATCATATAAACTGCAATTAAGCAGAACATAATTAATGCAAGCAATTCAGCTGAATGGGATTCCTGCCAATCGTTGTTAACCCAGTTGTATCCGGCATAACGTAAGATAGCGCTAAGTACACCGAAAAGCGCACCACCTGCAATGAATCCCGATGCAATCAAAGTCCCTCTTTCGCGGCGAGCATTATTCAACGATTCACTCTTACTTCTTGTCGAAACAAAATGAGCAATCAATCCGCCGGCAAGCAATGGTGTATTGAGTTCCATCGGGATGTACATTCCCAGCGCAAAAGCTAATGCTGGAACCTTTAACATTGTTAAAATCAGTGCCAGCAGCGCACCGCCAAGATACAACATCCAGGGCGCAGGCTGGTTAGACATTAAAGGTTTGATAACAGCAGCCATTGCATTTGCTTGCGGTGCTACCAATGCGTTCTCGCCGGTAAATCCGTATGTTTGATTTAACACCATAATTATCCACGCAACTGTTGCGGCAGAAACGATTGTTCCAACAAATTTCCATCGCTCCTGTTTGAACGGAGACGAACCAAGCCAGTAACCAATTTTTAGATCTGTGATGAAAGCGCCGGCTTGCGACAGAGCAGTGCAAACAACACCGCCAATTATCAATGCAGAAACCATTCCAGCAGGTCCGCTTAATCCTACCGAGACTAAAATTGCTGAAGAGAGAATCAAAGTCATCAATGTCATTCCCGAAACCGGATTTGTGCCAACAATTGCAATTGCTGTTGCAGCAACCGTTGTAAAAAGAAATGCGATGATTAGAACTATCAATAGACCAACAAGAGCTTGGAATAAATTATTAACAACTCCCATGAGGAAAAAGACAAAAATGAAAATCGCAGTTACAAGAATTCCTCCGAAAATAATTTTCATTGCGAGATCGCGCTGGGTACGCAAATTGTCTGTATCAACCTTTTTGCCTAGTAATTCATGAAAGCCAAGTGTAAATGCTTTTTTAATAATTCCCGATGAGCGGATGATTCCAATTAATCCTGCCATTGCAATTCCGCCAATTCCTATGTGCCGCACGTAAGCACGGAATATTTGTTCTGCCGACATATCTTTTACCAGTAATGTTACACCGGCACCAATCGGCGTAGTTATATAATTTCCAAAGTATGCGATTATAGGTATCATAACAAACCATGATAAGAATGAACCTGCAACAATGATCGCTGAATATTTCAGACCGATGATGTAGCCGAGGCCAAGGATAGCAGAGCTCACGCTCAATCTAAATTCCAGTTTTACCTTTTCAGCAATAGTTTGACCGATTCCGACGACTTTGGTTGTAAACATATCGTTCCATGCGCCGAACGCGGCTACAACAAAATCGTAAACACCGCCGATCAATCCGCTTATCACCAATACGATTGCTTGCTTGCCCCCTTTTTCTCCGGCAACCAGAACTTCGGTTGTTGCTGTTGCTTCCGGAAACGGGAATTGACCGTGCATCTCGGAAACAAAATATTTTCTAAACGGGATAAGAAAAAGTATTCCCAAAAATCCGCCAAGCAGTGATGAAAGAAATGTTTGATAAAACTGCGATTGCAAATTCAAAATGTAAATTGCCGGAAGAGTAAAAATTGCGCCGGCAACTACTGCGCCGGATGTTGCACCGATAGATTGAATGATTACATTCTGTCCAAGCGAATCTTTCTTTTTCAATCCGCTGGATAAACCAACGGCAAGAATAGCAATTGGTATTGCCGCTTCGAAAACTTGACCGATCTTCAAACCCAAGTATGCTGCAGATGCAGAAAAAATCATTGCCATTACTAATCCCACCACTACAGAATAAGACGTCACTTCCGGAAACGTTTGGGAAGGCGACATGATTGGTTTGTATTCTTCACCGGGTTTCAACTCGGTGTACGCATTGGACGGTAGCCCGTTTGTTGTTGAGTTCTCGTTTGAAGACATAGAATCTCCCTAAGAAATTAAATTAAAATTATGAACAAGAGTAAGCATGAACTTATATGTTATACTCCTCTTGTTTATCAAATACCCTATCTGAATTATTTTTTATTAGACCGATCAACATAAGTACAATTTTCTTCAAGATCGCTTTTCCATTTTTTAAAACTTCTACGCAAATGATGTGCTATGGAAACAAAATATCTAAGAAGCCGGAACACTCCAAAGAAGAACTCCTTGCTATATCAAAATATATTTCCATACAATCTTGCTTCTTACCCTTGCTTAATCTTTTTAATTCACGCGCTATGCGGAATGCTGTAAACCACAATCATTAAGATTGCCGCCAGAGCAGCAAAAAGTTTCGGCTGCATTTCTTTTTTAATCATGTAATAAGCTAGCAGCCAGCCGATAAAAGCGATTAAAGTTTTATTATCCGTTATGTCGTTGCCGTAAGGAAATCCTCCCCACACTTGCCCGAATGCAAAGTAGTTCATCAGGAAGCCTAGTGGAAATCCTCCGATGAAAAGTACGACAAGGGTCCACACTGCCAACTTTTTCAAACTTACTGCATTATTAAAAAACTCGAACCCGCTTCTGGTTGATAGCATCATTGCAAAGAACATGAAAAAAATATGAGGAACAAGAATTCCCAACGGCACATGCCCCTTGAAACGGATTATGACCGGTTTGTCTTCGGGTACCGTGATAGACATTTTATCTTTTCGAAGTTCGACGAAGTATTGCAGTTTTTCTAACGGTTCTTGTGCGGGAATTTCAGCTTTCAATGTTTCGGAACCTTTCATTTCAACAACATTGAACGGATCAAGTGTTCCAAACTTACGCCATTTCAAAACACCGCTGATTGCCGGATCGCCGGTTTTAATTTGCACAACACAATTGGAAGTCGATTCGTTACTGCGATCAAAAACGTAATCAATCTTTTTACCGTTGAAATTAACCGAGCCCGATATGGGATGCGTTGGACCGGTCTTACGCTGATAAATTGCCGAGCCAATCGTAATTGCGAATGAAAGAATCCAAAAAAGAATTGCCTTTTTCATCGTGTTGAATCCGTTATTTAATGGAAAAGTTTGCCTAAACATAATTCAAAGGAAGGAATAGAAGCAATCATAAATTCTTTAAAAAAATTTTCGTGGCGGCGTTTTATGACCGAAGCATTTATTGTTTTTATTATTATGCCTTTTGAAAAGTTTGCACCAAACAGCCAAATCTCTCCGGCATGCACCGCTTGCTTCGGAACCGGCAAACGCAGCGTATTTGCATGAGTAATCGCAGTAGATGGGAAGATTTGTTGAAAGAGTCTTCTCAGAAAATTTCTTTGGCATTTAATTCCCCAAATGTTGAGAGAATGTTAACAAACTTTATTATTTTAGGCAAGCAATTCAACAGAGGAAAAGTTGGATAAAGAAAAATTCATCGTTGATTCATTAAAAGAAAGTTCCGAACTAAAACTGAATATTGAAAAGAATTGCAAAGCTGAAATATTGTCATCTGTTCAATTGCTTGCTGATGCGTTCCGCAAAGGGAAAAAACTTTTACTCTGTGGCAACGGCGGCAGCGCTGCCGATTGCCAGCACATTGCCGCCGAGCTCATGATACGTTTAAGTCATCACATTCAGCGCCCCGCACTTCCAGCAATAGCGTTAACGACCGATACTTCAAATATTACAGCAGGCGGAAACGATATCGGTTTTGAAAATGTTTTTGCGCGCAGCGTTGAAGGTTTAGGAAACGAGGGGGACATTCTGATAGCAATATCAACAAGCGGAAATTCTTCCAACATTATCAAAGCTGTAGAAAAAGCGCATCAGAAAAAAATATTCGTAATCGGGTTCCTGGGCGGTAACGGCGGCAAGCTAAAACCGCTGGTAGACCTGCCAATTGTGATGCCTTCAACTAACATTCAGCGGATACAGGAAGGGCACATAACAATTGCCCACATTATTTGCGAGTTAGTCGAGATGGAATTATACGGATAAATATACCAGCTAAAATTTCTAACTGTTTCCAAATCGGGTACTACAATTCCAAATTCTCATCTCCAAAATCATCTTCCCATTTCACCGCATTGTAACGAATATAATTTTGGATTTTATATAATTCTTTTTCATTTCTAATTATTCTGTCATAGAATGAACGCTGCCAGATTTTGACGCCGGTAGTTTGATGAAATTCATTAATTGACTTTGTCGATTGATATTTGAAAAAAGCAATTATCTGGCTCAAAGAATATTTCGTGATTTTTCTATCGGGTTGAGGTAACCTCAATCTTACTGCACCATCAATTATCACTATTGCATGAAAATGATTCGGCATAACAATAAATTCATTTATCTCGACATTTGTAAAATGATTTTCCACACTTACCCAACATTCTCGAACCGACTCACCCAATTTGTTCAAGTTCATCGTTTCCTCGATGATATCGCCAAACAAATCAGTTTTGTTCTTCGTGCATATCGTTACGAAATAATAATTTGAAGATGAGTAATCAAATTCTTTAAGACGTGTTCTTTTGCGGTCTAACATAGCTTTAAACAATGTTTTGTTAAATCTATTTTATTCATACATTTATTTCAAGATTTTCGTTTGGGGCGACCCCACCACTAGGTTTACACATAATAATAATTCAAAAATTTTTTATTTTTGTATCGCTTATAATTATTAAGGATTTAACATGACTGCCAATTTCGATATGATTCAAAAAGTTTATGCGGGATTCAAAAATAAAGTTGACGATGCGAGAAAGGTAGTTGAAAGACCGTTGACTTATGCAGAGAAGATACTTTATGCTCATCTGTGGGACCCCGCAGCAAAAGCTCTTCAGCGCGGAAAAGATTTTGCGGATTTCGCGCCAGATAGGGTTGCAATGCAAGATGCAACCGCTCAAATGGCATTATTACAATTCATGCATGCCGGAAGGAAAACTTCTGCCGTACCGGCAACTGCACACGCCGACCATTTAATCGTCGCTCAAAACGGATCGAAGGAAGACCTCGAACGTGCTATCGAGGAAAACAAAGAAGTTTATGATTTCCTTGAAAGCATCTGTAAAAAATACGGAGTCGGTTTCTGGCAACCCGGAGCGGGAATTATTCACCAGGTAATTTTAGAAAATTATGCTTTCCCCGGTGGTATGATGATAGGTTCCGACTCACACACACCGAATGCCGGCGGTCTTGGAATGATTGCGATTGGTGTCGGAGGTGCAGACGTTGTAGACGTTATGGCAGGGATGCCGTGGGAATTGAAATGGCCAAAGCTGATCGGAATTAAATTAACCGGAAAACTTTCCGGATGGACTTCACCGAAAGATGTTATTCTAAAAGTCGCGGGAATCCTGACCGTGAAAGGCGGCACCGGTGCAATCGTCGAATACTTCGGCGAAGGCGCAAATTCAATTTCATGTACCGGTAAAGCTACTATCTGCAACATGGGCGCAGAGATCGGCGCTACTACTTCGCTCTTCCCGTTCGATGAAAAAATGGCTGCGTACCTGCGCAAAACCGATCGCAGAGATGTTGCCGGACTCGCTCAAAACATGTACAAAGTTTTGAAAGCCGATGCAGAAGTTTATGAGAGTCCGGAAAAATATTTTGATCAAATCATTGAAATTAATTTGAGTGAGTTGGAACCTCACATTAACGGTCCTTTCACGCCAGACCTTGCATGGCCGGTTTCAACAATGAAACAAACGGTTATAGAGAAAAATTACCCGGATAAAATCAGCGTTGCACTGATCGGCAGCTGCACGAACTCCAGTTACGAAGACATCGATCGTTCAGCAAGCATAGCACGTCAGGCGCTGGCGAAAGGATTGAAAGCAAAAACACAATTCACAATTACGCCGGGCTCCGAACAGGTACGCGCAACAATCGAACGCGACGGGCAATTACAAACACTCACGGAATTCGGCGGAACTGTTTTGGCAAATGCATGCGGTCCCTGCATTGGTATGTGGAAACGTATGGATATCAAAACCGGCGAACGCAATACAATTGTTAATTCTTTCAACAGAAATTTTGCGAAGAGAAACGATAACAATCCGGAGACATATTCTTTCGTCGCTAGTCCGGAATTAGTAACTGCTCTTGCAATTGCCGGCACTCTGTCATTTGACCCCGAAACGGATGAATTGATTAATGAAAATGGAGAAAGAGTAAAACTCGACCCGCCGTTAGGAGATGAACTACCAGCACACGGTTTCGAGAAAGACACACAAGGTTTCATCGCTCCGTCCAAAAACGGTTCCAAAACAAAAGTTATTATAAATCCAACAAGCGAAAGACTACAGTTCATGGAGCCGTTCAAGAAGTGGGATGGAAAAGATTTTGTTGATCTGCCGCTTCTTCTGAAAGTTAAAGGCAAATGTACAACCGATCATATTTCCCCGGCAGGTGCATGGTTGAGATTCCGCGGACATCTCGATAATATTTCGAAGAACATGTTTCTCGGTGCAATCAATGCATTTACCGGAAATGCCGGCGAAGCGAAAAATCAATTCACGGGTGAATATAAACAAGTTCACGAAGTTGCACGCGATTACAAAAAAGACGGTGTCGAATGGATTGTTGTAGGAGATGAAAATTACGGCGAAGGTTCATCCCGCGAACATGCTGCGATGGAACCAAGATTCCTCGGCGGCAAAGCGATCATCACAAAAAGTTTTGCACGCATACACGAAACAAATCTGAAAAAACAAGGAATGCTTCCGTTAACTTTTGCAAATCCATCCGATTATGATAAGATTCAAGAGAACGATAAACTAAGTCTTGCCGGGTTGAATGAATTCGCTCCAGAAAAACAATTGAAGCTGATTGCTAAACACAGCGATGGCTCAGTTGATGAGATTTGGTTGAATCATTCCTTTAATGCAGGACAGATTGAGTGGTTTAAAGCCGGTGGTGCGCTTAATCTAATAGCGGCAAGCTTCAAGCTGCAAGGTACAAGAAAAAAAGTTGGCAAAGGAAAGAAGGAAAGAAGCAAAAGAGGAAAAAAGCCGGTTGTTAAAAAGAAAAACGCAGCTAAGAAAAAAATTGTGAAAGCAAAGAAACCCGTTGCTAAAAAGAAAGTTATCAGGAAAAGAAAAAAATAAGTTGTAAGTAAAAGGCTAGAAGCGAGAAGTAAGAGTTCTTGTTTCTGGCTTTTCACCTTTCACACTTCAACGCAAAAACTATTCTCTTCTCCAAACAATTTTATCGCCTTCATTGATGCCAAGTTTGTCGCAATAACCTGCATTAACTTCCACAACATACCGTGCGAGCTTAAACGACTGCAGCGATTTCTCGGAATACGGAACCGCGTTCTTCTGAATCTTTACAATTTCCATTTTCGAATTCACAAAAACTATATCGAGCGGAAGGATTGTATTCTTCATCCAGAACGATTGCACCTCTTCGTTTGGGAAGACAAACAGCATACCTTGATTCTGATCCATCTTGTCGCGGAACATTAAACCTGTGGCTCTGCTCTCATCGTCATCAGCAATTTCAATATCGAGTTTCGAAATAAAATTATTCTTTGCGCTATTAAAAGTTAATTCGCCTTCTTTCTGAAATTCATAAACTGTGGATCTTTGCAAAGCTCTATCCAATTCCTTGTTAGAAGTATCTCTAGTTATCATTACGTTTGATAGAATAAAATATGCTGCGAGAGCTATAATCACAACTACAACGGTGATCTGCATGAACAGATTTTTTCGCGTTTGCTTTTTCAATTTTTGAATTTTTTCTTTCGGCATAGATACTCCTTTTTTTATTAAACTTTAGCGCCAACGGCTTTGTTCCTTCAGCTCGAGAGAGCAGACTATAATTTCAATTCGACTTCCCGCTTCGAAGACACGAAATAAATTTTTACATAGCGGTAATTTGACAAATCATTATCCACTTCAAGTAAATTTTTCCCGGGCACAACTACTTCTGTTAAAAGTGTTTCAGTTGCACCATCGATAAAACCTGAAATTCTTATTTCTTCATTTTTCTCTGCGAAAAGCAGAATTTTCGATTTCCTTTTTTCATATTTGAACAATACCGGTTTTGCAAAATAATCCGCCGCTTGCAGCAGTTGATTCATCTCCGGCAATTTTGCTTCAACAACGTTTGACGACACAATGCTTTCATTCCACAATTTACTAACCGATTTCAATGCAAAGTAATAATTAACCCGGTACGGATTCGGTATTCCGAACTTAATCAAATTCTGACCAGCCGGAATTAGTTCCAAAAAATAAGAAGGAAGCGGTTCTGAATTTCTGTTCGGCAAACTGTAAAGTGCAAAGTAACGAATCGAATCCGGAATTGAAGTTGAATCATTTATCTGCCAGCTCATCGAGTAAATTTTTTTATCCGCGTCAATCATTTTTAAAACCAGATTAGTCGGCGGCGCAGGACGAATATTATCCAGCCAGGGCATTGATGCCGGAAAAGTTTTGTACGGGAACATATCAAAATTGTAATCTTTAATATTACTGTAACGGAAAAACGAAACACCGTTTGCATTTATGGCGCGGGCAAATCTTATCATTCTATCCAGATCGTTCTTCACGTTCTCTTTATAAGCTGCAATGCCGAGTATAATGTTTTTTCCGAATGAATTTGCGGTCCATTCTTTTGCAATAACATCGAATCTCGGTTTGTCGTCGATGCCCCAATAAATTTGCGGTGCAAGATAATCAACAATACCGCGTTTGAGCCATTCGCGCGAATCTTGATAAACTTCGGTTAAACCTTCCCAGCCGTTAATGCCGCTTACATTTTTGTAAATACCTATTGGAGCCGCACCGACTTTCACAAAATGTTTGACAGTTTTAATTTTTTTGTAAATAAGCGTTACGGCATCGGTGATATTATTTCTACGCCAATCATCTATAGGTATTCCGTTTCCGTATTTTTCGTAAGAAGCGCGGTCATTAAAATTTTTTCCGGGATAACGAATGTAATCAAGCTGAACTCCGTCGAGGTCATACCTATCAACCAATTCGGCAAGCATATCTGAAATATATTCCCGCACTTCGGTTAAACCTGGATCCAGCCAAAGTGAATTTTGATTATCACGAAAATCTTCAATTACCCATTCCGGTTTTCTCTTTGAGATATGATTTGGATTGTTAAGAATGTTTGCTTCGGTTCCATTGAAGCATTTAAAAATGTTTACCCAAGCATGAATTTCCAATCCGCGTTGGTGCGCAAGACCAATTGCAAACTTCAGCGGATCATACAATGCCGCACCGTTAACTGCGCCGGTGATATATGGCGAAAATGGTTCGTAGGAAGAATGAAACAGCGCCATTCCATTACTGTAAACTTGAAAAAAAACTGTGTTTAGATTTTTTGATTTGACATCATCGAATATTTGAATTAGCAATTGTTTCTGTTTTTCCTGGTCAAATGAAGGAGGCGGCCAATCCAGCCTGAAATTAGTTGCAACCCACACTGCGCGCGTTTCTCTTTCAAACTGAGCAGGTACCGTAACAGAAAAAACTAATAAAATGAAAAGTGAAAAAAATTTTTTCCCGGTCATGAAAATGCAATCCTGTTTATTTCACAAAACAGCTTATGCCCTTGTGAATTGCACCGAGCACTGCAGATTCGTCCGCTTCTACATCAACCATAAGTTTACCGATCTCTTTCAGCAGCACAAATCTGATCTTTCGCGAAATTCCTTTTTTGTCGCGTCTCATAATTTGATAAATGATACCTGCATTAAACGAAGTAATATTTACTTTGTCTTTCAGTTCTAACGGCAATCGAATATAATTTTGGAAATTGCTGTCGTTCAAGAATCCCATTTCCATAGAAAGATATAAAGCACATACAATTCCTACAGCAACAGCCTGGCCATGTTTGACAGTATAGTTTTGCTCAACTTCAATTGCGTGGGCAAACGTGTGACCGAGATTTAGAATTTTTCTTAGTCCTTTTTCTCTTTCATCTTTTGTAACAACATCACCCTTAAACCGTACGCACCTTTCGATAATCTTAGACGTAACTGTGGCATCACCGTTCAAAAGTTTATCTAAGTTCTTGTTTAAGAAATTAAAGAATGCTGTGTCGGTAAGAAAAGCATACTTGAGTATTTCTCCGGTTCCGCAGATTAATTCTTCATCGGGCAGGGTTTTCAAAAAATTTGTGTCGATCAAAACAAATTCTGGCTGATAAAAGGTACCGACAATATTTTTCGTTTCCCCGAAATTAATTCCGGTTTTGCCGCCGATAGAACTGTCGACCGCAGCGAGTAAAGTTGTAGGAACCTGAACGAGTTGAACTCCGCGGGCAAATGTCGAAGCGACATAACCGGCAATGTCGCCAGTTATTCCTCCTCCCAAAGCCATTATCAATGTATCGCGACCGAATTCATTTTGCATCAAAGCCGAGTACATTTTTTCGACACTTGTAATGTTCTTATTTTTTTCAC
Source organism: uncultured Melioribacter sp. (assembly GCA_964595365.1). Taxonomy (GTDB): domain Bacteria; phylum Bacteroidota; class Ignavibacteria; order Ignavibacteriales; family Melioribacteraceae; genus Fen-1258. Next base: position 10,664 of record CAZQQC010000016.1, read on the forward strand.
CGCCTTCAAATTCAAAAATAAAATATTTATCAACCGGGCTCTGCGTTAACTCTTCCAGCTTTCCCCGGTGCAGTTCCAAAACTTTTCTATCTGCAATCACAAAAACATTTTTGTAAAACTGTTTCGAACTTATCAGCTTGGAAAGTCGGGCAAAGTAATTAACTCCGGTATAAACAGGATAAGTTTTACCGTGTATTTTTATTTCAATCTTTTTCATCAAAGAATTCATTTATTTTTTTTGCAAGTTTATCTATTGTTTTGCCGAGAGGCTGGGAATCGGTTTCTATTATAAAATCTGCTTTCTCGTAATACTCTCTTCGTTTCTCCAGCATTTCATTTATCCTATGTAAAAAATCCTCTTCGGAATTTTCGTCTAAAACCATGTCTTTGAACAGAGGGCGGTCTATTTTGTTCTTCAAACGTTTGTATAAGTTATCGGGTGAGGCTTTCAGATAAATAATCTTTCCCGTTTTCTTAAGCAAATCAAAATTTTTTTTGTTTGTAATTGTTCCGCCACCTAATGAAATAACGGCAGATTTACTTTCCGAAATACGTTCCAATACTTTGCTTTCCAATTCTCTAAAGTAGTTCTCCCCGTGCTTTTCAAAAATTTCTACAATCGTCTGCTTTTCTTCTTCTTCAATTTCTTTATCGAGATCGTAAAACTCCAAGCCGAGCACGTTTGCAAGAATGGGTCCGATAGTACTTTTTCCGCTCGTCATAAATCCGGTTAAGTACACTAATCTGTTAGACATTAAAAGTTTATGGCGAAATTTGGAACTTAATATAATTAATCGCAGAAGAAGTTTTAAAGAAGATTATCTTTTTACAAACCAAAATTAACAACTGCGCCAATTGTAAATGTAATTCCGTCGATAACGACTTTTGAATCGAACGACTGCGCGGGGAACAGAAAAGTTCTACCCCAGTAATGAACAATCCTGGAGTATATACTTGTCATTTCAAAATCCGGCTCGCAAAACTGCTTCGGGGGAATCGGGTTAAAGATAAAGCTGGGATGTTGTTGTGTAATTCAGATTGAGCAATACACCAAAATCTTTTCCATTTGCCAGAGCAAACAAACCGCACGGAAGAACAACCAATTGGAAAAATACTTTTGCGGAATGTTATTTCATAACCTTAATGGAAATTTAAAAATCAGCGGCTAAATGTAAAGTGCAAAAAAAGCCGTCAGCGAAAACTCGCGACGGCTTTGTGAAAAACAATCAAATCAATACCGGTAGAACAGATATCTATTGTCAACTATGTTTGTTTCTTTCTTAAGATTTTGCAGCCACAGACTGAAGAACCGATTCTTTTTATTCTTCAATAATTCTTTTTTAATATCTGCTTTTTGATAATTGAATAAAGCCAGATCGTATTTTGTTCTATACTTCACCTTTATTAAGTAAGCACCGAGAGAACCTTTAACCGGCTGCGACCATTTGTTGATCTCGCCTTTGAATGAATAATCCGAGAATGCAAAATCGCGACCTATATTAGGAATGTTGCCGGTAGTTGTGAATTCAGTAGCCGTAGAATCAACCTTTGCAGACTGCCAGACTGTTTTGGCAACCGAAGCATCTCCGTTGTTGCCGATTTTCGATTTGATTTCTGCAGCCAGGGACATTGCTTTATCTAATTTTTTCAACCGTAATACTGTACTTTTAATTGCTGCTTTAACATCATCAATTTTTTTTTCGCCCGGCTTAATAACATCCGAAACCATTGCAACAACATAACCTGCAGATATTTTGTAAACCTCGCTCACTTTACCATGGCTATTATCGAAAGCCCATTTAACCAAAGCGGCATTCATTCCAAGACCTGCAATCGCCAGCGCATCTTTAGTGAACGGTGGTGTTTCAATTGCGGCATACTTCATCAATTTAGCTTCCGATTCCAAACCGTTTTCTTTTGCGATATATGAAAAGTCCGTTGCATCCTGATAAAGCCTATCCGTTGTGGTTGCAGAGATTTGAATTTTATTGACAATTTTTTCTACTACGAAGTCTGAGCTGGACTTGTCAGTAACTTTGATGATGTGATAACCGAACTGGGTCTTAACCGGTTTCTGAATCACGCCAATCTTTCCATTAAAACTTGCATCTTCGAACGGTTTGACCATTTGTCCTTTGCCAAACCATCCTAAATCCCCACCTTGCAATTTACTGCCGTCGTCGGATTTTTCTTTTGCAACGGTTGCAAAGTTGGCGCCTTTCATCAGTTCATTATAAATCCCCGTAGCTTTTTCCAAATCGGCTTTATCGCTGCCGGTGGATCTGACTAAAATGTGCGATGCTCTTACCTCGTCTTTTTTAGCTTTGACTTTATTGACAAGTTTGTAAACTACATACCCTTCGAAAGTAGCAAGAGGTCCTATAATATCATCGGCATTCGCCTTTACAAGTAAATCTCTTGCCTGGACAGGCAAGCTTGACAAAGAGACAGTGTCTTTCGAATAAGGCCGTTCGGAATAAATCTCAACATATTTTTTGAATGAAGTAGTATCTCCTTTCAGCTTCTTGACAAGCTCTTCGAGATTCTTTTTCACAACTGAAGAATCTGATTGAGAAGCTTGACGGTGAAAGAGTACGTATTTTAATTTTCGCTGCGCTTCAATTTTATAATCTCCCCGGTGTTCGTTGTAATACTTTTTGAGTTCATCATCGGATACTTTTATTTCATTGTCAGAGATGCTGTTTACATCAATCATAACGTAATTTGCTTTCATCTTTACGTTCTGCTTGAAGAAATTGTCTTTGGCTTCTTCTTCGCTAACGGTAATTGATGCGGTAAGGTAATCCTGTAATTTTTGTTGTATAAGCTGCTGACGTATCTGTTCTTCAACCTGAATTACTATTTCTCTGTTGCGCGGGTCTCTCATTGTCTGTTCATAAAGCTTGCGGTTAAAATTTCCCGTTGAATCGGTGAATTGTTTTTTCAATTGTTCGGGTGGATTTGAGCCGAGCAAAGAATTTCTAATCTCGTCATCGGTAACAATTATTCCGAATTCTTTAACTTTTTTCTCAATCAGCTTCTGCGTTACAAGTGCATCCCAAACTTGATCACGGAAAAAATCCATTTGAGATTCATCTAACGATTGTCTGCTCTGCTGTTCCTGGTTTCTTCTTGCTCTATCAACTAAATTGGAATATTCCTGATAGGTAACATCTTCTCCGTCAATCGAACCAACAATTTGTTTCTGCTGATTGAAAAAATCCGTTAACTTTGAATCCGATAAAACCATAAACAATACAAAAATACCGCCGACAAGAAACATGAACCACGGGGCAAGACTTCTCATCCGGGCCATCATTGGCATAAAAAACAACCTCCGCTTTAGAAATAATAGAAATTTTAGGCGCTAAATTTAGATACACCACATTTCAAATGCAATTTTAAGACGGATAATAAAAACATGAATTATCCGAATGCGATCAAAAATCGGTATCTACACCTTTTTTGCAAAGATCAAGAATTAATCAAAAATTTATTTGGAATTAAAAACATGCAGGGCTAACTTATACAGAAAATTTTGGAGATAAAATGCCTCTAGATTTTTTTAATGTCTGGTTACCGTATATCTATCTTTATATCGGCGGAGGAATATTTTTTGTTGGCGGAATGATTCTAATTCGAAAGACCAAAGCAATAGATATGCGCCTCAAACGAGATCGATTCTGGTGGAGAATAATGTTTTTCGGTTTTTTTTATTACTCTTTAATCCACTTGATTTTAATCATCGCAGCGCTTTACTGGTAAAAAGCTTATGGGACAAATTCAGATTCACAATATCGGAACCGAACTCGATTGGGCAGTGCTGATCGTTTACATGGTAGCAATGCTTTTATTCGGCACCTACTTTGCAAAGTATAATAAAGATACTAACGATTTTTTCTTTGGCGGAAGAAGATTCACCTGGTGGATCATTGCCATGTCGATTGTTGCAACGGGAATTAGCAGCCACAGTTTTGTGAAATACTCTGCAATGGGTTTTAAGTATGGCTTTTCTTCTTCGATGTCTTACATGAACGACTGGTTTTTTGTCCCCTTCTTTTTCTTTGGCTGGCTGCCGATAATTATCTATTCCAAAATTCGTTCTATACCCGAATATTTTGAAAGAAGATTTTCACCATCGGCAAGATTTTTTGTTACGATCTTACAACTGCTGTATCTGATCGGTTATGTTGGCATCGGTTTTTTAACAATGGGAAAAGCAATCATGCCGCTGATGCCTGAACATCTTACCATTTTTGGCGTTCAAATTCATATTACGTTAATGGGCTTAATTTGGGTTACGGCAATAGTAGTTGGAATGTATATTACATTCGGCGGACAAACTGCCGTTATATTTACAGACCTCGTTCAAGGCGTGATGCTTCTCTTTGCCGGTCTGATGGTCTTTGTCGTAGGCGTTGCATACGTTGGAGGATGGCATTCGTTCTGGAATTTACTACCTGCATCATGGAAACTGCCACTGGCTGGGTTCAATTCACCCGCAGAGTTTAATTCCGTCGGTACATTCTGGGAAGATGCGATTGCCGGTTCGGTCGGATTCTTATTCATGAATATGGGATTGATAATGCGGTTCATGGCAACAAAAAATGTTCACGAAGGCAGAAAAGCGGCAGCCGTCAACATTCTTTTCATGCTTCCCATCTCTGCAATCGTAGTCGGTGGTGGAGGATGGATTGCAAAGGCAATTTCAGTAATGAATCCAAATTTGATTCCGAAAAATGTTAATCCCGATAGCATTTTTGTTTTAGTATCAAATATTGTAACCGGTCCCGGCGTGTTTGGTTTTGTAATTGCTTCAATTGCTGCTGCTTTGATGTCAACTGTCAGCACACTTTTGAACGCAACAGCGGCAATTTGGGTTAACGATGTCGATAGACCGGTTAGAATTTGGCTAAAGAAAATTAGACGCGATGAACATGCCGACGAAAAAAGAGCAATGGTTGTCGCACGAATATCAACAGCAGCTTTCACGCTGCTAGGCGTGTTTGCTGTTTATGCATTTAGTTCGTACCCGACTGTTTATCAGGCACACGCGTTTTTTCACGCAACTTTAACGCCCCCTTTAATGATAGCAATTTTCTTTGGTGTATTTTGGAAAAAATTTACCCCCGCCGGGCTTATTTCCACAGTAGTTGGCGGTGTTGCTTTGATGCTTTTAGGATTTAGATTTCCCCTCGAACTTATTCAACCGATTGCGCACGGAACGCCATACGATCATGTTCATCCGTTCACTTACATGGCTGCATTGTATAACTTAATTGTCTGCACAGCTGTTGCTGTAATAGTCACTCTGCTTCAAAAACAGCTCAAATATATTGCCGAAAAAATTAAAGAAATGACAAATCATCACGTGGTTATGTATTCGATGGTAGTGTTCATTGTTGCTGTCATCATAATCGATCTGCTCGACATTTTTTTCAGAATTAATATCTCTCCGCTTGCCGGTCTGATGATTTTAACAATCTTTATGACAGTGTGCATTGCAGTAGTAACAACATTTTATGTTAGGTACGATCCCGAATTACAAACAACAGGCTTGACTATCGGGTCAATCCATAGAGCTAAGGAATGGTTTAAGGGAAGAAAATTGAATGAGCGCGAAGGCGGGATTGTTAGAGTACATTTTAAAATTGCCGGCGGCGATGAAGACGTTATTAACTTTTCCCGCAGGGACATGCATAAAATGGCGGCAGAACCTGGCGACCTGGTTTACATCTCCGACACAAGAAAATGGCTGGGTGGATTGAAATCGTGCCATTCGGTTTACGGTGAACCGCATGACGAAGACGGAATTGTTTACATCAGAAACATGCATCTTAGCAAAGGACTTTTTGTTCAAGGAAAATTGCTGGAAGCAGAAAAGGAAATGTAGTTTTTTGAAAATTAAGAACTCATACACGCAAGGGATTTGATCCACAAAAAATATACCTGTAAAACAAGTATTCTCTCTCAAACAACAAAAATTTGTTTGTTAAGCCCGAACCTTGAGTAACATCTGTTAAGAAATAAGAATACGGAAAGAAGAAGGCTGATATTAAAAGTAATCATTTTTAAAAATAGCACGCATCTCGATTGTAATTGGACATGCCCGGGGACGGTCAGGCTTGGCTACCGGTATGCAGGCTTCGCACACCTGCTCGCCAGCTCAGCCTTGTGCAGCGAGGCGAACAGCATGCAAGTCTATTTTTTTCATAAACTACTCTTAAGACAACCTCTTTTTATTCTGCGGAAACTTTTCTTGCAGCTTTTTCAGAACTATGGACGGAACAAATTCAGCTACGTTCCCGTGAAATTGTGCAAGGTTCCGGACTATCGTCGAATTCAAATAAGTATATCGCGCATGTGGCATCAAAAGAATTGTTGTGATATCGCCTGCAAGTTTTCTGTTCATCAAAGCCATCTGGAATTCATATTCGAAATCGCTTACCGCGCGCAATCCGCGAATTATTCCAATAGCACCAACGTTTTTAGCATGATCGACAACTAATCCGTCAAAGGAATCTATCACGACTTTTTTGTATCCCTTTAAACTGACGCGCAGCATTTCAACGCGTTCTTCAACACTGAATAACGCGGTCTTGCCGGGGTTCCTGGCAACGGTAACAATAACTTCGTCGAACAATTCTATTGCACGGTTGATAATATCGATATGTCCGTTTGTTACCGGATCAAATGTGCCGGGATAAATTACTTTTGCCATAGCGTCATCCTTTTAACAATAGAAAAATAATAGAATGATTTCGATTTACAAATTCTCTCCACTTATAACTTTTCCGGAAGTATGAAAAAGATAAATCAAGCTATCGCCTATTTTTTTCCGGGCTGTTTTTCTAAATGCCGCTTCATCTTCTTTTTGTGTTTGAATAGATCGTTCGACAATGAGAAGACCGCCGTCGGTTAAAAAATTGTTTGTTAAAACGTTCACGACAACTTTATGAATATCATTTTTAAAAAAAGGCGGGTCGGCAAATATCAGGTTATACTTCTCATGGCCGGTCATTTTTGAAAATCGAACGGCTTCCATTCTAAAAACCTTGCAGTTGCTTTCAGCAAAGAGCGAAGAGATATTTTCCCGAAGCATTGTTGAAACGCGAAAATCTTTTTCAACAAAATGAATTTCTGACGCACCCCGGCTTAGAGCTTCCAATCCCAATGAACCGGAACCGGCATAAAGATCGCAGACTTTAATTCCGTCAAAATCAATTGCGTGTACCAAATAATTGAAAAGAGATTCTTTTACTTTATCGGTAGTGGGGCGTACTAATTTCGAGTTCGGGAATCTTATAATGCGTCCCTTGAATTTTCCAGCTATAATTCTCATCAAATAATTCTGATTGCTATACCCGCGGCAGCTGAAAATGAATTGAATTTATATTTATAAAAATGGTTTTCAAGAACATTTTGTTCAACTTTAAGGTATTCGAACGGGTTTGTTTTTTTAAGCGGCAGACCGAAAAAATTTTTCAGCTTGTTTTCAAATTCTTCGGTCAAATCCTGACCGTATAATAATATACGGTTAAAATCCTTCAAACCGAGGTTAAAGTTTTCCAGTGTTTTTATCGAACGGGATAATTCATCAAAAAGATTCTGCGAATTTGAATCGAGAATCTTAAAGTAAAACGGAGAAAACCGGTCGATTGCCGATATCGACGAATAATTTTGATCGATGTAAAGACTGAGAGCAATCCCGTTGGCAGCAATCGTTTTATCCAGATAAAGAAAAGCATTTGAGGCAAGATGAACATTATCGATGTATTTTAACTCAAGATTATTCCGCGCGCAAAAACCATTAATCATTTTTACAAAAGATTTTTCTATTGCAAGAACGATAGCTTTTTTTTCCTGCCGGATCCGGCTTTTATCTATTTCAATATGCTGGATATAAAAATTATTGTTATTACATTGCGGAAAGAGTACCGATAATTCCCATCTGAAGTGATCGTTCAAATCTTTTTTCACCAGGGAATCATCGTAAGGAATTTCAAAAATTTTGAAGAAATTATTCGGCAGTGCAAACGATACCCTTGATGAACTCACAGCCTTTTTTTTGATTGCTCTATTAAACGATTCCTGAATTATGCCGATAAATTTTTCTTCGGGCATGGTGGGGGAAATGTTTTCTGTGTGAATAGTCTGATCAACATTTTCGAGATAAAACGAATCGTCTTTATAACTAATTTCTACAATCTGAAGTTTCGTTTCCGTTATATTTATTCCGGTGTGATTACTAAACATGTTCAGTTTACCGTGACCAATTTTTTAATTTTTTCAAATTTTGTTTTGCCAATTCCTTTCACATTTAAAAGGTCGCTCACTTTGTTAAACCGTCCGCTTTTGTTTCTGTAATCGATAATATTCTCGACACTTTTTTTGCCAAGACCCGGTAAAGCCAGAAGTTCGGAAGCAGATGCTGAATTTAAATCGACTGTTTTGTCCGGAGGATTCACTCCGGATTTTTCATTTGTTTTTTTCGCTTTTGAAAAATCTAAAAGTTCGCCTTTAGAAGCAATCCTTTTTTCTGAATGGCCTACAGCGGTGTCGGAACTTTGCGGATCGCCTGATGCAGCGTCGAACAGGCTATCTTGAGTTTTATAGTTGAATTCAAGATAGTTTTTATTGTTGGACAAATTTTTGAAAAGATTTACCCCCAAGCCCACAAGAAAGGCTAGAAGAATAAAAAGAATTACATTCGTTTCGGTTTTAGTAAACCCGAACTTTTTCGATATTTTTTCTAACGGTAGAATAACCCCCTCGATAATTATTAAATGACATTATTAAAGGGTTCATTTTAACGATTCGGTTTTATGTTTGGCATTTTCTGAAGCTCTTTCAATAATTCTTTTTCCCGCGCCGTTACATTCTTCGGAACAAAGATATTGACTTTTACTAACTCATCGCCTGCACCGTGGCTGTTTAGATGCTGAATTCCTTTTTCCCGCATCTTTAAAAACTTTCCGGCTTGAGTTCCGGGTTCAATTTTAAGTTTCGCTTTTCCGTTTAAAGTCGGCACTTCAACTTCCACGCCCATTACAGCATCCGGGTAACTAATGTACAGGTCATAAATCACGTTATCACCATCGCGGGTAAATAATTCATGCGAAAGTTCTTCAAACACTACAATTATATCTCCGGCTGGACCGCCGTTTCTGCCGGTATTTCCTTCGTTGCGCAATGTCATGTAATTACCATCGTTTACACCGGCTGGAACGTTAATCTTAATTGTTGATTCATCATGAACCCTTCCTTCGCCGGAACAATTTGTACATCGTTCCGAAATAACTCTTCCTGTTCCCCCGCAATTATTGCATGCGGAAATATTTACAAACTGGCCGAAAATGGATCTAGACACCTGGCGAACTTCTCCAGTGCCGTTGCATACCGAACATGTTTTAAATGAAGCCGAACTCTTTGCACCTGTTCCGTTACAAACGGAACATTTATTGTACTTTTTAATTTTTACTTTTTTTGTAGTGCCGGCTGCTATTTCTTCAAGCGTAAGTTTGAGAGTAATTTTCAGATCGGAACCGGGTGTGCCGGAAGAACGCTGACGCGACCTTTGAGATGATGCAGTACCTCCGCCAAAGAAATCGTCGAAGATTGTAGAACCACCGAACGCTCCTCCAAAAATATCGGAGAAGTGGCTGAATATATCGTTCACGTTGCTGAACCCATGGAAATCTTGACCCCCTTTTAATCCGCTGTGACCGAATTGATCATACTTCGTACGCTTTTCGTCATTGCTCAGAACTTCGTAAGCTTCTGCGGCTTCTTTAAATTTTTCTTCTGCATCTTTGTTGCCGGGGTTACGATCGGGATGAAACTGCATAGCAAGTTTTCTATAAGCTTTCTTTATCTCATCTTGAGTTGCATCTTTACCCACACCCAAAATTTCGTAGTAATCTCTCTTTGCCATTATTTACTAATCCTCTTGCCTTGAATCGTCTTGTACGTTTGTCCCGCCATCCGATTCATCATGAGATGCCGTTTCTGCGCTAACTACAACTTTAGCATGACGTATAACTCTATCTTTGTAAATGTAGCCGGGTTCAATAACATCGAGAACGGTATGAGGCGCCGCTCCTTCGGCAGGCTGTTGCATCAAAGCTTCGTGAAAATTAACGTCGAACGGTTGACCTTTCGCATCGATGCGTTTTATACCATGGCTTTCTAAAATTTTTCCGAACTTCTCGAATACAAGCAATAATCCTTTTCTTGTTGAATCGAGATTATTAGGTTCATCAATATGAGCAAGAGAACGCTCGAGATCGTCATAGATTTGTAAGACGCTTCGCACAAAAGGTTCTGCTGCATATTTTATAATGTTCAGCTGATCATTTTCTGTTCTTCTTTTATAGTTTTCAAAATCGGCAACTTTTCTCAGAAGTATATCTTTCAATTCAGCGTTTTGTTTTTCCAGCTCAGAAATTTTCTCGAGAGCGGTTTTTAATTCCAATTCTATTGCTTCAGCTTCAACCATCCGTTTCCCTTCCTGCATTCCGGAATTTTTAATTCCTTCAACAGGAATTTTGTTGCTTGATTCTGCGGCTTCTTCTTGTTTTTTATTATTCTCTTCCATGGTTCCTTTATTTCTTTTCGATTTAACAATCTTGGAGAAAATTACCTCTGCCTTGTTAATTCTTGAGTTAATTGCTCTGCAACATAAACTACAGCGGCAACAATTTTTGAGTAATCCATTCTTTTAGGCCCCATAATTCCGAGCGTACCATTGAGATCGCCTGCTTTGTAATCTTTGGTAATCATACTGTAATAAGATAACTTTTCATTTTCGTTTTCTTGGCCGATAGTGATTGTCACTTCGTCCAGGTTAGGTTTGTTCTTATCGAGTATGTGAATAATAACATCCTTGTTTTCAACCAGTTCAATCACACTTTGAAAATTGCCGGGGTCCTCGAACTCGGGCTGCTTTAAAATATTTTTCGTTCCGCTTATAAAGGTTTTCTCGCTGCCACTATATGTGAAAATCTTATCTACCGATTCTAAAAATACCCGTATAATTGGCCTGTAACTCTCGGCGTTGAAGTCTTTAACTCTCTCGTGAAGTGAAGATCTAATTTCTGAAAATTTCAATCCCGAAAGTTGTTCATTCAAAAATTGTTGAACAGCAATTATGTTCTCATCGTTAACCCCGGCGTCAATTTCCAGAGTGATAGTTTTAATCATGCCGGATTTTACGCTCACAACAACTAAAATTCTTTGAGACGATAACCGTACAATCTGAATTTTTTCTAATATAGCTTGTTCAAACTTAGGATAAGTTACCATAGCAAGCTGGTTAGTTAACTCGCTCAGGATTCCGGAAGTAATTTTCAACAAGTCTTCTGTTTCCGACGAAGCTACGCTAAGATTTACCTCAACAATTTTCTTAGCTGTATTTTCTAACTTCGGCGGATCCATCAATGAATCGACATAGACACGGTAACCTTTATCGGTGGGAATCCTTCCGGCAGAAGTATGCGGATGATTCAAAAACCCGAGTTCTTCCAGATCTGCCATAACATTTCTAATAGATGCCGGTGAAAGACCGAGATCGTATTTCTTGGAAATATTTCTCGATCCTACAGGATTTGCAGTTAGTATAAATTGATGGATTACAAACCGTAGTATTGCCTTTTCTCTATCTTTTAATTGATATTCTTCCATTTAATCAAACATGCTCAATTTTTGCGGTGTAAAAGTTATTAAAAATTAAGAATATTTGCTGTGAAGAACTCATAAGGTGTAAAGAAAATAATTTAAGAATTAACAGAAGACTTCTAACTACTAATATGATTGACAATGGATGGTATTATTTCTCCTGCTTGCCAAAAATAGAGTAGTCGGCAAACGGTGTTAATTCGGTTGGTTCAATGTTTATTTCTACAATGTAAGAACCGGCATGTTTTGCAGAGATAGGAATATATGCTGCTGGATAAACAACTGCGGATGTGCCTACAACAAAGCATATGTCGCTCCATTCAGCAGCTTTCTGGCCACCGCTAAATTCATCTTGCGGTAACATTTCACCAAACCAAACAACATCGGGGCGAACAAGTCCGCTGCACTTTTTACATTTCGGTGCGCGGTTTGTTAATTCAAAATCCGGCGAGTTGTAAAATGTATGGCAATCGATGCAAAAATTTTTTTCAATGTTACCGTGAAGCTCAAAAATTTTTTTAGAGCCCGCACGACGGTGAAGATTATCTATGTTTTGCGTTACTACAGTAACGTTATAATATTTCTCGAGTTCGGCAATTGCAAAGTGACCGGCATTTGGTTGAACTTTGTGAACAATATCTCTTCTGTGCCGATACCATTCCCAAACCAGATCCGGATTTCGCATGAATGCGTCAAGGCTTGCAAGTTCTTGCGGGTTCATCTTATTCCATATTCCATCTTTACCGCGGAAGGTTGATATGCCGCTTTCGGCAGAAATGCCGGCACCGGTGAAAAAGACAATTTTCTTAGCGTCTTTTAATCTGTTCAAAAATTCTTTTTTGAATTGCATAATGAAATTAAAAAGGTCGCTCCGATCCCCACTAATTGTGAAAAGAGCCCGGATCAATCGCGGCATCGGAATTCAGAACGAAAATTAATCACTCACCTTATGCAAGGTTTGATTGACCATGAAAAATTAAAATTGCAAAACGAGTATTTTTCAAAACAACAAAAAATTCGTTTGTCAAGTCCAAACCTTGCGTAAAATCGGTTACTCGTTTTTGATGTCGTTCAACATTTTCTTTGCTTCAACTAATCTTTTCTCATCATCTTGATGCTGGAATTGACATGTGAGAGCTTTGTTCAACATTTCACGCGCAGACTTATAGTCGTCTTCACGTATAAGAGAATGGGCATAATCAACATAGAACATGATGTAACCCGGATAAATTTCAATTGCTTTTTTGTATTCATTGAGAGCAATTTCATTATCAGCCCAGCCTAATCCAAGAATTGAACGAGCCGGTTTCCACTTCTCGCTAGTTTTAGCATGTGTTCTTGCTAAAACATAATGAGCAACTCCTTGAATATTATTTCCGCCGTTGCCAAGCTGTATAGCTTTTTCGACGTCTGCGCGAACGCTGTTTACAACACCGGCAACTGTAAAAACACCTTTGAACAACGCGATCTTTCCATTGGCAATTGCGCGGCGCAGGAAACCTACAGATTGATCCGGCTTAACCTTCACGGCTTTATCTGCATATTCAAGCGCCTTTTGAAATGTTGCAAGCTGGGCATCTTCCTGTGCGCCCGAGCCCGTCGGCATTTTGTCGGCTATGTCTACATAAGTACGTGAAAATCGCCAGAGGATTTCAAAATTATTCGGATCTATCTTTTCTGCTTTCTTTAAAACTTCGAGAGCTTTTTCGTTATTGAATTGTTTGTAATAACTTTCGACATCGTTGATCATCTGGTCAATCGATTGCGCAAATGACTTTATCGATGTAAATGATAAAATGAGGAATAGAATAATTATAATACCATTTTGTTTTTTCATGTTACTGTTCCTCTGTTGGTTTTTGATTAGTTGCCTTTTTTGATTTTTCGTTTGATATATATAAAGCAGTATTTGCAAGAGGTAAAAATCTTGTCCAGTTTCCCTCTTTATTCCGGTCAGCTTCGATAGCGTATCTATACGCATTTGTCTTTGCACTGAGTTCATCGGCTTGATATAAAACAATTGCTTCCAACATTTTTGGTTCAACAGGCGATGCGAATTCCAATTTGCCCTGATGACTTAAAATGAGGTGCAAAAGCTGGTTTTTCAAATCTTCAGGAAAATGTGGAATTGACGATGCAGCTTTTTCAACTTCAAGCGCGCCGATCATAATATGCCCGATCAATTTTCCTTTGTCGGAATAATCGAAGACCGAATCGTAAATCAACTCTTCGGTCTTTCCGAAATCATGCAGCAGTGCACCACAGACTAAAAGGTCGCGATTGATTTCAGAATGGAATACACACATTAAATCGCAGATCTTAATCATTTCCAATGTGTGTTCAAGCAATCCGTGAATGTATGCATGATGCCAGGCTTTACCGGCGGGAGTCCGGCAAAATTTATCAAAGTTCCCGCCTGTCAGAATCTGTTTGATAAGTTTAGCCAGATATGTATTTTTGATTGAGCCAATTACCTGATTCAACTCGTTAACCATAACATCGAACGGACGTTTAGACCTTGGCAGAAAATCATCCGGCAGAACGTTATCGTTTTTTTGCGCAGGACGAATTTTATCAATTTTGATCTGCGGTGCGCCGTTAAACTCTTCTATCTTTCCGGCAATCTTCACAATCGTTCCTTCTTTGATCGAATCTTTAATATTATCTATACGATCCCATACTTTTGCCGGCAGGACAGCGGATTTATCTCTTAAGTCAAGACTCAAATAATTGGCACCGGTCCTGGAAGTTTTTATTTCAAATCTACTGACGATTAGGAAAAGTGTTATTTCGTCGCCTATCGAAATATCGATCAATTCTTTTTGCTCGAGCATATATTAATAGGAGGCTGCTTAATTCCATTTCAATTTAACAAAAAATAATGTGAAGGGGAAAGATTAGTTTTCCAAAACACGTACTATGTTCTCGTCGCTTAAACGAACCATTACTGTTTGTCGAAGTAGTTCGATTGAAACACAAAACCATTTTTCTTCTTGTTGTTTGCATACAACACCAACAATGTCTTTAAAGGGTCCATCAAAAATTTTAACTTTCATTCCGACTTTTATTCTATTGCTAACAAAAACTTCCGGGGATTTTTCCAGAAACTTTTTCAAGTTCTCAATTTCCCAATCCGGAATGCTAGATGGCTTACCATTAAAACCTACGGTTCGAATAATTGAAGACTGCTGGAGCGAAACCAATCTTTCTTTTTCCTTTGCACGAATAAAAACGTATCCTCTAAAAAGTGGTTCCTCAATTTTTTTCTTACGGTCGCTCCACTGCCTGATGCGGGTAATTGTAGGAAGATAGCATTCGATCTTTTTGCTATCCAGCTGAATGGACGCTTTTAGCTCCTGGCGTGGTTTTGTATACAATGCAAACCACTTCCTAATTTCTAACGGGGCCGACATTTTTATCCTCTGCTGTTCCTTTCTGCAAACGTTAATTGAACATCAGTATAAACACTCGCGCACAACATTGGCAAGTTGTTCTTGATCAACCGGTTTTGACACGATTTTATCTATACCGAGTTTCAAATATTTCTTCGTTATTTCTTCGCTGAGTATTGCAGAAATAATTACTACGGGAACCGATCGATTAGATTCTTTTTTGTGAAGTGCTTCGACCAGTTGAATCCCGTTCATAAGAGGCATATCGTGATCCGTAATTATAATTGTTGGTAGTAGATCACGGTACATGTTAATTGCTTCGTAACCGTTGGCGGCAAATTTCACGTCAAAATTAGGAAGAGTATTTTCAATTATGTTCTTATAGAAAGCCCGTGCGCTTTCATTATCTTCAATAAATAAGATCAGATTTCTTGCTTCGGGAACAGTAAAATGAAATTCGCTCCCTTCGTTTACCTGTGTGTAAAACCAAACCTGTCCACCGTGCTTTTCAACAATTTCTTTAACCAGGGTAAGCCCGAGGCCGCTCCCTTTTTCTCCGCTTGTTCCAATAAGAGAAAATTTCTGATCGATACGAAAGAGTTTCGATTGATTTTCTTCCGATATACCGAGTCCTTCATCACGAATGACTATTTCAATCATTCCCTCTTTGAATCTGCTTGATGAAACATGAACATCTTTCCCTTCCGGAGTAAACTTAATTGCGTTGTTAGTAAGATTGATAACTGCCTGTGCAAACAATCTTTCGTCGGCATTGATATGAATATCCGAAGGGAGATCCATTTTTATGTCGATATTTTTTCGAATGGCATCACCGGTTAACGGAGTAATTGCTGTTGAGATTGCCTGTTTAACGTTAAGACGAACCGGTTCTACTTTGATTCTTCCTGTCTGCAGCCGCGACCAATCCAATAAGCAATTTATCAAATTCAGTTGCGACTTTGATGCATCGTAAATGTAGCGTAGGTATTCGTTCTTCTCGCCGTCGGAAATCTCGGCTTCATTTAAAAGTATTTCGGAAAAACCTAATAGTGTTGTAAAAGGTGCACGAAGATCGTGAGATATTATCGAAATGAATTTATCTTTTGAAATGTTTATTTCTTTTAATGCGTCTACTGATTTCTGAAGTTCCGTCTCTTTATTTTTAATGTTTGTTATGTTGCAGATTGCACTTTTTTGTTCGACAATCCTTCCGGAGCCTAATTCTCTTTTCACTAAGAGCGACTCTTTAAGCCACACAATACTGCCATTCCTGCATTTTATGCGATATGAAATTTCACATTTGTTTTCTGCAGAATTGTTTTCAAGTCCTGTCAAAGTTTTTTTTATGATCGGCAAATCCTCATCGCATACAAGCGAGTATAGGTGTTCGGGTAAAGCTTTTATTTCTGCTGGAGAGTATCCGGTGATTTCTTCTACAGAGTCTGAAACGAAAACACTGTTTTGCCCGTTAAGGGCTTCCACAACGAAAAAAATGTCTGTCATTCCTACGGAAAAATTATTTAGTCCGGAATAGTCTGTATTGTTTTTTCCCATTGTGCTTTTATTTTGTTGAGTAAGCAATTAAATATAAGGAATTATGATAAATACTTCACTGCCCGGGTATTGTGCATGCAAAAATTATCATTCTTCTTTGGGAGACTTGGTTGGAATACCGAGTTCATCCATTTTTCTGTAAAGCGACGACAGCCCTATTTCTAAAGCCTTTGCTGCATCTTCTTTGTTGTAGCCGTACTTTTTTATTGTCTTTAAGATGTGTTCATGTTCAAAATTTCTCAATGCATCTTTCAATGTATCGGGGAAACCGCCGGTTATATCATTACCACGGATATATTCGGCAAGATCGGCGGCAGTGAGATAATCGTCCGTAGCAAAAATGACCGCACGCTCTATAACATTTTCCAGTTCTCTAACACCTCCACGCCAATCATGCGAGAGAATTACTTTCATTGTTTCGTTTGTTACGCCAAGAATCTTTTTGCCTATCTCGTTACAATATTTTTCCAGAAAATGTGTGATGAGTAGAGGAATATCTTCTTTACGTTCGTTTAGCGAAGGCAGCCTTAGTTCTACAACGTTCAACCTGTAAAAAAGATCTTCTCTGAACTCTCCCGATTTTGTTTTCTCAAACAGATTTTGATTGGTTGCCGCAATTATCCTAACGTCTGTGCTAACCGGTTTTACTCCGCCAACAGGAATAAACTCCTTGTCTTCAATGGCGCGTAAAAGTTTTACCTGTAGATTCAAAGGCAGCTCGCCAATCTCATCCAGAAAAAGTGTTCCGCCATCGGCAACTTTGAAAAGTCCTTGTTTATCTTCGGTAGCACCCGTAAACGATCCTTTTTTATGCCCGAACAATTCGCTCTCAATTAAGTTTTCGGAAATTGCGCCGCAGTTTATCGGAAGAAAAATATTCTCCTTTCTTCTGCTGTTTAAATGAATTGCTTTTGCTACAAGCTCTTTTCCTGTTCCGCTCTTACCGATAATCAGAACATTACTGTTTGTCGGCGCCACCTGTTGGATTATCTGAAAAACTTTTTTCATCGGTACACTTTTGCCAATAAGATTTGTGAATCCAACATCGGAAGAAATTTTTTGCCGCAATGTTTTATTTTCGAGCGCCAGTTTTCTATAGTTAATCAATCTTTTAATGCGAATGATCAAATCGTCAAACTCAACAGGTTTTATAAGATAATCGAACGCACCCTGACGCAGAGCTTCAATTGCTGTTTTAACGGAAGCGTATGCCGTCATTATAATGAAAAATGTTTCCGGGGAAATGCTGGATGCGGATTCTAGAAGTTGCATGCCGTCTACCTTCGGCATTTTTATATCCGTAATTACAATGTCAAAATTGCTTTCTTGAATTTTTCTAAGTGCTTCCTCGCCGTCGGCTGCAACTTCGGTAGAAAATCCTTCCTCATCCAAAATCATCTTGAGCGAATCGCGAATCGGCTTTTCATCGTCGACAATCAAAATTTTTGCAGACATTTTTTCTCCGTTTAATTTTGTGAGATTGGAAGAATTACCGTGAACGTGCTTCCTTCATTAACTTTGCTCTTTACTCTAATCTCGCCTTCGAAGCGATGCACAATTCCGTAACTTACTGAAAGCCCCAAACCTGTTCCTTTGCCTACTTCTTTAGTTGTAAAGAACGGATCGAAAATTTTATCGATTAAGGAATCGTCCATACCGCAGCCGTTATCTGCAATCGAAACCGAAACGGTTCTATCGTCAAAGTTCGACTTCATAGAGATTGTTCCGTTGCCTTCTATTGCATCGAGCGAGTTAATAAGAATATTGACGAAGACTTGAAGCAGTTGATCGGCAGCAATATTAACCCGCGGCAAACAGGTCTTTAGATCGGTCTCAAAATTTACGTGACGCACACGCTTATCGTACTTAACAATTCCAAGCGCTGTCTTAATTATATCTGTTATATCCTGTGATTGAGTTTCGTAACTTGGCGGTCGCGAAAAATCGACAAGCTCGCGAACAATTTTAGAAATCCGATCGATGTTCTCTTTGATGTTTATCAGTTGTTCGTTCATGAATTGATCTTGACTTCTACGTTGAAGAATTTGAACAAGAGAAGAAATGGAAGTCAGAGGATTCCCTATTTCGTGTGCAACGCCGGCAGCTATTTGACCAATAACTGCAAGCTTTTCCGATTGATCGATCTGCGCTTGAAGACGCTTGTACTCCGAGTAATCGTTAATGATTATCGATCTGCCTGCGTACTTGCCCTGCTTGTCCTGAAGACTTGTTACAATTAAACGGACACTGATTATTTCTCCATCTTTTCTTTTTCTTTCGGTATTAAGAATCATTGAACGTCCGTTCGTCCGCGATTCATTTTGTATTTTAAACAGCTGATTTGCATATAGATCTCCTTCGGGCAGCAGAAGAGACGAAGATTTTCCGAGCACCTCATTTTCAGTGTAACCGAAAATTTGTTCTGCACCTTTGTTCCATGCGATAAACTTCTCGTCATTATCAACCATCATAATTGCCGAATCCGAAGTGTGAAGAATGTTTTTTAAATACTGGAGATTGATTTCCAGTTTTGATGAGAGACGGTCGCGGTCGCGCATCAACTCTTTCATTTTCGTTTCCTGATGAAGCATTCCGTACCGCGCAAATAATTGTTCAATCAAATCGTCGGCATGCCCTAGAAGAACAATAGAACCGGCAGAATCAACCTTTTCTTGTTCAATTAATTCAAGCAACGCAAATCTTACCGAACTAAAAATCTGACCAACTTCTATGAGGTTAAGATCGGCTTTTGAAAACATTGTATAGATATCTATAAGATACTGATCTGCTTTTTGGTAATCGTAGTTTTCTGTTACTTCAATGAAGGTTGTAATGCTGTTTTCAACAAACGTCTGTATTTGTGAACCGGAAAGTTTATCTCTCAGAATCGGCAACAATTTCTGCATCCAACTTTCCAGTATAGTATTTAAATTATTCTTAATTAGTTCTGTCAAAAATTTTTTCATAAGTTAATTTATCAAGTATAGGATAAACAACCGGTTGGTAATCCTTTCTTAAATACACTGAAAAATAAAGAAACCCATTCTTTTTTGAAAGCCTGCTTAAGGTGGTATTCAAATTACCCGACATTAGGTAGCGGAACATGATAATTGCAGCTTATGTATAAAGAAAAGTTTAATTATCTTTGAACAACAAGCGAGGGGAAGTAAAATGAAAAAAATGCTTTTGTTACTCGTGATGCTTGCATTTGTTTCGTCAATTAATTTTGCTGGCGACGAAATTGTAATCAGACCCGATCTTAACAGCGTAAAAGTCTTTTTGCGCGGGGCAGAGTTAAGTTATACCGCAAAAGTAAAACTTAACAAAGGATTAAATGATGTTGCCTTTACCGCTTTAGCATCCGGTATTGACCAAAATAGCATTAGCGTCTCTGCCAAAGGCGACGCAATTATAATGTCGGTAAGACAGCAGTTCAACTTTCTGAGAGCTCAGGAAAAAACTCCCCGCATAAAACTGCTCGAAGATTCTTTGGAAACGCTAAAAAAATCTTTTGCCATGAACCAAAACGAAAACGGCGTTCTGAATGCAGAAGTTGAATTGATTATGGCTAACAAAAGAATCGGTAACGAAAAAATCGGTGTATCAATTTCCGAATTGCAAAAGATGGCCGAGTTCTACAGAAAACGGCTTACCGAAATTAAAAGCAAAATGTACGATCTTGATTTCTCCGCTAAGAAGATTCAAAAAAACATTGAGAGAATTCAAAATCAGTTGAATGAATTAAACAATCAAATTAACAGACCTACCAATGAAGTTATCGTGTCTGTCTCGGCTAAATCGGCAGCGACTTATGAAATCGATATTTCGTATTTGATGCGCGATGCGGGCTGGGTTCCTGCGTACGACGTTCGCGTAGATAAAACTAATTTTCCTGCAGCGCTAAACTACAAAGCGGATGTATGGCAGAACAGCGGGTTCGATTGGAATGATGTCGAAATAATTCTCTCTACAAGAAACCCGGTTGCAAATAACAACAAGCCGGAACTTTATCCCTGGTTTATTGATTTTGCCCATCCAATGTTATACCGCGAAATGAAACCTGTACCGAACAAATCTCTCGACGCAGCTAACATGCAGGTTATGACTGCAGAAGCCACCGGCGCTTCGGAATCAATGGCAGATTATTTCGAAATGAACGATAGACAACTTTCTGTCGAGTTCACTCCGCAAATTAAATATTCGATTGCATCCGATAACAAACCTCATTCTGTTGCACTGCAAGATTTTTCTCTTCCTGCCCGCTATGAATACTATGCAGCACCAAAACGCGACAACAATGCGTTTTTAATTGGCTATTTATCCGATTGGACTAAATATAATCTGCTGTCCGGCAGGGCAAACATCTATTTTGAAAATTCTTACGTCGGTCAATCGAACATCAACGCCGGAACAACGAAAGACACACTGGTACTTTCTTTGGGAAGGGATGAAAACATTTCCGTTTCTCGCGAAGTATTAAAAGATTTCACCGAAGATAAATTTTTAAGCGGCAATGTGGAACGAACATTTGCTTTTGAAATCAAGATTAAGAACAACAAAAAGACATCAGCAAAAATTTTGGCTGAAGATCAAATACCGATTTCGAAGAACGAAGACATTGTTGTAAAGCTTATCGATTCATCCGGCGCCCATTACGATTCTGAAAGCGGAAAGTTGAAATGGCTTGTTGATGTCGACAGAGGAAAATCCGTTTCGAAGAAATTGATTTATTCTATAAAGTACCCTAAAGATAAAGTTATTCCGGGCTTGTAAAATAGCTTATGCGTGAGCTTTAAATCCATCGTGTAGAATGAAGCCCACACGTTGCAAACTGCCAGGCAACCTAAACAAATTTTATTTTATTCGCATCAGCCTGCTTCGATTCTTAGGGCAAGGCGATGTGGTATGTAATTTACCCCGCATTCTTTTCTGTCGATTTGTTTTCGAGCTGTAGATATTACGAATGAAACAAGCAGCGAAACATAAATACATATTAATGTCTATGATGGTTCAAAGATAACAAACCCGATTCTCATTTGTTGCTGTGCTACTAGCTGTGCATCCAGTAAATATAAAAATCATGTGCGATTGTGAAAAAGATTAGTTGAATCCAGATATTGGAATTTTTGAAAATATTTTTAGCCATGAAAATCCGGCTGAACTATCAACCACCCCGATGATGAATGTAAAAATCACTATTCCAAATATGTGCTTTGGACATATTGTGTAGAACACAAGATCGTTGAAAAAACCTTCACGCGAAATTCTTTGCCCCTTGCTGTATGGAAAAACTCTTTCCAGAATTATGAAGGGAACTGCAATGATCGGAAAGTAGCTTAACTTTTCATACAGCCCGGGATTCAGAAAATAATTTTGTATCGATGCAGAAATTTTAGCCGGGGTCACGAACAAATCGAAATATAATTTCAAACTTGAATATTATTCTTCACGCGTCTCAGTTTGTTGATGTTGCCGTATTCGCTTTCGTAAACTTTTTTTATTCCGTCGCCCAGCGCTTTTTCTATGTCGCGTATGTCTTTCACTAATCTGTTCAATCCTACAAGTTCAACCGACGCTGCCTGATCGGTACCCCACATAGCGCGGTCGAGCGTTATATGTCTTTCGACAAATGTTGCACCTAAAGTAACGGCAGCCAAAGTTGGAGCGAGTCCGGTCTCGTGTCCTGAATAACCAACCGGAATTTCCGGGTAGATTTCTTTAAACGTTTGAATAACTTTCAAATTCAATTCTTCCAAACTGCATGGATAAGTCGAGGTCGACTGCGCCAACAAAATATTATCGATTCCCATTAGTTCAACAGCAGTTTCTATTTCTTCCAGGCTGGACATGCCGGTAGATAGAATTGCGGGTTTTCCCGTATCTTTAATTTTTTTCAGAAGATGTAAATCGGTTAATGAAGCCGACGCGATTTTATACAGCGGCAGGTCAAATTTTTCCAGGAAGTCCAGGGCAACTTCATCCCACGCTGAAGCGAACCAATCAATATTTTTTTCTTTGCAATAACCATCGATCTCGAAATACTCTTCAAAACCAAATTCAACTTTCCTGCGGTACTCTATGTAAGTAATTCTTCCCCATGGGGTTTGACGTTCTACATTCCATTCATCGCGTGGAACGCAAATTTCCGGTGTGCGTTTCTGAAATTTAACAGCATCGCAGCCGGCATTAACTGCACCGTCGATAAGTTTTTTGGCGAGATCGACAGAGCCGTTGTGGTTAATTCCAATTTCGGCAATGATATAAACCGGCTCGCCTTCGCCAATATATTTATTGCCGGCCTTAAATTTGTTTGGTCTCATCGTCGTCCTTTCGATACAATTTCTTTTTTGTTTTTGCTTCGATAATTATTTCTGCGAACTCGCGGAATGCACCGTGTCCACCATTTGTTTTGAGAACTATATCCGCTACATTTTTCGCAAAGTCTGTTGCGTCGCCCGGACATGCTGTAAGTCCGGCAAGTTTCATTACAGTTACATCATTCGAATCATCGCCGATGAACGCAATTTCTTCCGGCTCGAAATTTCTACGTTCAAGAATTTCTTTGAACTGCCGGTCTTTGTAATCAATACCAAGATGAATTTCCAGCATCTTTAATTTTTCCGCACGCTTACGAACGATTTCCGTTGCTTCACCGGTAAGAATTCCGGTTTCAACATTGGCATACTTTCGTAATCTTTCAACACCCATACCATCGCGTATCGAAAAACGTTTCATAGCTTCGCCATCTGCCGAGTAATATACGCCCGTATCGGTAAGAACACCGTCGCAGTCGGTCAACACCAATTTGATTTTTGAAGCACGCTTAAATAATTGTGGTCTTGAAAGTTTTTTCATTGGCATAAATGATTCCTTATAAAGTGATAATGTTAAAGGTTAGATGAATTGAAAATCGTTACTATCTAATTTTGTAATCTTCAAACATCTAACCGAAATCACCAGCATGTCCAGCCGCCGTCTACTATTAGGTTTGCGCCGGTCATGTAGCTTGATGCATCGCTTGCCAAAAATATTAAGGCGCCCTTGTAATCGGTTGGATTAGCCATTCTGCCAAGCGGAGTTTTATCAGAATATTTTTTTACGAAAAACTTATCCTGCACATTTTCAACGCCGCCGGGAGTAAGCGTATTCACGCGAACACCGTCTTTGCCCCAGTAAGCGGCAAGATATTTTGTAAACATGATTACTGCGCCTTTGGTTGCAGAATATGCTGGCGGTTTGTAGAACGATTGCGATCCATCTTCTTTAATGTAAAGAGATTGATCCGGCGCCATAATACCATACGTTGACGCAATGTTAATTATGCTTCCGCTTTTTTGTTTCGCCATTACTGTTCCAAGAACCTGCGAACACAAAAAAACACCGGTCAGGTTTACATCAACCGATTTTTGCCAGAGCTCGAGCGGATAATTTTCAAACATGGATTGTTCGCTTGCAGCCTTCGGATTTTCCAACATGTCATTTATAGCGGCATTGTTAACCAGAATGTCGATGTGTTTAAATTTTGCTATTACAGAATCACGTAGCTTCTTGATCGAATCCGGATTTGTAACATCCACCGCAATGCCTATTGATTCCGTTTGTAAAGTCACGGCAAATTTATCACAATCGTTTTTATTGATATCTGCAACGACAACATTAGCGCCAGCTTCACTTAATGCTTTGCAATGTTCTTTCCCGATTAAACCCAACGCGCCGGTTACAATTGCAGTTTTATTTTTTAACGAAAACAGCTCCATCATAACTCCAAATTCTAAATCTCAAATTTAAAACTCCAAAATCTAATTACTACCAACCAATGACTAATTGCAATCGACTATTAACTATCTTTTCACCGGCTTCATATTAAAATTATTCACTTTGCGGAAAACTGGCTGCACAGGTTCACCCCGTAATTGTTTCTCGATGTTGTTTTGCTCAACAGCTTTTTTGAGAATCGTTAAAACTTCTTCGTAAACTTTCAAAGTGTATTCAATGTCGGCATCGGTGTGAGAGAAGGACATGTTATGAAATCCTTGCCATAAAATTCCCCGCTTAAACATTTCCTGCTGAACAAGACTTTTTTGCAGCAAAGGGTCGCCGCTTTTCGAATCAAAGGTTATCAGAGAGCGCCAATTGTATCCTGTTGCTTTTGTGTAATCCATTTCAAGCCTTTGAGAAATAGAATTGTAACCGTTTTTTAGCTTTTTGCCTTGTTCGCTTAGATATTTCGGAACATTCTTATCGCGTAACTCTTCGAT
>CAZQQC010000017.1:0-34753 GCA_964595365.1 uncultured Melioribacter sp.
TAGTAAGTTTGAAATGGATATAAATCTCCATTATTCTAAAATAAAGACGAACTTTGAATGAAGTTCATTCTATTCGGGAGGTAAAATGGCGAATCAAACCCGCAGAGATTTCTTGAAAACTGCTGCCGTAGCTGGAGCCACTCTCGCAGGCATTTCCACCAATCCAACAAAAGCAGCGCAACAAAATGTGTTATCAGAAAATCGTATGGGTGTATTAGTCGATACGACAGTATGCATAGGATGTAGAAAATGTGAATGGGCATGCAAGACTGCACACAATTTACCAACTCAAGCGCTTGAAAGCTACGATGATAAGAGTGTGTTCAAATCTATGAGACGACCTAACGACAAAGAACTGACAGTAATCAATGAGTATTCGGCAAGAAGCTGGGATGATTATCCTACAACGGTCAAAGTGCAATGTATGCACTGCGATAAACCGGCATGTGTCTCAGCATGTATAGTCGGAGCTTTTTCAAAAGCTGAAAACGGATCTGTAATTTGGAACGGCGACAGATGTATCGGGTGCAGATACTGTATGGTTGCGTGTCCATTCCAGATTCCGGCATTCGAATTCGGTAACGCACTCAAGCCAGATATAAAAAAATGCGACTTTTGCTACGATCGAACAAAAGAAGGAAAACTTCCTGCCTGTGTAGAAATTTGTCCGAACGAAGTTCTCACATACGGTAAGCGCGAAGATTTGGTTAGAGTTGCTCACCAAAAAATTCAATTGTATCCTAAACGGTACATTAATTACATCTACGGCGAAAATGAAGTTGGAGGAACCTCGTGGATGTATTTAGCAAACCGGCATTTCAGAGATTTGCAATTTCCAGAGCTCGGAAGAAATCCCGCACCTGGAGTCAGCGAAGCAATTCAACATGGAATCTTTGCATACTTTGTTCCTCCAATTGCGCTGTATGCTTTGTTGGGCGGCGTAATGTGGATCAATAAAAACAGAAAAACTTCAGAATCGGAAACGGAAGGACGTCATGAGTGATAATCTAAAACCAACAACTATTGTTCACAAATTTTTTACTCCGGGAGTGATTTTTCTAAGCGTCCTTGCAGTCAATGGATTAGTATTCCTGCTCGGAAGATTTTTCTTTGGACTTGGAGCGGTAACAAATTTAGACAACCAACATCCCTGGGGAATATGGATTGGAATTGACGTTGCAGCCGGTGTTGCTCTTGCTGCCGGCGGTTTCACTACTGCAGCGCTAGGTCATATTATGCACAAAGAAGAATACCAGGTGATAGTTCGGCCTGCATTGCTTACAGCGATGCTGGGCTATACATTAGTAGCAATAAGTGTGATGATCGATCTCGGACGTTACTATTATATCTGGCATCCACTAATTATGTGGAACGGAACTTCGGTTCTATTTGAAGTTGGTATGTGCGTCATGATTTACCTGTTTGTTCTCTATATTGAATTTTTACCGATAGTTACAGAAAGATTCATCGGAAGAGTAAATCTTCCAGGCACTTTAAAAAGATTCAACAACTCAGCCGATAAGTTCCTTCGAGCCCTTGATAAAGGATTGAACAAGACGATGTTCATTTTTATAATTGCAGGAGTTGTGTTGTCATGCCTGCATCAATCATCATTAGGAACACTGATGGTAATTGCCGGGCCAAAGATGCATCCTCTTTGGCAAACTCCTATTTTACCGCTGTTGTTTTTGCTCTCGGCAGTTTCGGTCGGATTCCCAATGGTAATAATGGAATCAATCATCACATCAAAATCTTTTGGTTTGAAACCTGAAATTCACGTACTTTCAAATCTTGGAAGTATGGTTGCACCACTGCTTGGAATTTATCTCTCTTTTAAAATTGGCGATATGGTTATAAGGCAAACATTCGTTTACCTGACAATATTCAACACAGCCAGTGTAATGTTTGTGATCGAGGTTGTTTTCGGAATCGTAATTCCATTAAGAATGTTTTTATCGAGAGAAATTTCAAAATCGCCGACGGGACTTTTCATTGCGTCCATGCTTGTCATATTCGGCGTGCTGCTCAATAGAATAAACAATTTTATTGTGGCTTACACACCGCCGTACCAGTTTCAGTCATACTTCCCCTCAATCGGAGAAATTTCTGTAACTGTAGGATTTGTATCGCTCGAAATTTTATTCTTCAGAATAATGGTAATGATATTCCCGATTGTAAGTCTACCGTACGCTTCTGCTTTACGAACAAAATTTTCAATCAAGGGGGTGTAGTATGAAAAAGATAATCTTAAGCTTGATTATAATTCTTTCCGGGTTAATTAGTGCCCAGCAAAAATTTGATAACAACCATGCAAGCACACAGGGACTTAAATGTCTAACGTGTCACTCGTGTCAAATTCCCACCAAAGAAAATCCTTGTTTGAAGCCATGCCCGCGTGAAAGTCTGATCCGTATCGACCAGAAACCGGAAGACGGACCGAAAGTAATTATAATAGACAAATTCAGGAAGCAGAGCGATCTGTATATGCCTGTTCGTTTTACACATTTAGCTCACGCCGAAATGTCGGAAATGGGCGGCGGATGCAGAATGTGCCATCATTACAATCCTCAGGGAAATGTAATCGGATGTTCGGAATGTCATGAAGTATCGCGAAAGCGAGAAGATGTAAGCAAACCGGATTTGAAAGGCGCTTATCACCGGCATTGTATGAATTGCCATCGTGCGTGGACCGGCGGTACCGATTGTAATTTCTGCCATCTGCCAAACGGATCCAAACAGACTGCGGCAGAGAAACCAAAAGCTGAAGATCAAAAAGGAAGAATTCATCCAAAGGTTGAATCACCGGAAAAAATATTATTCAATACAAATACAAGTTACGGCAAATCGGTTTTGTTCCGTCATCAGGAACACAACAAGGTTTTCGGATTTGATTGTTCCGATTGTCATTCCAACGAAAGTTGCGTGAAGTGCCATAAAGCACAAAAGGCAATCAAGATTTCGAAATTGTCTACAGCGGCAAAACACAAAAAGTGTTCGGAATGTCACGATACAAAATCGTCATGCAATTCATGTCATTCAAACAAAGAGACCCGCAGTTTCGATCATGCGTTTAAAACAGGATTCGATACTTCCAAATTCCATGATAAACTACAATGCTTAAGATGCCATACAACAAAAGGAAAATTCACCGGGTTAATTCCGGAATGCAATTCATGTCACGGAATTTGGACCCAAAGCAATTTCAGCCATAAAATAACCGGTGTTGTTCTTGATGAAACACATGCCAGCGCCGAATGTAAAGATTGTCATCAAGAGAAAAATTTTTCAAAACCGGTTTGCACAAATTGTCACGATGATAAAACATTCCCGGCTAACATTCCGGGTAAACTTGTTAAGAAGAACAAATGAGAACAGTAAAAAAATTATTCGGAAAGATTAGTTTGAAACTTATCTGGGTTGTGAGTGCAACTGCAATTACAATCATCGGTGTCTATTCCTATTTCAATATCAAGTCTCAAAGCGATGTACTCCTGGCTGAAGTTGAACGTCACGCAAATCAATTGAGCGAGACGATTAAAAACAGCACGCGATACGGAATGCTTTTGAATCAGCGCGAAAGCATTCACGAAATCATTAACACAATAGGAAAAGATCCGGCAATTAACGGCGTTCGTATTCTTAACAAAGAAGGAGAAATAATTTATTCCACACGTAAGGATGAAATTGGCGGAATGTTAAATAAACAAGCCGAGAGCTGCTATGCTTGTCATACCGAAAACAAACCATTGGAAAAATTAGCGATAAAAGACCGAACGAGAATTTTCAAAGTACATGCAGATTCTTCGCGCATTCTCGGCGTAATCAATCCAATCTATAACGAAAGCTCTTGCTATGATGCAGATTGCCATGCGCATTTGAAAAGTGCAAAAGTTCTTGGCGTGTTGGATGTAACAATTTCTCTTAACGAAGTAGATGCACAAATTAAAAGAAATGAAATTCAAGAATTCCTCTTCGCGCTTGTATCGATTTCAGCTATCGGTTTCATAATTGGATTTTTTGTTAAACGCTGGGTAGACGGACCTGTAAAAGAATTGGTGAAAGCAACCGATCAGGTTTCTGCAGGCAATTTGAGTTATGCAATTAAAAATCTCAGCGATGACGAATTAGGCGCGCTCGGAAAATCTTTTAACAATATGATCAGAAAACTTGATGAAACAAGTCAACAGCTTTATCAATCGACCAAAATGGCTTCGTTAGGTCAACTTGCCGCCGGTGTTGCACATGAAATCAACAATCCGCTAACCGGTGTTCTGACATATAGCAGTTATTTATTGAAACGCTCTAAAGATAATCCACAATTGCAGGAAGATTTGAATGTAATTGTTCGCGAAACAATGCGAAGCCGCGAAATAATTAAAGGGCTTCTCGATTTTGCCCGCCAATCTACACCCAAAAAAAGTTCTATTGATGTAAATGAAATTATTAACCGCGCTTTAGCAGTTGTAAACAACCAATTGAAGCTGAATAATATAACACTTGAAAAAGAATTCGATTCTTCGCTGCCTAAAATAACCGCCGACGCAAATCAAATTCAGCAGGTGTTTCTAAATCTTTTTGTCAATGCTATCGACGCAATTAGCCGGGATGGAACGATCAATGTCAAAACCTCACAAATTAGTCTTTCACCTAAAGGCATTATTCAAATTAAAAGTGCTGTTTGCCCCAAGACACACAATTTGATTGACTCCGAACATAAAATTGGAGGAATGCCTTCGCTCCGTATGAAAATAAAATCAAACAGCAATACCGGTTTTGTTAATCTCGATCCGATTTACGGAAGTCATCGCCATTATTTTGGAATTTCGTTCGATAAAAAAGATGATTTGAATTTGCTATGCCCCGCTTGCGATCTTTCTTTTATCGATAAGAATACGCGATGCCCGGAATGCGGCGGACCGACATACAAAATTCAAATACCGAATCAAGGATTTATAGAAGGATGCGCAGCCTTTAGAGATGACTGGCAAAGATGGGAAATGATTGACCGCGCCGGTCAGAAAAAATATGTTGAAGTCAACGTCAATGATTCCGGCTGCGGAATTCCTCAGGAGAATATTAACAAAATCTTCGAGCCGTTTTTCTCAACCAAAGGTCAACGCGGAACCGGTTTGGGCCTTTCCGTAATCTGGGGAATTCTCGATAACCATAACGGTTCAATTTCCGTTCAAAGTGAAGTTGGAAAAGGAACAACATTTTCTGTCCGGCTTCCGCAAAACGATTCAACAAAAATGTATAATGAAAGAAGAGAAAAACATATTAATAATTGACGATGAAGAAGTAGTGACCGATTCCATTTCAAAAATTGCAATCATGGAAGGTTACTCGGTCGATTCGGTTAGCGATGCAAATTCTGCACTTCGAACAATCGGGTCGATTGATTTCGATCTTATCATTTGCGATATAATGTTACCCGGCATGGATGGTTTTCAATTTCTTGCAGCTCTTGAAGCCAAACATGTTGATACTCCCGTTATAATGACAACCGGTTACTCTACAATTGAGAACGCAGTAACTTCTTTATATACAGGTGCAATTGATTTTATTCCAAAACCGTTTTCGGTGGATGAAATGACAAGCGTAATTCATAGAGGAATGAAATACAGTTTTTTTATGAAGCTGCGCAAAGCCGGCGACGAATCGGTTATTATTGTTCCATGTCCGGCTAAATATTTCAGATTAGGTTACTCAGCCTGGATGAATAAAGAACCGGATGGATCTGTGCTCATCGGCGCAACGGATTTGTTTGTGAAAACACTCGTTCAAATCCGGCAAATAGAACTTTTTAACGTTTCCGATTCGCTGACGCAAGCGACGTCGGCGGTAACATTTATTTGTGAGAAGGGATTCGTTCATCAACTTTATTCTGCAATAAGCGGAACAATAATTGCAAGAAACGAAAGACTTTTAACGGAACCGGAATTACTGGAAAAGAATCCTTACTTCGAGGGGTGGATTTACAGAATAATTCCGGCTGAACTCGAATATGAAATGAAATTATTAATACCATGCAGTTCAGATAGAAATTAAGTTTGTCAAATTAGGAGAACCATTATGCCACTCTTCATTTTAGCAGTAATAATATTCATAATAGCAGATGTAATTATCAGATATGCTATCAAAAGCTTGAACAAGAAAAGAACACGCAAAGAGCGTGAAACGATTCTGAAAGAAAGTATAACCGTGGATTTTAGCAAAGAGGCTATTTCACTTAAACGCTCCGAAGTACCGAATCCTAAAGCAAAAATCTTATGTGTCGATGATGAAGATGTTATTCTTGACAGCTTCAGAAAAATTCTTGTACTCGATGGTTATTCGATTGATACCGTTAATTCCGGTCCAGAAGCATTAAGTCTTATCAAGTCTCATCACTACGATTTTATTTTTACAGATTTAAAAATGCCGGTGATGGACGGCGTTGAGGTAACAAAATCCGTAAAATATTTACGCCCCGATATAGATGTTGTTATCATTACCGGTTATGCAACCGTAGAAACTGCTGTCGATTGTATGAAATTTGGTGCTATGGATTACGTTCAGAAACCTTTTACCGAAGATGAGCTTCTTGAGTTCACGAAAAAGTTATTAATTAAAAGACAGGACAGAATTAAAAAGCAACTTAAACCACGCGTCCACATAATTCATCTCGCAGAAAAAGAAGAGCTAAATGTGGGAGAGTTTGCAATACCGGGAGGAGTGTTCATATCGGAAGGCCATTGCTGGACTTCGGTTTCGCAAGACGGCTCCGCTCAAATCGGAATTGACGATTTCGCAAAAAAACTCATCGGAAAAATCGACGATATCGAGTTGCCAAATCTCGGAATGAATATCAAAATCGGGCAGCCGTTGTTCATCTTAAAACAGGGAAAAAAATCAATTCAATTTGCATCTCCGGTAAGCGGACAGGTAAAAAAGGTAAACAATGAATTAGCAGATAATTTAGAAGCTCTGAATTTTTCACCGTACGGGAAAAACTGGATCTGCATTATAGACGCCGATAAATTAGAAAGCGAGTTACAACAACTTAAAATTGGCAATAGTGCAGTTTCATTTTATCAGGATGAAATTGACAGGTACTTGAAACAAATAAAAGAATTGCTCGGAAAAGAAAATCAAAAGAAGGAGAACATCGAAATTCTTTGGGGACAACTGGAAAACATCGAAGAAAAAGATTGGTACATAATCACCGGCGAATTTTTTAAGAAGTAGTAAATCTTGAATCTATACTATCAAAAAAAAGCTTCAGTTTTCTTTTTTGTTTTAAGCAACGTTGACAAATTCATTCTATCTGAATATTTTGTGAACAGACATTAGTGTCTTTTATCTGATATTTTAGAATAGACTTTCTCATTTTCGGTAAATTTTCTTCAAAATTTGTTCGTTGCTTATTGATTAATACGGATGTTGTTAAAATTCCAACATTCCTTAAAAAGCATATTTGTGCACAATTATTGTACGCTGATTTCAATTATTAAGAATATATAAGATGAAAAAATTTGTAATTAGTTCCTTTATATTTTTCTTTTTAACCGGTTGTCTTTTTGCACAAAGTAAGAGTGATCTGGTTTGTCTTGAATGCCATGGAGATAGAACTTTAACTACCAAAAGAGACGGTAAAGATGTTTCCCTATTTGTGAATGGAAAATTATTTGCCGCATCGATTCACGAAGAAATTGGTTGTGCAGGCTGTCATTCAGATGTTAATCCGGATAATCTTCCCCATCCCGAAAAATTGAACAAGGTAGATTGCTCGGCGTGTCACGAAAAACCGGTGCAGTATTACAAAAGAAGTCTTCATGGTCAAGCATTTCAAGCCGGTAAAACTCTGGCTCCAACCTGCATAACATGTCATTCCAAACATGAAATTCTTTCATCGAAAAACCCGAAAT
Source organism: uncultured Melioribacter sp. (assembly GCA_964595365.1). Classification (GTDB taxonomy): domain Bacteria; phylum Bacteroidota; class Ignavibacteria; order Ignavibacteriales; family Melioribacteraceae; genus Fen-1258. The sequence goes on from CAZQQC010000017.1 coordinate 7,908, forward strand.
CGAGAACATTTGTGATGAACATTCCCTCGCTCTGCGGCCAGTGTCACAAAGAAGGAACTCAAGTTTCAAAACTGGTCAATCCCGAAGAAAGAAAAGTTTTAGCCGATTACTCGGAATCTATTCATGGCGAAGGATTATTTAAAAGAGGTTTGATTGTTACAGCAGTCTGCACAAGCTGTCACACTTCGCATGATATTTTGCCTCATACAAATCCGGTATCGACTATTAATAGAAACAATATTGCCAGCACGTGTACTCAATGCCACAGAGAAATTGAAAAAGTTCACATGAAAGTTATTCGCGGCGAATTGTGGGAAAAACAACCGAACAAAATTCCCGCCTGTATAGACTGCCATGCACCTCATAAAGTTAGAAAGGTATTTTACGACGATAGTTTTCCGGATGAAATGTGCATGAAGTGCCACGGTAAAAAAGAATTGTACAAAACTGCTAACGGAAAATCTGTTTCGCTTTATGTTAGCTACGATGAATTTAAAACTTCTGCACATACTGTTAACTCATGCATAAAGTGTCACACAAACATCAGCAAGTCGAAGAACCCGGTATGTTTGAACAGCGGCAAGGTCGATTGCTCTATCTGTCATAGCGAACAGGTCGACGATTATAACATTAGCATTCACGGAACCAAGCATGTCTCCGGTGATGCCCGCGCGCCATACTGCACCGATTGCCATACCAAACACAATGTTCAATCGAAGAAGAATACGGATTCACAAACATTCGCACGAAATGTTCCCGAGCTTTGCGGCAGATGCCACCGCGAAGGTAAAAACATTGCTATAGCAATAGATGAAAGTAATAGAGGAATAGTGTCGAGTTACAGAGAAAGTATTCACGGGAAAGGTTTACTTCAAAGCGGGCTATTGGTAACGGCAACTTGCGTCAATTGTCATTCAAGTCATAAAGAATTGCCTCCGGGAGATCCTCGCTCTACAATTAACCCGAAACGGATCGCAACTACATGCGCTCAATGCCATCTTGGTGTTTACGAACAGTTTCAAAACGGTATTCACAGTTCAACTGTAACTAAGACCGACAAGAGACTTCCGGTCTGCAACGATTGTCACTTTTCGCACGAAATTAACCGTGTAGATCTGAAAGATTTTAGACAAACGATTATTAATCAGTGTGGAAAGTGTCACGAAGATGTTGCGTCAACTTACTTTCAAACTTTTCACGGTAAGGTTTCCAAATTGGGCGAAAGTGGTGCGGCTAAATGTTTCGATTGCCATGGTTCACACAATATTCTTCCACCGGAAAATCCGAAATCGACCCTTAGCAGGCAGAACATTGTTCAAACATGCAAAAAGTGTCACGAGAATTCAAACAGAATGTTCGTTGGTTACCTAACCCACGCAACACATCATAATAGAGATAAATATCCTTATCTGTTTTATACATTTTGGTTCATGACAATTTTACTTGTAGGCACGTTTACATTTTTTGGAATTCACACTTTGTTGTGGCTGCCGAGAGCTCTTAAGGAAAAGAAAGCAAAATCAAAACAGTTAAAAAACAACCGGAAAAATTAATGTCTGAAATTAATCAAGAACATAACGAAAAGTATTACGAACGATTTGATGCTTACTCGAGGTTTCTTCATGTGCTGGTTATAATCAGTTTCATTTCTCTTGCAATAACTGGAATGGTAATAAAATTTTCCGGGGTGGGAGTATTTCAAACCTTATCAAAGATATTAGGCGGTTATGAAGTTACCGGTTTTATTCACAGGACTGCGGCTGTTATTACATTTATCTATTTCTTTCTCCACATCACTTACTTGCTAAGAAAAAAAATTAAACGGGGCTTACCAGTTACATCTTTTCTGAAGGGAGAAAATTCTCTCGTTCCCAATAAGAGAGATATAACGGAATTTGTTCAAACAATGAAGTGGTTTTTTGGAAAGGGGCCACGACCGCAATATGGAAGATGGACATACTGGGAGAAGTTCGACTACTTTGCAGTTTTCTGGGGTGTTGCAATAATAGGATTCAGCGGATTAATCCTATGGTTCCCGGAATTGTTCACATCAATTGGATTCCCGGGATGGTTCATTAACATCGCTACTATTATTCACAGCGACGAAGCATTGCTTGCGGTCGGATTCATTTTTACAGTTCATTTCTTTAACACGCACTTCAGGCCCGATAAATTTCCAATGGACACAGTAATTTTCACCGGTAAAGTGAAAGTTGAAGAATTGAAGGAAGACCGTCCAAGAGAGTATGAACAAATAATGCAAAATGAGGAACTTCAAAAAAGATTTTCTAACGAAGCGCCATCTCCAGCCTTAACAAAGGCGGCAAAAATTTTCGGGTTTACGGCTTTGACTATCGGAATAATTTTAATCGGATTAATTATTTATTCCATGTTGTTCCTGTATCAGTAATATTGAACTACGGAGCTTAATTAATGATATCGTTCTCAAAAACAATTTTTACGGTAATGTTTCTCTTCTTTTCTATCTTTATCCCGAATGCCCGACTCAACGCTCAGAATTTCAAATGTGTAGATTGTCACGAAAATGTTATTCAGAAATCTGTTCACGATGGAGCTATTGGCTGCCAGGACTGCCATGCTGATATTCAAGATGAGACTCACATCGAGAAAAAAAATTACAAAAAGGTTAGATGCGAAACATGTCACGAAGAATATGCTAACCTTGTCAAAAGTGATATTCACCATCGTCTAAAGAGTAAAGTTAAGAATCCGCCGGACTGTAAAATTTGCCATGGTACACATTTAATAAATGCACCGCCAAAAGACAATAGTCTCAAAGTAAAAGAGATTTGTTCAAAGTGTCACGCAAGTATAGTTCTTGCTAATCCGTACCACTCCAAAGCAGTTGAAGGAAACAAATGCATAAGATGTCACAAGCAAAATGGATATCTCCAACTCTCTCAATCGGTTCACAAAAATTTAGAATGCGCTGATTGTCATAATTACATTTCAAACAACCTTACTAATCATCCTAAGAATGTTGGCACAATTCAAAAAGCAGACTGCTATCTTTGTCATTCTGCAATTGCAAAAGAGCACCGCGAAAGTATTCATGGAATATCACTCAGCGAAGGTATTGATGAAGCGGCTATGTGCTGGAACTGTCACGGTTCACACGACATTCTAAAAGTCAACGACCCGAAGAGCAAAGTATATCCGACAAATTTGGCACACACATGCGGTACGTGTCACGACAATCCACAAATAGTAAAGAAATTTTCATTCAGTATTAAAAACCCAGGAGTGCTTTACTCAAACTCTGTACACGGAAAACTTATTAGTCAGGGCAGCAAAGATGCGCCAACTTGCGTTGTTTGTCATGGTGTTCACGATATCAAAAATAGAGTTCAACCGGGTTCCAAAATTTCTGCGTTCAATGTTCCCGGCACCTGCGGACAGTGTCATACGGAAATTGAAAATGAATACGGGAAATCAATTCATTGGGTTCGAACAAAGCAGGGCGTTCGCGAATCGCCGGTATGCAACGATTGCCATAACGAACACAGCATACATGCAGTAAACACAGTAAATAAAAAGCTGGAAACAAAAAAACTTCAACAGAGAACGTGTATGATCTGTCATGAGGATCCACGCATTGCAGAGCGATTTGGAATTATAGGAGGACAAGCAAAACAATATGAGGATAGTTATCATGGTTTAGCAGTTCTTCGGGGCGATAAAGAAGCGGCAATGTGTGTCGATTGTCACGGTGTTCATAAAATTTTACCAAAAGATCATCCGGAATCTTCTGTTAATCAAGAGAATGTTACAGCGACTTGTAAAAAATGTCATCCCAATGCAACGGAAACATTTTCTCAAAGCTATTCGCATCAAGCAGCTACAAAAATGGCTTCCAGAATAGAAGATGTAGTTGCAACAATTTATTTCTGGTTGATTGTTTCGGTAATTGGCGGAATGATTTTGCACAATCTGTTAATCTTCGTTTACGAAATAAGAAAGAAATACCGCCGCGAAAAAAGTGAAATTACAATTCCCCGATTCACAAAGAACGAGGTTATTCAGCATCTGCTGCTTCTGATTTCATTCGTAACTCTGGCTGTTACAGGCTTTGCACTGAAGTTTCATCAAAGCTGGTGGGCAGAATTACTTAGAACAATAGGTCTTACCGAAACAGTGCGTCAGAACGTTCACAGGACTGCTGCTGTAATTATGATTGCGGTAGGTATTTACCATGTCATTTATCTGATCTTCACACTACGAGGAAGAGATGTATTGAAAAATCTAATTCCGAAATTTGACGATATTACCGAAGCCCGCGATAATATTCTTTATTATCTAAGATTGAAAAAACAGAAACCGAAATTTGATACTTACGACTATACAGAAAAAGCCGAGTACTGGGCTCTAATATGGGGAACAATTGTAATGGGGCTAACAGGTTTCATACTTTGGTTTCCTACAGTTGTTGGTAACTGGGCACCGGTTTGGTTGATTAAGGTTAGCGAGTTAATACATTTTTATGAAGCAATTTTGGCAACTCTTGCAATTTTGGTTTGGCATTGGTTCTTCGTCATCTTTCATCCTCACGAGTATCCGATGAGTTTGACCTGGATAAACGGGAAAATGTCTCTTGAAAATTACCGCCATCATCACGAAAAACATTTTAGAAGAGTTGTGCTTGAATGGAAAGAATTCCGTAGCGGAATAAGAGAAATGAAAAAAGTTAGTAATTCTACTTTGTTATTTACTTCCACACTTAAAAAGAATGGACTCAATCCCGACTTAATTATTCAAAATGAAATCGAGACCGACCATGCTTTGGGAAGTTGGTTAGAAGAAAAAATGAAACCGAAAACGGAGAAAAGTTAAAGTACTAATAAAGCCCGGTTGTAAAAAAGTTATAATTACACTATATTAAAAGAGGATTAATACGTTCTTTTATTTTATAAAAGGTCATTAAGCTCCATTAATTAAATTATTTCCAAGGAGGAATAACAATGTTAAACAAAAAAACTCTTGCAGTTCCGATCATTGTTGCAGCTTATTTTATTTTACCTGCAAGCAACAATGCACAAGAAAAATTCGGTTATGAAGGTGTTCAAGTTTGCGGCATGTGCCATAAAACCGAAAAGTCGGGCAACCAATTTAAGATTTGGCAGGGCAGCAAACATTCTCAAGCCTATAAAACTTTAACAACTGCTAAAGCAGATGAAATTTCGAAAAAGAAAAGCGGAAAGAAAGCAGTTGAAAATCCTGAATGTTTAAAATGCCACGCCAGCGGCTACAATGTAGACAAAGCATTGATTGGCGCAAAGTTTAAAGTTGAAGACGGCGTTCAATGCGAAACCTGCCACGGACCCGGTTCGGGATACAAATCGATGAGTGTTATGAAAAACATTGCAGAAGCTAAAAAGAAAGGATTGCTAATTCCTGCCGATACCGAAAAATTCTGCAAGACTTGTCATAACCCGGAAAGTCCATCATACAAAGAATTTAAGTTTCAAGAAATGTGGAAAAAGATCGAACATAAAGTTCCGAAAGCCTAATACTATTTTCAGGGCATAAAATGAAAAAAATATTTTTTATCCTATCGATTTTAAGCCTGCCGTTTATGATTTCTGCCCAGAATCTAAACGGCAGTATTTCTTCCAGCTTCTATACATTTGAAAGATTTGATACCGCTAAAACTTCCGACACGTTTTTCAGGACATACGAAACTTTATCTCTGAATTTTAATTATCAGCAAATTTCGGTTCGAACAAGAGTCAACTATGAAAGCAATATTGGCAATGCGTTAACTTCGGATCCGAGATTGCGTTTCTACAATTTGTATTTTGAAGCTCGCAACATTGTAGACATGTTCACATTAAAAATCGGGCGGCAACCGTTATTCACTCCTGTTACAGGCGGTTTATTCGACGGCGTCAACCTGAAATTCAAATACGATAATGTTTCATTAACGGGTTATTACGGCGGTAATGTTCCGGCGTATCAGAAATTGGAAGTTACAAACGATTTTAGGAACGATTACGTAATTGGAGGCAAATTTGAAATATTTTTTCTTGAATATTTCAATTTTGGACTGGGCTACATTAATAAGAACTTCAAGAAGTTCGATTACAACGCGCTGCGTTTAGATGCCAATCTCGATCCGGTTACAATATTGATTCAGCAGAATTCAAACCAGTACAAATTTCTTTCTGCAAATGCATCTTACTTCTTACCCGGAGTTGTTAATATCGATACCCGTTACGAGTACAATATGGACTTCCAGACAACTTCAAAGTTTGAACTCGACGGAAGAGTACAAGCCACAGACAAACTCGGGGTAAATATTTATTACAATTTCCGCGAGCCCAAGGTTCGGTACAATTCAATTTTTTCAGTTTTCAATTTTGGCAACTCTCAAGAAATTGAAAGCGGAGTGGACTACAAGGTTAGTCCGGACTTCACAATATTCGGGAAGTTTGGGAACGTTAAATACCAGGACGATAATTCACAACGCCTCAATTTAGGCGTTAATACAAAGTACGGAAGTTTCAGCTACAGAAAAACATTCGGTTATGCCGGCGAGTTAGACGGCTTTTCTTTTTACACCGCTCATTCATTTGCAGACGGATTTATTACCCCCTCAACTGGAATTTCGTTTACAAATTATAAGCTGGATAAGGATTCGGAAAAGAACAACATAACATCGGTTCTTGCCGGTTTGAATTTACGTCCCTGGCGGGATCTATCATTCGATGTTCAAGGACAATATTTCAACAATAAGATCTACAAAAACGATTACAGAATTCTTTTCAAAGTAAATCACTGGTTTAATACTAATTTCTAATAAACTATGAAGATTAAATTTTACTACGCTGCTTTTGGTTTTGGTTTGATTTGCTTTTTAACAATTGCTGCAATTGGCAAGAAAGATAACGATAAATCCGGTAAGACTAACAAAGATGTGATCAAGTTTTCACACACGGTTCACAAGGATGTTGCAGGATGTACCGATTGCCATACCGGAGTTTCGGAAAGCATTTCACTGAACATGAGATTACTTCCTGAAAAATCTGCCTGCGCTACGTGCCATGATGTTAAAGATGAAAAAAATTGCAATCAATGCCATTACGAAAACGTAAACGAACCGTTGATTCAGAAAAAACCCGTCATGATTTTCAATCACAAATTCCATTTGTCCGATCAAAAATTAGAATGCGTAACGTGCCATAAAGGTTTGGATAACGTTGCATACAGTTTCGAATCTCCGAATGTTATTCCTGCAATGTCGACTTGTATGACGTGTCACAACGGAAAATCCGTTGCAAGCAACGTTTGTGAATCATGCCATATTTCAACTGCAAATTTGTTGCCGGAAGGTCACAAAGAAGTTGGCTTTCTCAAGTCGCATAAATTTCAAGCAAATTCAGAAAATTCACAATGCCAGACCTGCCACGACAATTCATTTTGCGAATCATGTCACGCTTCAACAACAATGATTACGGAAAAGAATACCGCAAGAGACTTTTATACTTATTATGCACCTCAAAAGTTCATCGATAATACAAAACAGCAGCAGATTACCCGCGTACACGATTTGAATTACCAATACACACACGGAATAGATGCAAAAGGCAAAACGAACGAATGTCAGACCTGCCATCAGACCGAAATATTTTGCGCTAAATGTCACGAATCCAAAGGTGGAGACTTTGCTCTTGAAGGTAACACTCCTTCTTCCCATAAGAAGCCAAACTTTGTAACGATAGGAGTTGGAACTGGCGGCGGGCAACACGCGGTTCTTGCACGCAGGGATATCGAAAGCTGTGCATCATGTCACGATGTGCAAAGTGCTGATCCGACATGCGTTTTATGTCACGTTGATAATGACGGCGTTAAAGGTACAAATCCAAAAACACATAGCGCCGGATTTATGAACAACAAGGGAAACGGTGATTGGCACACAGATCGAGGTTCGGTATGTTATGTTTGTCATACAGATGCTAACGCCCGTCCCGGCGGTGTGAAAGGAGTTGGTTTCTGCGGTTACTGTCATAATTAAGAAAACTTAACCTCTTAGGTAGAACATGAGATATTCAAAATATTATTTTATCACTGTTATTACGCTTGGATTGATTTCATTTTCGTGCAGCGATCTACAAAATGATTTGACTTCTCCTTCCAAATTAGCATTGCACGGTTCAAATGTTTTTAATCAGTCATCGCAAGAATTCCACGGTGTAACTGTTAAGAATAAAGGATTAGAAAGCTGTAAGCAATGTCACGATGCAAATTTCAATGGCGGAACCGCAAAGATAAGTTGTGCAACCGCAAACTGTCACCCGACAATTTCCGTGCATCAACCTGGAATTAACATAACAACATCATCAGAATTTCATGGCTTGTTTATTGTAAACAAAAAATTGAAAATGAGCGATTGCAGCCAGTGTCACGGAAGCAGTTTCGGCGGTGGAACCGCAAGTCCTTCGTGCACAAAATGTCATGCAACCATAACTGTGCATCAAATAGGTATTGCAGATCCCGCTTCTGCAAATTTTCACGGTAGATATGTTGCATCGTTGAATTGGGATATGTCGCAATGCAAAACCTGTCATAGTAACAATTACTCCGGCGGTGTTGCAAGTACTTCGTGCAATTCATGTCACACCAATCCAGGCGGACCCGAAGCGTGCAATACATGCCACGGAGATTTCAAAAATCCGGCATCGATTGCGCCGCCGGTCGATTTGAATAGAAGAACAAACACGCAGTCGGCAGGCGTTGGTGCGCATTCTACACACCTATTAAATGCTAAGATCACTCAATTGGTTAAATGCAATGAATGCCACACTGTTCCGGCTGCTCTTAATTCTCCAGGACATATCGATACAAACGGAAAAGCTGAAGTTATATTGAATACAAACTATTCGGTTTACCAGCTTGGCAATGGAACTTACGATTACAGTACCAACAAATGTTCTAACACTTACTGTCATGGCAATTTTTCTTTTCCGAAAGCAACTTCTCAATGGCAGTTTGCATACACGGCAGATAAAATAGACGGCGAGAATTTTGCGCCGACATGGAACAAGGTTGACGGCACACAGGGCAAATGCGGCACATGTCACGGTCTACCTCCAAAGGGACACATGGCTTCGGATCTTTCCGGCTGCACTGTTTGTCACATCGGTGTTGTTGATAAGTACGGAAGCATTACCGACAAAACAAAACATATGAATGGAAAAATTGAAGTCTTCGGCAATTGATTTGACAATTTCTTAGATCAAAAAGGCTGTTTCAACAACAGCCTTTTTTATTTTAAAAGTTACTCCGCTGATCACTGCTATCCAAAATAAAATAAAGCAAACAAAAAAGCGGAGAAAAAAGTTATATTGGACAGATTTTACCATTTCATTCATGATTTATCGATTTCTTAAGCCGGATTACAAAATATATCTCCTCGTTATTCCAAGAGTAGAGCATTGAAAAATCTTGATAACCACGGTCTGCAACTACTACACTTCTCTTTGGTAAGGTCATATAACGAGCATGTCTAACATCAGCTTGTCTTCCCTCGGTCATACATATCTGAAGTTTGTTGGATTGCAGCATATAAGAACTTCGATTGCTTATCCCCAGAGCAATGGCAAGATTGAACGCTATCACAGAGCTATTCATGAAGAATTTTTGGCGACTCAATCTTTGATTAATCTTGATGATGCTAGAAAACAGATTTCCGAGTTCATCGACTACTATAACACAAAACGATTGCACAGCTCTTTGTTCTAGTTAACTCCGGATGATTTTTTGAACGATAGAATTACCGAGAAACTTGAAGTAAGAAATACTAAATTGCAGTTGGCTAAAAAAGCACGTTATGAGGTGAAAAATGTTGGCTGATTATCCATTAATTGCAGCTTATTTTTTCCTTTACTTAATTAACCCGAAATTCCTTTTCACGCTGAACCAATACACAGTTAGTCTATTATCTCTCTCAAAACTACCCCAATCCGTTTAATCCAACTACAACAATAAAATTTTCTATTCCTCCCGTAGATCGTAATTCAATTTCGATCAACAAGGTTGTATTGAAAGTTTATGATTTGTTGGGAAGAGAAATAACAACACTTGTTAACGAAGAAAAGCCTCCCGGCAATTACGAAGTTAAATTTAACGGTATTGATTTGCCGAGCGGAGTTTATTTTTATACACTAAGTGCAAACGGATTCTTTCAGTCTAAGAAAATGCTTATTCTACGCTAAAGATTCGTAGAACAAGTGTTGTTGAACCAAGAATAAAGCTTGAAAATCAAAGCTTAAACCGCCTTCTCCATTGTTAAACACACTTCATTTCATCGGGTAATTCGTGCAGGATTTTCATAATTTTGATTCCTAAAAAGAACAATAATAGTGTCTTCGCAGTTTAATATATAACAAACTTGAATACGGAATAAATGCTACAGACAATCTCAACGCTGAATTTCATATTGCCGTTGTTGTATTTAACCAGCTTTGCGGTTTACCTCTACGATTTTTTCAAAGAGCGGAAATCGGTTAGCAATGTCAAAAGGATTATTCTATTCATCACGATTATAGTTCATGTTTCATACTTGATTGCACGGACTGTTGAGTACGATCATCCGCCAATAACAAGCAAGTTCGAAATATTTTCCATAATAGCATGTTCAATTGCGTTCTCCTACTTTATACTCGAACTGCTTACCGATATACGCGGAACAGGCGCATTTATAATTTTATTCTCTGTTCTGTTTCAAGTTGTCTCTTCAATTTTCATCGAACCAAATTACAAAGTGCCGGAAGTTTTGAGAAACCGTCTGCTCGGTCTTCATGTTATAAGTGCTCTGCTCGGATACTCGGGAATTATTATCTCGGCAGTTTACGGAATATTGTTCTGGCTTCTTTACCACAACCTAAAAGAAAATAGGTTTGGATTGGTCTTCAACAGATTACCAAGTTTGGAAATTCTTGAGAAGTTAAGTTTCTATGCCGCCGTAATTGGTTTTATACTTTTAACAACCGCTATTGTAATTGGGATTATCTGGCTGCCCAAAGCATTTCCGGATTTCAGTTATCTCGATCCGAAGCTTACAGGAACATTATTTGTATGGCTGGTTTACGGCGTAGGAATAACAAGTAAATGGATTGCAAATTTGTACGGAAAGAAATTTATAATTTTTTCTCTGATCGGATTTGTTGTTGCGATTGCATCACTGATAGTTACGAATACTCTTGCCAGGACGTTTCATTCTTTTTATTAATAGTTAAAATGAATTTAATAGGTATTTCAATAAATCATACAACTTCCCCGCTCGAACTGCGGGAAGCATTACACCTCAACCGCGATGAAATTGTTGCATTGATTCCCCGTTTGAAAGAGCAAACTTTTTCCGAAGGTGTTGTTATCTCTACATGCAACCGCACGGAAATTTTCGGATTTCCACAGAACGATGGCTTAGATGTAAACTCAATTATCGGTTCTCTTCTCAAATCAAAACCGGTTGAAGGAATTAAGCCGGAACATTTTACAAAATTTTTTTCCTGCGGAGCGGTTAAACATTTGTTTTCTGTTGCTTCCGGCATAGATTCTATGGTCATAGGCGACAGCCAGATTCTGGGGCAAGTGAAAGAAGCTTTTGAAATTTCGGAAGCTCTCAATTTTACCGGCACAATTTCTAGAAGAATCTTCGATACGGCAATCAAAGTTGGAAAGCGCTCAATCAAAGAAACCACGATTGGCGAGGGTGCTGTTACGGTTAGTTATGCGGCAGTTCAAGTTGTAGAAAAAATTTTTGCCAGTCTCGAAAAAAAATCTGCATTGGTAATTGGAGCCGGGGAAACAAGCGAACTTGCAGCAATTCATCTTCGCGATAAAGGCGTTGGTAAAATTACAATTTCCAACAGAACAATTGAGCGTGCGAAAAACCTGGCGGAGAAAGTTCGCGGCGAGATTATCCCGTTAGAATTTCTGAAAGAACATCTTTACAATTTCGATATTATAATCAGCGCTACAAGTTCCAACAATTTGATAATTCATGCCGGTGATATAAAATCCGCAATGAAAAAAAGAAAAGGAACGCCGGTTGTGTTGATGGATATTGCAGTGCCTCGCGATATCGAGCCCGACGTTCACAGAATCGATAATGTGTTTTATCACGATATGGATTCCTTGAAAATCATTGTTGATCAGAACATGGAAAAACGGAAGGAACAAATTCCTTTTGTAGAAAAAATTATTATGGAAGAGCTGGTCGGGTTCTTTAGTTGGTACAACACTCTTGATGTAGTGCCAACGATAAAATCAATCAGAAATTTTTTTGAAGAAATACGGTCGGACGAACTGGAAAAAATTAAAAACAAAGTATGCGAAGAAGATTTTACAAAAGTGGAGGACATGACACGCCGGATGATAGGACGGCTTTTGCATAACCCGACTGTTAAGCTGAGAGGATTTGCCGAATCCGGCGCAAACATAAAAGAGGTTCTGACCAACACATTGATATTAAAAGAACTTTTTAATCTTGGTGATATTCCAGCGAACGGCAAGAGTGAAACCGATGAGAGCCAAAATTCAGAAGGCAATGATGAAAAAAAATAAGCTGATTATAGGTTCACGCGGAAGCGAGCTTGCGCTTTGGCAAGCAAAATTCGTAAAAAGAGAATTGGAACGTAAAAACAAAAACCTTTCTGTTGAAATAAAAATCATCAATACCAAGGGCGATAAAATTCTCGACGTTGCATTATCAAAAATTGGCGACAAAGGTTTGTTCACAAAAGAGTTGGAGAATGAACTGCTGAAAGGTTCGATCGATATTGCCGTTCACAGTCTGAAAGACTTGCAGACGGAACTTTCCGCAGGATTAAAATTAGCGGCAGTAACAAAACGTCATCCGGTTGAAGATGTTTTGATAGCAAGAAAGAAAGGGACAAAATTGAAAGACTTGCATGAAGGCGTGATTGTTGCAACCGGATCCTTACGTCGCCGTTCACAACTGCTTCATATACGTCCCGATATCAAAATTGAAGAGCTCCGCGGTAATGTTCCAACACGGATAAAAAAATTTTTAGAATCCAATTGGGATGCAATAATACTTGCGAGAGCAGGCGTAGAGCGTTTAAAACTTAACAAATATATTTCTGCAATCATCAAAGTTGATGAAATTCTTCCTGCTGTTGGTCAAGGCGCCTTAGGAATCGAGATTCGTTCCGATAATAAGTTCGCAGAAAAAGTTTTGAAATCAATTCATCACGATGCAACTTACAAAGCTGTACTTGCCGAGCGTGCTTTACTGAAAAGACTCGAAGGCGGTTGCCAGGTTCCCATCGGCGCGTATGCGCAATTGAAACCGGGTGGACTCTACCTCGACGCTGTTGTCGGTTCAATCGATGGTTCAATAACGTTCAGAAAGAAAATGCGTGGCTCAAAAGACAATCCTGAAAAACTTGGGAAAAAACTTGCCGGTGATTTATTGAAAGCCGGTGCTTCAAAAATTTTAAAAGATATATATGAAAGCGCGCGTTCAAAGTGAATCCGTTACTAAATAAAAATATTCTGGTTACGAAAGAAAAAATTGCAACTCATGAGTCGCTGAAACTGCTGGAAGAAGCCGGTGCAAAGATTGTTTTCTTTCCGACAATAAAAATTCAACCTATTCCCGAATCGAAAGAAATAAAAGAAGCTATTGACAAATTTGATGCTTTTGACTATTTGATTTTCACTTCATCAAACGCTGCTAAGATTTTCAACTTAATACACGGTAAACATAAATTGGACTTGTCCGGAAAGACGATTGCCGCAGTAGGTAAAAACACTGCTGCTACATGTTCGGCGTTAAAAATTCATGTTGATCTAATTTCCGACGAATTCAGTGCGGGAGGATTACTCAAAACATTTTCAAGATTGGAGTTGGCAGGCAAGAAGATTCTTATCCCCGGTTCGTCTCTCTCACGCGACGAGCTATCAGTTGGTCTGTCAAACTTAGGCGCAGAAACTGTTTCGCTTCCGATTTATAATGTCGTTGCAAACAACACAGATGCATTGAAATCCGGATTACAACAAATTGTCGAACGTAAACCGGACATTTTTGTTTTCACAAGTCCATCATCGTTCCAAAGCTTTCTTAAAATAATGGACATAAAATATGCCGCGGAATATTTCGACAGAACTATTATCTGTGCTATCGGCACTACAACTGAAAGTGCTATCCGCCAGAACTTGCTGCCGGTTCATATTGTGCCCGAAACATTTTCACTTAACGGCGTGGCAGAAGCAATCATCAAATATTTTCACATAACATCACACGTAGCTTAAATGGAGAACAATTGACAAAATTTCAAAACGATTTATTTCTAAGAGCATGTAGAAGGCAGCCTGTTGAGAGAACACCAATTTGGATTATGCGTCAGGCAGGAAGATATTTGCCACAGTATCGGGCTATCCGCGAAAAAGCAGATTTCCTAACTATGTGCAAATCTCCAGAACTTGCTACCGAGGTTACGATTCAGCCGGTCGATATAATCGGCGTTGATGCGGCAATAATTTTTTCCGACATACTGGTCATTCCGGAAGCGATGGGAATGAAATTGAAAATGATTGAAAGCAAAGGACCAAAACTTTACGACCCTATTCGAAATGTAGACGATGTTAATAAGCTGAAAAAAATTGATCCGTCGAAAAATTTGAGGTTTGTCCTTGATGCAGTTTCACTCACAAAAAAAGAATTGAATGGCCGTGTCCCCTTAATTGGTTTTGCAGGCTCACCATGGACACTTATGACATACATGGTTGAAGGCGGCGGCTCATCACAACAAGTGGGGATGGAAATCAAGAAATTTATCTACAATCAACCGAAAGCAGCCCATCTGTTGCTTGATAAAATATCAAATGCCGTAGCTGACTATCTTTCTGCAAAGATTGAAGCCGGTGCCGACGCAGTACAAATATTCGATACATGGGGTGGCTTGCTTTCACAAAACGACTTTGAGGAATTTTCTCTGCGATATATTAAAAAAATTATTTCACAGATTAACCGGAAAGATGAGCCGGTAATAGTTTTCGCAAAAGGTGTTCATTATAAACTTGATAAAATAGCAGACGCCGGCGCAGATGTAATAGGGCTTGATTGGACAATTAATTTAAGTTACGCAAGAAAATTAGTCGGTAACAAAATGGCTCTGCAAGGTAACCTTGACCCAACTGTTCTTTACGCAAATAAGAAAAAAATAAAAGAAGAAGCCGTAAAAATTCTAGAGTCGTTCGGAAAGGGTTCGGGGCATATTTTCAATCTCGGTCACGGAATTCTGCCGGATGTTGATCCGCAAAATGCAAAGTATCTTGTAGATGTTATAAAACGCGAAAGCAAATTGTTTCACTGCAGTAAGTAAAATGGAAAGAAGAAAAGAATCGTCCCGCCTTGCGGGACTCAAAAAAGGAAAGAAGCATTAAATTTAGTGATGCAATGAAAACTTTTGAGGATTTACCGGTTTATCATAAAGCAAAAGAGTTATGCATTTCGATTTATAAATTTGATAATAATAAATATCAAAAAGATTTTGGATTCAAAGATCAGATTCAGCGAGCTTCTATTTCTGTTCTAAATAATATTGCCGAGGGTTTTGAAAGAGGCAGCGACAGAGATTTTATTAAATTCTTGTATTATTCAAAAAGGATCGGTCGGAGAAATCAGAAGTTTATTAAACATTGCGATCGAATTGAATTACATTGATAAACCAACATTTGAAAAATTAAAAAATAATTGCATAGATATTTCACAACAATTATCAAATTTCATTAAATATTTATCGGAAAGATTATAAAAAATTGTAAATCGAAGTGAATCTTTCCTTCTTTGAGCGAAGCGATTTATTTCCTCTTCGAGCGAAGCGATTCACTTCCTCTTTAAGCAAAGTGATTTTCTTTACGAGGTCAATATGTTCGACATAAATTTAGATTTAATAAAAAAGTACGACAAGCCGGGCCCGCGTTATACAAGCTATCCAACTGCACCGCACTTTAACGAATTGTTTACATCGGAAAAATATTTGGATGAAATCATCCGGACCAATAACGAAGCTAATCCTCCGGAACTCTCACTTTATTACCATCTTCCCTTTTGCGATACGCTCTGTTATTTCTGCGGATGCAATATGATCATCACGCGTAACCGCAACCGTATCAAGGAATACATCAAGTATTTAAAAAATGAAGTCGATTTATTGCGAGCGTTTATCGTTCCCAATCGTAAAGTTGTTCAGCTTCACTGGGGCGGCGGAACACCGACCCATCTTAATCCCGACGAAATTGCCGATTTGATTTCCTACATAAATAAAAATTTTGAATTCAAACCCGATGCCGAAGAAGGCTGCGAGATTGATCCGCGCGGTTTAACAAAAGAACATTTAGAAGCTCTGCGCCACGGCCGGTTTAATAGAATCAGCATGGGAGTTCAGGATTTCAACGACAAAGTCCAGAAAGCTGTCAATAGAGTTCAGCCTGAAGACATGACGAGACAAGTTGTAAGCTGGGTTCGCGAGCTTGGCTTTCAAAGTATCAATCTTGATTTAATTTATGGACTCCCTTTCCAATCGGCAGAAACTTTTGCTCAAACCGTCGATGTTATTATTGATATATCACCGGATCGGATTGCAGTTTTCAATTATGCACACGTTCCTTGGATGAAAAAACATATGGCACTTATCAAACATGAAGATTTACCAACACCCGAAGAAAAATTGCACATACTAAAAATGACAATTGAGAAGTTGACCGATGCAGGTTATGTTTTTATCGGCATGGATCATTTTGCAAAACCCGATGATGAGCTTGCAATTGCTTTACGAGAAAAGAAGTTGTATCGCAATTTTCAAGGTTACAGCACCCACGCAGGGGCAGACCTTTACAGCATGGGTATTACCGGAATCAGCCAAATAGGAAAAATCTACGCGCAAAATGTTAAAAAAGAAAAAGAATATTTTGAAGCGCTCGATAATGAAACTCTGCCGATTGAACGAGGCATTTATCTAACCGACGATGATTTGCTTCGCCGCCATGTAATTACAAAGGTTATGTGCGATTTCGAACTCGATTTCGAATCGGTTGACAAGAAATTCAATATCGAATTCGAAAAATATTTTGGTAAAGGACTGGAAGGATTGGTCGAGTTCGTAACCGACGGATTAGTTGAAATAAAAAACAGAAAATTAACAGTGACAAACATGGGGCGTCTTCTAATCCGGAATATCGCAATGAACTTTGACGGATATATTGAACGAAAAGAAGATAAAGCAAAATATTCAAGAACTGTGTGAAAATGCAGAAGGATTTTTTGTGCAGAAAATAGCAGTGGTACTTTTTAATCTTGGCGGGCCGGATTCACTTGAAACAATAGAACCGTTCCTCTACAATTTATTTCGCGATCCCGATATTTTCAAATTACCTTTCGGGCAAAAACTCTTTGCTAAAATTATTTCCAGCAGTCGTGCGCCTAAAATAGTTGAGGAATATAAACTCATCGGCGGTAAGTCTCCAATAAATGAATGGACAGAAAAACAAAGATCGATGCTTGAGGCAAACCTCCGTAGAGATTACCCTACCCTTGATGTTTACATCGCAATGCGTTACTGGAACCCTCTTACGGCTGAAACAGTCACTAAAGTAGAAAAAGAGAATTATAAGAAAATTGTTCTTCTTCCACTTTACCCACACTATTCTATAACAACCACCGGTTCGTCTTTCAACGAATGGAAACGGTATTACAAAAGTGATGCGTCGAAACTTGTCTATATCAATGATTATTATTTGAATGAAAAATATATTGCTGCAATTAACCAAAGAGTTGACGAAACGATTGTGCGGTTCCCCGAAGATGCCCGCGCCGATATACAAATTGTTTTTAGCGCCCACGGAACACCGGTAAGCTTGGTTAAAAAAGGCGATCCTTACAGTAATCACATAAAAGAAACGGTGGCGGCGGTAATGAATGCGCGGAAATATTTCCACAAACATCATCTATGTTTTCAGAGCAAAGTTGGACCGATGAAGTGGCTTGAGCCCTCAACTGCCTCGATGATTGAAGAACTTGCGTTGAAAAGTGAAAAAAATCTATTAATTGTTCCGATAAGCTTTGTATCCGATCATGTTGAAACTTTATACGAACTTGATATTCAATATCGTCATGTGGCAGATAAATGTGGAATCGAAAATTACATTGTAACGAAAGGATTAAATGACTCGGGATTATTCATTGAAGCGCTTGCTGAAATAGTGAAACAAAATATATAATACACTTTCATGTACATTTCACTTTTCACGTTTGAAGTTTTACGGAAAAACAAAATGAACAATAAAAAAAAGATAACCATTCTAGGTGCCGGCATTTCTGGTTTAACAACGGCATACTGGCTCGATAAAGAAGGATACGAAGTTAAAATTCTCGAAGCTGCAAACGAACCCGGGGGCTCGATGCAAACTTGCCGCGTAGAAGGTTTCCTGGTCGATTTCGGTCCGAACAGCGGACTTGAAACCACACCATTGATCGGGCATATTGTTGATGAAGTGGGACTAACAAAAGAAATGATTTATGCAAGCGAATCTTCCAGCAAAAGATATATTTTACGCAACGACCGGCTCCATCCCCTGCCGATGAATCCGCTATTATTCATCCGGACAAAACTTTTTTCTACAAAGGCAAAAATGCGTTTGGCTGCAGAACCTTTTATCGGAAAATCCAATGACGGTTATTACCAAAGCATGTCTGAATTTGTAAGCAGAAGGCTTGGACAAGAATTTTTAGATTATGCTATTGATCCCTTTGTTAGCGGTGTGTTTGCCGGAGATCCGAACAAACTCAGTGTGAAATCAGCTTTCCCAAAATTATACCGACTTGAAGAATTATACGGCGGATTGATAAAAGGAATGATCAAAGGTGCAAAAGAAAGAAAGCGAAGCGCAGAGCAATCAAAACAAAGTGCAAAAATGTTTTCGTTCATTTCCGGTATGCAAACATTCCCAAAAGCGATTGCGAATAAACTTAACGATAAGATAGAATACAAGTGTAAAGTGCAGAGTGTAGAACGTAATAATGATTGCTGGAAAGTGAACTACGAAAAAAACGGCGGAAAACAGGAAGTGATTTCGGATTGCGTTCTATCAACAGTTCCAGCGTATGTTGCATCGGCTATATTTAACAGGTTAGATAAAAATCTTTCGAAACATTTCGAAGAAATTTATTACCCGCCTGTAATGGTATTGTACTTGGGATTTAAGAAAATTTCGATCGGTCAACCTCTTGATGGCTTCGGGTATTTAATTCCTTCCAAAGAAAAGAAATCTTATCTCGGTGCCATCTGGAGTTCAGCAATTTTTCCAAACAGATGTGATGATGATAACGCAGCATTTACACTTTTCATCGGCGGTGCCCGTTCACCTCATCTCTTTGAAACCGAAGAGAATAAACTTATTGAGCAAGTCTTGGTAGAATTTAAACAAACAATGAAAATAAATTCCGACCCGGTTTTCATGCGCAGCAGAACATGGCAAAAGGCAATTCCGCAGTACAATATCGGCTACATAGAACATGAAAATTATTTTGATAAATTTGAGAAAGAAAACCCGGGCGTCTTTCTCGGTGGTAATTACCGGGGCGGAATCGCGGTTGGTGATTGCGTAAAAAATTCTGAAATTATATTTGCAAAGATCAAAGAAAGTATGGAAAGAGTATAGAACGAAGAGTGTAGAGTGAGAAATGGATAAAGTATTTGAACCGCATGTTATTTATGGAAGTGTGTTAAATCAAAAGTCTTTTAATTTTTCAGTTAGAATTGCAAAATTTTATAAATATTTAATTCAGGAAGAAAAATCATACGAACCGCTTTATAAACAATTATTAAGATCCGGAACATCAATTGGCGCAAATGTTTCCGAAGCCCAAAGTGCTTCAACTAAAAAAGATTTCATTTATAAATTATCTATATCACTTAAAGAAGCCAGAGAATCTCAATTCTGGCTAAAGTTGTTAAAAGAAACAGAAATATTAAATAATCAAGAGTATGAAAGCTTAAATAGAGACTGTGATGAATTAGAGAGATTGTTAACGAGCAGCATTAAAACTGCAAAAGGCATCCAATAATTCTACACTCTACGTTCTTCACTCTACACTCTAAAACCGGAGGCTAAAATGGCAAACTATCCAACTAAACGTTTACGCAGATTAAGATACAATCCAACACTGCGCGACATGGTTCGCGAGACAACTATTTCAAAGAACGACTTAATCTATCCGTTGTTTGTTGTACCTGGCACTAAAATAAAAAATGAAGTTAAGTCTATGCCCGGTGTTTATCAGATGTCAATAGATATAGTTGTGGAAGAATGCAAAGAAGTAGAGAAACTTGGCATTCCGGCAATTATATTATTTGGTGTTCCGGCATACAAAGATGAAGTCGGTTCGGGCGCTTACGATCCGGATGGAATTATCCAGAAAGCTGTACGTGCTATTAAAAAAGAAACACAAAAACTTTTAGTTATCACAGATGTATGTCTATGCGAATACACTTCGCACGGGCACTGTGGTGTGCTTGAAGGAGAAAGAATTTTAAATGATGAAACTGTTGATCTGCTTGTTAAAGAATCACTATCGCACGCAGAAGCCGGTGCAGATATTATTGCTCCATCGGACATGATGGACGGACGCGTCGGCGCTATTCGAAAAGCTCTCGACAAAGAAGGATTTACCGAAATTCCAATATTAAGTTACGCTGTTAAATACGCTTCCGGTTATTATGGTCCGTTCCGCGATGCTGCAGAATCAGCTCCGGCATTTGGAGACAGACGTTCGCACCAGATGGATATTGCAAATGCGAATGAAGCATTGCGCGAAGCGGAAACAGATATCGAAGAAGGCGCAGATATAATTATGGTAAAACCTGCCGGCGCGTATCTCGATATCATCTGGCGTGTAAAAGAAAAATTCCGGATGCCTACCGCAGCTTACCAGGTTAGCGGTGAATATTCGCTTATCAAAGCCACCGGCAAGATGGGATGGATTGATGAAGAACGCGTTATGATGGAATCGTTAACGGCTATCAAACGTGCAGGTGCAGATATGATTTTAACTTACTTTGCAAAGGACGTTATTAAATATTTAGAAAAGAATAAATAATCTTGTATGGATAATCTTTCCGATGAAATTCAGATTGCTCCAAACAATTCTAATCCACAATTAGAAAAAACCAAAAAGTTTTCGGGAAACATAAAACAGAAGCTAAGCTGGAGTAATACTTTTGCTGCCTTAAAATATCGCAACTACCGTTTGTGGTTCTGGGGACAAATGATTTCGTTGTTTGGAACCTGGATGCAAACAACTGCCTTAACATTTTTCGTTTTCGAATTGACACACTCGCCTGCTTTTCTTGGCTACGTTGGATTTGCAACCGGCATTCCGGCATGGATGTTCACATTCTATGCTGGCGTAATTGCAGATAGATACCCGCGTCGAACCATTTTGATGGTAACACAAACGATTATGATGTTTTTGGCATTTTTGATTGCCGGTTTAACATTTGTCAACCTGATAACTCCGGAACAAATCATCATGCTCGCTTTTCTGCTTGGAGTTGCAAATTCATTTGATGCACCGGCGCGCCAGGCTTTTGTTAACGAACTTGTTGAAAAAGAAGAATTAATCAACGCAATCGCTTTAAACTCAACAATGTTCAACACAGCTACTGCTATAGGTCCGGCTATTGCAGGAATTACCTATGCGTTCTTCGGACCGGCATGGTGCTTTACAATTAACGGTATATCATTTCTTGCAGTAATAGGCAATCTGCTTCAGATGAAACTACCGGGAACTATAAAAGAAAAAAGTAACAAATCCGTCATTAAGGAAATTAAAGAAGGATTTGTGTATTTGAAGTCGCAAAAAATAATAATTGCAATTATGCTGATACTGGTGAATTTAAATTTCTTTGGAATGAGTCTCGTTACACTTTTTCCAGCGTGGGCAGTAAACATTTTACACGGCAACGCAACTACAAACGGACTTCTGCAATCGGCTCGCGGTGTTGGCTCTGTGATTTGTGCTTTAATAATTGCAACAATCAATAAGTATATTGTTAGAGGAAAGGTGCTCGTGGTGGCTATGTTAACTTTACCCCTTCTGCTTTTTGTTTTTTCTTTCAACCGATCTTTAACTATTTCTCTAGTAATATTGACCGGATACGGCGCAACAATTATAACAATGTTTAATCTGGCAAATGGAATGATTCAATCTATGGTATCGGAAGAATTTCGCGGACGCATAATGGGAATTTATAGTTTTGGTTTCTTCGCGTTGTTTCCTGTTGGTGCATTATGGATTGGATTACTGGCAGAACTGTTCGGTTCTCCAACTGCAATTCTGGTAAACTCGATTATTTTAATTTTTGTAGCCGCTTTCCTTATCCTGCGTTATCCAAACTTACGCTCTGTTAATTAGTTTTGCTTTCATATTTCAATCTCTTCCGGATCCGTTGGAAGATTAGTGATTCTCCACTCGTTTTCTTCTCTATTGAATTCTGTGATCTTTTCTAAAGGAACTTTCAGATATTTACCGGCAGCAGTAACGGCAACATCGCCATTGCTTAAAACAATCTCGCCGGTTCCCTCAAACATCCGGTTATTTTCGTTTGTAATTCTTCCTATTACTTTTAATTCTTCGTTAAGCGGGATCGGTTTTTTGAATTTTATGTTTAGATCAATTGTAACACCCCACACTTCTTCTTCGTACCGATTTAAGATTGCTCTACCAATGGTTTCATCAAGAATTGCAGATGCAATACCTCCGTGCAGTCTTCCCGGATAACTTTGATGCTCTTCAGAAGGAGTAAAGAGGGCAATCAGTTCCTGTTTCTCGGTAGCATAAAAGTGAGCACGGATACCGTAAAGATTTTTCAAACCGCAGACAAAACACATTTTTGAATTATGTTGTTTTCCAGTAATATGATGAATCATCGAGTCTTTCCAAATATACTTTTCAAAGATAAATAATATCCGGCTTTTGCCAAGTTGGTTTTAAATTAATTTCAACTAACGTATTTTTGTTCATGTTTTTTAGAAAATAATGTTAAGCGGAGAATCGATGAGAACTATCAAAAGCGAACAACTTTTCAATGAAGCTAAAAAATATATTCCCGGTGGTGTTAATTCCCCTGTGCGCGCCTTCAAATCCGTAGGCGGAACACCACGATTTATTGCTAAAGGCACCGGTTCTAAAATAATCGACGTTGATAGTAATGAGTACATAGATTACATCGGAAGCTGGGGACCGCATCTGTTCGGTCACAATCCTCAATTCATCACCGAGGCGCTCAAGAATGCAATTGAAAATGGAACAAGCTTTGGCGCGCCTACCGAAATCGAAGTTGAAATGGCAAAGCTTATAACAGAACTTGTTCCTTCAGTAGATGTTGTGAGGATGGTAAACAGCGGTACTGAAGCTACAATGAGCGCTGTACGTGCCGCGCGCGGTTATACAGGCAAAGAAAAAATTATAAAGTTTGAAGGCTGCTATCACGGTCACGGAGATTTCTTTTTGATCAAAGCCGGGAGCGGTGCCCTAACGTTCGGCGTTCCCACCAGTCCCGGTGTAACAAAGGGAAACGCTGCAGATACTTTAGTTGCAGATTTTAATAATATCGGTTCCGTAAAAAATCTGATTCAAAAAAATAAAAATGAAATTGCTGCGCTAATTATCGAGGCGGTCGTTGGCAATATGGGAACTGTTAGTGCGAATGATTCTTTTATAAAAGAATTGAGAAATATCTGCGACGAAGAAAAAATAGTTTTGATATTCGATGAGGTGATGACGGGATTCAGATTGGCTAAAGGGGGCGCACAAGAAATTCTTGATGTTAAACCCGATCTTTCTACGTTCGGAAAAATTATT
This sequence comes from uncultured Melioribacter sp., assembly GCA_964595365.1. Taxonomy (GTDB): domain Bacteria; phylum Bacteroidota; class Ignavibacteria; order Ignavibacteriales; family Melioribacteraceae; genus Fen-1258. The sequence continues at coordinate 31,819 of CAZQQC010000017.1, forward strand.
GGAGGAGGCTTGCCGGTTGGCGCTTATGGCGGCAAAAGAGAAATTATGGAAATGATTTCTCCGAGCGGTCCGGTTTATCAAGCCGGAACTTTAAGCGGAAACCCTTTGGCTATGAATGCAGGCTATGCTGCATTAACATACATTAAAAACCACCCGGAAGTTTACCAAATCCTCGAAGAGAAATCGGCATATCTCGAAAAAGGAATTAAAAATAATTTGAAGTTTGTCGGAAAGAATTATCAGTTTAACCGCGTCGGTTCTATGATGACTTTATTCTTTATCGAAGAGCCAGTTACAGATTTTAATTCCGCAATTAAATCCGATACAAACCTTTACGGAAAATATTTTCATGAAATGTTGAATCGCGGTGTTTATCTTCCACCGGCACAGTACGAAGCTTTGTTCGTATCCGTTGCTCACACAAAGGAAGACCTCGATAAAACGATCAACGCCAATTTGGAAGCTTTAAAATCATTAAAACTATAAACCGGAAAAGCAATTCCAATTCTGGAAATATATCTCCTGAGCTTTGATGACTTACACCTTTTCAGGCAAGCTGGTAACAACCCACGCGAGGGTAACGCGGGTTGTTACGCGGGGTTTGAGATAAGCCACGATCGGGAAAAACTAATTGATCCCCTTGTTATTAAAAAACGCACTATACTTTCTGTCTGAACCGACAATGTGTTCGGTCAGCCAGATTTTTAGAAAATTCATTATCTCCATTGTTAGCACCGATTCACCCTTCTCAAAACTGTTTTTATAGTCCATGACTTGTTTAACCAGGTCCGAATGCTGTCTCTTATGGGTTAGAGTTTCTGGATAAATGTGTTTGTCAAATAAAGTTTCTTCATACTTAAAATGAAACTGAGTATATTTAACGAGGTTATCAAGAATATTACCGAGAACTTCTTTTCCTTTTCCGGCTTTCATACCTTCGTGTAAATTATTTATCATTTCTACTAACTTTTGGTGCTGTTTGTCAATCTCACTAACGTTGACTGTGTAATTGGGTTGCCAGTTTAATAGTGCCATTCTTGTTCCTTGTTTTGCCTGAGGTGCGAAAGAATTTTGTACATACACATATAAGCTTTTTGAATCATTACTATACTATTTGGTACTTTATTATCGAAAGTTTCAAAGTTATTTTAATAAGCGTGATAATTTTTTCAAGTTATTCTATCAGGCATTGCATCTATTTCAGAAGCAAATAACAAAATAAAAACGGCCGATGAGTTTTACACCTTCATATATAAAATTATTCGAGAATGGCGAGCTTAAGAAAAGAGTGGCGTCTGCTTTAGAGGTTTTGAAATCATGCAGAAGTTGCCCTCGAAATTGCGAAGTTGACCGCACAAACGGCGAGTACGGCATTTGTCAAAGTCTCGAATTACCCATTGTATCATCCTACACTACTCATTACGGGGAGGAACCTGTGCTTTCAGGTTCGAGAGGAGCAGGCAACATATTTTTCGGCAACTGCAATTTGAGATGCATGTTTTGTCAGAATTACGAGATCAGTCAGAATTGGAAAGTTGAAAGACAGCACGAAGTTACTTTTGACAGGCTTGCAGAGATTATGATCGAGCTTCAAAAAAGAAATTGTCACAATATCGGTTTGGTATCGCCGACACACTTTTCCGCTCAAATATTAAAATCGATCTATACAGCCGCTGGAAAAGGTTTGACATTACCGATCATCTACAACACGAATGGATATGATTCGGTCGAAATGTTAAAATTTTATGATGGTGTAATCGATATTTATCTTCCAGATTTTAAATATGGTAATAACGAATACGGAAAGACATACTCGAAAGTTGATAATTATTTTGAGCACACAAAAAATGCCTTAAAAGAAATGTTCAATCAGGTTGGCGATGAACTGGTTTACGACGGCAGTGTTGTTACCCGCGGGCTGATCATCCGTCACCTAGTTTTACCGAACGGATTGGCTGAATCAGAAAAAGTTTTCAAATTTATCGCGGAAGAATTAAGTCCTAACATTCACATTTCACTCATGTCGCAATATTATCCAACCAATAAAGCTTACAAAGACATATTGATCGATCGTCCGATAAGAGCTTCGGAATACGACAAAGCTCTTTCACAAATGGAGAAATACGGTTTGCACAAGGGCTGGTTCCAGTCCATAGAAAGTCGCGACTATTACAAACCAAATTTTAATGTCGATCGAAAAGACCCTTTTAACAATAAAGCTATTCTAAACGGCTGATGATAGTAATGTTCTGATGATTGCAGACATCTTTTCCTTCCGGCGTGTATAAATAGTCGATTCTGTTTTTATAAAACTCGGTAATTTTTCCCCGAATTATTTTTAAAGTACTGTTCAGAAATTTATTTTCTTCTGTAAATGCTTCTCCGAGTATTGCAATTGCCGATGGAATCCACCTATCCGGAAATTGTCCTGCATAAATTCCACCCGGTTTAAATTTATTTATTTCCCCTTCAAACATTTTGAGAACCATTCTTTGCCCATCAATATCTTTGTGGCTCATTTTGTTCTCTTTTAGCCATTTCAAAAGTGCTTCTTTGTTTGGAACAATCAATGCAACTGTGTAAGGAGATTGATTATTGTACAGCATCACTTGCTCGATGAACGGCGAATGTTCAGTTACAGCTTCTTCAATTTCTTCCGGGCTATATTTTTCGCCGTCGCTGCCGACCAATAAACTTTTGAATCGACCGGGCACATAAAGGAGTCCGTCATTATCAAGATAACCCATATCGCCTGTAAATAACCACCCATCTTTAATTGTTTCTTTTGTAGCTTAATCATTTTTCCAATAACCTACCATTACGTTTTCACCTTTAACAACGATTTCACCTCTCACGCCTCATTTCACCAGCAGCATCTTTTTCGATTGAACAAAACCATGTCCCGAGCCGTTAGTCGAGGGACTGGTTATCTGTA
>CAZQQC010000018.1:0-13035 GCA_964595365.1 uncultured Melioribacter sp.
GGTAATAATTACATGTAAGAGTGAGTATGGGTGTATAAGAAATGTTTTCTATTTTACGCGTATGTGAAGTTCGGTCAACTGAGCTTCTTCAACAAGCGAAGGTGAATCATCCATCAAAGAAAGACCGCTCGATGTTTTTGGAAACGCAATTACATCGCGTATAGAATCTCTACCGGCAAACAACATTGCCAAACGATCGAACCCGAATGCAATTCCACCGTGCGGCGGTGCGCCGTATTTAAATGCATTCATCAAGAAACCAAATTTTTCTTGCGCTTCTTCCGGTTTAATTCCCAGAACATTAAACATTTTCGACTGCAAGTTTGAATCGTGAATTCGAATGCTACCGCCGGCAATTTCGTTTCCGTTCAGCACCAGATCGTAAGCTCTTGCTTTCACATTCGACGGATCGGAATCCATTAACGATATGTCTTCCACTCTTGGAGAAGTGAACGGATGATGCATAGCATAAAATCTTTTTGTTTCTTCGTCCCATTCAAACAATGGAAAGTCGGTTACCCAAAGTAGAGATGGCTCTGCATCCGGTTTGATCAAGTCCATTCGTTTAGCCATTTCCAAACGAAGCGAACCCATAATCGAGAGAGTCCTCAGCTTTTGTCCGGTTAGAATAAACAATAAATCTCCTGCAGACGCTTTTGTTTTCTGAATCAGCATTTGTTTTTCATCGGCGCTTAAAAATTTTGCAATGGGAGCTTCAAGGTCTCCACCGGTGCCGGATTCTTTAACGCGCATCCATATTAAACCGCCGGCGCCAAGTTTTTTTACATAGTCGGTCAGAACATCTAACTGATTTCTTGTATAATCGCCGCATCCTTTGGCAACCAATCCCGTTACAATGCCGTTATTTGTAACCGAGTCCTTGAAAACTCTGAAATCAGAATTAGCAAAGACATCGTTCAGAGTTACCATTTCGAGGTCGAACCGGAGATCTGGTTTATCGCTGCCGTATTTTTCCATAGCAGTATCAAAGCTCAAGCGCGGTATTGGAGTCGTTAAATCAAAATTCAAAATCTCTTTGTAAAATACTTTCATTAATCCTTCAACAATTTCGAAAACATCTCCAGCGTCAACAAAGGACATTTCGACGTCAATCTGGGTAAACTCATATTGTCTATCGGCGCGCAAATCTTCGTCTCTAAAACATTTTACTATTTGAAAGTATCTATCCATTCCGGAGACCATCAGAATTTGCTTATAAGTCTGCGGCGATTGAGGGAGCGCATAAAATTTTCCTTTGTGCATTCTGCTGGGCACTAAAAAATCGCGGGCTCCTTCGGGAGTGCTTTTCATAAGTATAGGCGTTTCAATTTCCACAAAGTTGTGCCGATCGAAATATTTTCGTGTAAGTTGATACATTTTGTGACGTAGGAGAAGATTTTTCTGCATCTCCGGTCTTCGCAAATCGAGGAACCGGTATTTCAAACGCAGCTCTTCACTTGCGTCGATATTCTCTTCAATCGGGAATGGCGGCGTATCCGATTGATTCAGAATAATCAGTTTATCTGCCATCACATCTATTTTACCTGTTGGAAGAAGGGGATTTTCCGTACCCTCCGGGCGCTTTCTAACTTTACCTTCTACCGAGATCACAAATTCGCTTCTCAGTTTTTTTGCAAGTTCATGAGTATCGGAATTGTATGTTGGTTCAAACACAACTTGAGTTAACCCGTAACGGTCGCGCATTTCAATAAATATAACTCCGCCCAAATCACGGCGAACAGCTACCCATCCGTTTAAAATAACATTCTGCCCGATGTTAGATTCATTTAAATCACCGCATGTATGGCTTCTTTTACCAAATTTCATAAATTAATTTTTGCTCTCTGGAAAAATTACGGCGCAAAGATAAACATTTAAATTTGGCCATTCAAATAATGCCGTTGCTTCGGAAAATCTAACCACCGATTACACAGATTAAACACAGATAACCCACCGAAAATTAATGGTCAAAAAAAGATTAAACCATAAGGACAACCGGTTAGTTAAGATTTTCTTTGTGATAATTTGTGATATCTGTGGTTAAGAAAATTTAACCGCCGATTACGCAGATTAAGCACCCGAAGCAATTTTGCCGGATGAATTCCGGCTCTATTGAAATTTGACTTTACCTATACCACGCCTTATATTTTGAGTTATAAATATTGATTAACCTAATAAATTAAGAGTTATTATGTTAGACGATTTAGACATAACCATACTAAAAAAACTTCAGGAAAACGGAAGAACAAAGCGAAACGAACTGGCAGATGCAATCGGTCTTTCAATTCCTTCGTTAAGCGAAAGATTACGAAAGCTTGAAGAGAACGGAATTATTGAAGGGTACTACACAAAGTTAAACAGGCACGCCTTCGGCTTCGACATTATGGCTTTTGTAACGGTCATTATGGATTCCTCAAAGAACTTCGAAAAATTTACCGAGCATGTTAAAAAGACTCCCGAAATATTGGAGTGTTATTCAATTCTTGGAGAAGGATCCCATCTTCTCAAAACAGTAGTGCGCGGTACAAAAGATCTTGAACAACTGTTGAGCAAGATTCAATCATGGCCGGGAGTTACAAGGACGGTCACAAGTTTTATTTTATCTGCAATCAAAGAAACAACAAGTTTGAACATACAAACCAAAAAGGAGTAACAATGGCAAAATCCTCTTCGCCGGTAGATAATGTGCTGGCATACGTTAAAGCAAATAAAATTCGTTTCATAGACTTCAAGTTTATGGATTTTCCCGGGCAATGGCAGCATTTCACAGTTCCGGTTAGCCAGTTTGATGCAGGTTCGTTCGAGAACGGATTTGGATTTGATGGTTCTTCAATTCGCGGCTGGAAAGCTATCAATGAAAGCGACATGCTTATTATACCGGATCCGGAAACAATGTTTCTCGATCCATTCATTTCGGCTCCAACTATTTCTTTAATCTGCGATGTCTATGAACCTGCAACGAAAGAAAAATACAGCAGGTGTCCGCGCAACATAGCACAAAAAGCAGAAGCGTACCTGAAATCGACCGGAATTGCAGATACAGCATATTTCGGTCCCGAAGCCGAGTTCTTTGTTTTCGATGATGTGCGTTTCGATTCGGGTCCTAACTTCGCTTTCTATTCTGTAGATTCCAACGAAGGAAAATGGAACAGCGGGCGCGAAGAAAATCCTAACCTGGGTTACAAACCCCGTTACAAAGAAGGATATTTTCCTGTTCCGCCAACAGATCAGTTAGTTGATTTGCGTAACGATATGGTTCTAAATCTTGAAGCGATGGATATTGAAGTTGAAGCCCAGCATCACGAAGTTGCAAGCGGCGGACAGTGTGAGATCGATATGAAGTTCAAACCTCTATTGAGAGCTGCAGATCAACTGTTGATGTTCAAATATGTTGTTAAGAATACTGCAAAGAAAAATGGTAAAACAGTTACATATATGCCGAAACCGATCTTCGGCGATAATGGCAGCGGGATGCATGTGCACACAAGTTTATGGTTGAAAGGGAAACCCCTTTTTGCAGGCGGCGGTTATGCCGGGTTGAGTGAAACCGCTCTCTATTTTATTGGCGGAATTTTGAAACATGCACCGGCATTGCTTGCTATTACAAATCCAACGACAAACTCTTACAAGAGACTTGTACCCGGATTTGAGGCACCGGTCAATCTTGCTTACTCGTCAAACAATAGAAGCGCTTCGGTTAGAATTCCATTCGGTAATTCCCCTAAAGCAAAACGAATCGAATTCCGCTGCCCCGATCCGTCAAGCAATCCGTACTTAGCCTTTTCTGCAATATTAATGGCAGGGCTCGATGGAGTACAAAACAGAATCGATCCGGGTGAACCGCTCGACAAAGATATTTATGATATGTCGCCCGAAGAACTGAAAGATGTTCCATCGACTCCGGAATCACTCGGTCATGCTCTCAAAGCTTTGGAAAATGATCACGGGTTCTTATTGAAGGGCAACGTATTTACCGAGGATGTAATTAGTACATGGATCAATTACAAGATTACGAAAGAAATAAAACCCGCAGCGTTGCGCCCAACACCATTTGAATTCGAAATGTATTATGATGTGTAATTAGTTCCGGAAGAAGCAGATTACAGAGATACAACGGAACCTGCCTGCCTTGTCCGGTAGGCAGGCTTCCGCAGATCATAATATAATTTTGAATAATTACTTTCTGACCTGTACCGGTCCTATTTAGAGATAGAAAAAAATGCAATGGTTGAAGAGAATCGATATTTTTAATTTGCACTGTTATACTAATTGTCACAAGTCGGAAATATGATGGGAGGACTTCACAAAAAATTCAAAGTACAGGCAGAACCGCTTCTTTCATAATCGGGCAATATCTCTTCCGTTTTATTTCACTCTTATTCTTGCTACAGCGCCGTTATCACCAATAATAAAACTGCTTCCGTCTTTTTTCGAAATGCCGATGCTATTATAACTATGCCCGTCGATTGTTGTCCATGTCCTGCCGTCGTCAATCGAGTAGTCGGTACCGTTTGTTCCTGTAGTTAAATAGAACTTGTATTTGTCGTTCCATACAACACAAGATTTGAATCCGGCTGGCTGCGATTTATTTACTGCTTGCCAGCTCAAACCACCGTCGTCGCTGAATGCACAATTTCCGTCGTTGCTTTTATTATTTTTATAATCGCCGCCAACGGCAATTCCGTTCAAATCATCTTTGAAGCAAACTGAAAATATTCCGCTCGATGAATTACCGGATTTGATAGGCACTTCGATGGCTCTCCAGTTTTCACCGCCATCTTCGGAAAAATAAATTCTTGATTTATCGGAACCGCCGCTCCCGAACCAGACCAAATCTTTTCCGGAAACTGTGATTGCAGTACCGCTTGCAGCAAACGCTCCTTCATTTTGCAATGACGCCGGAATGTTTATAGAAAGAATTTCTTTCCATGTTTCGCCGCCGTCTTTCGTAACAACAATGTAAAATTTTCCGTCGATTGGATCGCTGAATGCAATTCCGTCTTTATCATTCCAGAAAGCCATTCCGTCAAAAAATATTTTCGGATTGCGGTTCATGTATTTTCTTTTCCATGTTCTGCCACCGTCGTAAGTTTTGAAAAAGAATGCCGGTGCATCAACGCTCATAATGATTGCGGTGTTTTTGTCGAATGCTTCGATGTCGCGGAAGTCGAGCTGTTCAAATCCTTTTACTTTGCCTTCAATCCATGTTTTACCGCCGTCGGATGTGTGCAAAAATGTTCCTTTCGATCCGCTTGCCCAAACTGTTAACGAATCGACAACGGAGATTCCGCGCAGAGAAGAATTAGTTTTCAATTTTTCCATTTCGAACGAAAATTCCAATGCTCTTTTCTTTTCCATAACAGCGGGCGGTTTCTCTTCTTTCTTAACGGTTTCTTTTTGAGCTTCACAAGAATAGAGGAGAGCTGCTGCAGTAACAACTAATAAAAATTTTTTCATTTATTCTCCGGTTAAAACACATTTGATAAACATCCGCCGGCAGGCTGGTTAGCGAAGGAGGACCATCTTCTTCGTCTCGGAAAAACTTCCTGAGGTTAAACGGTAGAAATAAACACCCGACGAAAGATGTTTGCTCCCGCTTTCAAACTGCACTCTATGAAATCCGGAATCCTGAACCTCATTTACCAGAGTTGAAACTTCCCTTCCTAAAATATCATACAACTTTAAACTCACCTGACCGCCTTGCGGCAAATAATAATTAATATTTGTAGCCGAGTTGAAAGGGTTGGGATAATTTTGGTAGAGCGTAATACTTTTCGGAACTTCGCCCGGTATCCAACCGAACAATAAAGAATATTGCTGCCTGCTCTGGCGAATTGCCTGCTTCAACTCGTCGATTGTTGAACCTGCAGCAACTGCAAATGCAACATTAATCGATTGCCGGGCAGGAATAATAAACGGTCCGCCCGATACAACCAGCGATATATCTCCAACGCCTGCAGATTTATTTTTTATTCCGTTCGAAAGAGTAATCCATTTTTCCGCATCGGAAAATCCGTCTGCATTGTTAAGAATAACATCCCCGGTTGATGCACCGTTATCAATTGCATAATAACCGTAACTACTTGCCGAAATTAAAGCTGCGCCGACTATTGTTGCCGTCAACTGTTTACTCTTTTCGTAAGCGACTGCAAAATTATCTGTCTGATCGAAATAGGTTGTGTCGCCCGCATAATCGTTTGACGGAATATCCCAATCAATAAAGTAACCGGCATATAAACCGTTAATATTTTGTTGTGTAGAGTTATATAGTTCCGAATTTAAAATTATAAAATTGTCGTTTGGCGCTTGCGCATAACTGAAAGTATAAAATTTTGTAATAACTCCTAATGCTTTCGATCCTGCGCCAGCATCAGAAAATTCTGCATAACCTTGCTGGTCCCTCGACGAAGCATTTATCTTTATGGGTACAATTGTGACAAAATCTTTTTTCTGCGCTTCGGAAACACGCGCTACGTTCATAACTTTTTCCGGTCCGGTTCCATACATAAATGCGCCTTCGAACATTAAGTTTTCGCCTTTTTGAAATTTGAACCCATCTCCTTCCATGTTCTGCGGATAATCATTGAAACCAAGCGCACCCTTACTTGTAACAGACATGGTTATACTGCCAATGTTGTGTGTGTTATATGTTGGATTGATTCGCACACCGATCCACTGAAAATCGGAATAACCCGCAGCAGAATATGTCAAAAGAAAATTTACATCGTGATTAAACGGTGCATTCTTCCGAATCGTAAACTTAAATTCGTTGGATTGATTCGAAACCGTTGAAAGCGTTGCCATCGATCCGGTGTTGAATGTTGAATTTGTAATCACGACCGAGTTATCGCTTGTCTGCAGCGTTATCGTAGCATTTGCAACAGGACCCAGGAAATTTGTAAAATTAATTTGAACAGAAACGTCTTCTCCGGCTTCAAACAAACCATTTTTATTTCCCTGATCGACAAACTTTACATTCCCGGCGCGTATAGAGATTGTGTTGGTTCGCGTTACAGCGTTGTATGCATTAATTCTTCCGTTGCCAAGAAGAAATTTTAGGCTGTCTGCGTTAGCATTGTCAATGTTATCCGACGTTATTCTAATTTGTTCTTCAACTTGAAGTGGATTGTAGTTCGGAAATTTTGCTAACACGAGTCCGGCAAGACCGGAAACCATGGGTGCAGACATAGACGAGCCGCTGCTCAAATTGTAAAGCAGATTTGAATTTATCTGACGCGGCCACGTTGAAATAATATTTGTTCCCGGCGCAAATACTTTAACCGTTCTACCATAATTGCCTTTCTGGAAAATCAAATCGCTGCTTGTGCTTAACCAGCCGGCAGACAAAACGCCGTTGTAACTTGCCGGGTAAAACGGAGTTGAGACACCATCGTTTCCATTCGAAGCAACTACCAAAGCCCCGTTCGCTGTTGCGTAATCGATTATCGATTGTTCGTAAAGCGAATAACTGTAACCGCCCCAGCTGCAATTGATAACTTTAGCACCATTATCTACCGCATATTTTATTCCTTCGAATCCGTAGTAGATAAACGGATAACCGGCTGAATCGCGTTTATCGTCACGGGAAACCTTTACAGGCAGAATAGAACAGCCGTACCCGATTGAAGCCACGCCAATTTTGTTATCCGAAACTGCATCTGCAATTCCTGCAACGTGTGTTCCATGATATCTATTTAATGCCGAATAATCTTCGGTTGGATCATTATCGGGCGTTCCGTTCAATCCGCCGAAATCATAGCCAACCATGTTACCGTTAGAATCTTTTAAGATGTTGGCTTTAAGATCAGGATGATTCCAATCAACACCTGTATCGATAATTCCGATTATAACTTTTGAATTGCCCTTCGTAACATTCCATGCTGAATCTGCAAAAACTCTTTTCAAATATTCCTGCTGTTTCAAAACATAAAGAGAATCGTTTGGCGAATAAGTTAATCTGTAAACGTATTTTGGCTCGGCCCACTCGATGCCTGGCAATTTTGAAATTTTTTCCGCAAGTCCTGCCGGATCTTCTTTCGAATCAATCCGAACCCGGTATATTTTATTCAGCAATGCTTCCCCTTTTTTCAGCGCTCCGCTTTGAGGATACATTTGTGCGGCGTCCTTAACAGAATATTTAGCAAGAGAATTTTTTACAGCCTGAACACTGTTGACAGCGTTCTCTTTAAGTTTAACAACAACAGTGTTGGCGAGATAATAAACATTTCCTTTCTGAATTATATCCTGAGCTTTAAGAAAAGAAAATGAAATCAGCAGGGCGGCAAAAATTATTTTTTTATTCAAGGCTCGTTAAAGTTTTCCGATTAAGTTAATAACAAGTTTATGAATCCCGTAAGTCATACTCAACTAAATATCCGGCGGTCGTTGATTGTTTTCTTCCGGGAGATTTAAAATGTTACAGTATTGTCTTTCGTTGCTGCATCCGGTATTTGCGTTGTGCCAAGCTCAACTTTCTTTACGCTCTTTTTAGAATTTATACTTTCCGCAAACACAACTTTTCCGTTTTTCCAGACATCAGCTTTTTTACTGAGAACGACTTCATCCGTGCCGTCGTCGTAATAAAATTTGACTACCACAGGCACAGGCATTCCGCCTTTGTTTGTTATGCTGATGCTGATTTTGCTTTTACCTGTTTTCTTAGCAGCAAGAGAAAGATCGGGATATTTTTTTTCGAAGAACCACGGTTTGAAATACCAATCGAGATTTTGCCCCGCCGCTTCGTTAAACGTGAAAAAGAAATCAAAAGGTCCGGGATGTTTTCCGTTCCACCGATTCATGTATTCATTCAAACATTTTTTGAAGAGATCGTCGCCGAGTGTTTGTCTCAAAAATTCGTATGCCGCTCCCGGTCTTCTGTACGATGCCGTTCGATACGATACTCCTTTCAAACCATACGAGAGCGTAATCAATGGAACATCGTCTTCGTTGCCTGCAAATTCGTTGTAGCTTTCCGTATTGCGAGAACGGGGATCGTACCCCGGCACATTTGCAGTCTGAAAATCGAACGGCAGCATTGTAGCCCACCCTTCATCCATCCATGCGTATTTACGTTCGTTGATTCCCATAAAGAATGGAAAATATGTGTGGGAAATTTCATGGGAAGTTAGATGAACCGTGCTCAATAAATCCGGAACGGATGAATCATTTACCATCATCGGATATTCCATTCCTCCCTGACCGTTAAACACCGTCATGCTTGGATATGGAAAAGGCCAGCCGGGAATGCGAGTTGAAAAACTTTCGATAACTTTGCGCGCCAGCGCTGCAACACCATAAAAATCTTTTGAGTTTTTATTGTACGCCGCAGAAATAAAAGTTTTGCTTCCTGTTTGTTTATCAACAACAAGTGTGGAAGCATCCCATAAATAATGATCGCTCGTTGCGAATGCAAAATCGGGAACGTATTCGGCTTTGTATTTGTAAGTCAGCTTCCCTTTGTCTGCGGTGACCAACTTGTTTTGATAATCATTTTCTTCTATTATGCGAACGACGTTGTTCGATTCATGCGCTCTTTTGTAGCGTTCTACAATCGTTGCAGAAAAAACTTCTTCGGGATTTTGAAGGATGCCTGTTGCCCAAACAGTAAAATTTGTCGGTGTCGTTATTTCAACATCATAATTGTTGAAGTCATTATACATTTCCGTTTGCCCGGTATAGTTTTGCTCGTCCCAGCCGTCTATATCGTCGTAAACTGCAATTTGAGGATACCAGTATGAAATGAAAAATGTTGTGCTGTCGTATGTTCCCATCCGGATGTTGGATATTTTAGAAATGATAAAGCTCCAGCTCGTTTCAATTTTTATTTTTGATTTTGGCGCAACCGGTTTATCTAACTTAACGAACATGTTCGTTGAAGCACGGGATAATCCCTGCTGTGTTCCGTCCGTCTTTAGTTGTTTTCCGTCAACGACAAGTTTTTGAACTGTAACACCATCATTAATGTCGAGGGGATTCACTTCGAAATCGCGCATATTGCCTTTGCGTAGAATATTCTGATAAAGACGAATGACAATTTGTTTTAGAGTATCGGGGCTGTTGTTATAGTAAACAATTTTTTCTTCACCACTGATTTTTCTTGCCGGTGGATCTATTTCGGCTTTAATTGTATAATCGGATTTATTCTGCCAGTAGTTCGGTCCTGCTCCGCCATCTAAAGTCCGTGTTTTTTTCTCTATTGCTTTTTGAATGTTGCGCGGTATTGGCAAGGAAGAACTTTGCGGGTATGTATTATTGCTAAGAAATAAAATAACTGCGAGGCAAAGTAAAACGGAAATCTTTTTCATTCTTTTCCTAACTTTTTTATGAAGTTGAAATTGCAACAAAAATACTTTGATGATTGGTTTAATACAAATAATTTCTTATGGGATTCACCGTTGCCGTTTGCAAATTACCGTTTGCTGCTTGTGCCTTGAAGCTTGCTATAATTTCAAACTCGGGAAATCGAACTGTAAATTTTTATTGCTAATTGTTAGTCTCTCTTTCCAAAATTGCCTCTATATCTGCTAAGTCTTTCAGCCTGCCGGAAGCTTTTTTATTCTTCTCCGTTGCCGTTTTCTTCTTCCGGAATAACGCGTGCAATATCTGCAATGTCGTCTCCCTCATTCAAGCGAATCAATCGAACGCCTTGAGTGTTTCTTCCCATAACGCGAAGCTCGCTCACGGATTGCCGTATAACCATTCCTTGCGTTGTAATTATTACAAGCTCGTCGCCGTCGTTCACTTCTTTCATTGCTATTAATTTTCCGTTTCGATCAGATGTTTTAACCGTGATCACTCCTTTACCGCCGCGCCTCGATAATCTGTAATCTTCTATCTCGGAACGCTTACCGAATCCTTTCTCCGTTACAACCATTAATGTTGTAGCGTTGCGTACAACGATCATTCCTATTACAACGTCTCCCTTGCCAAGTTTAATACCGCGAACACCGGTTGCAGTTCTGCCCATATCCCGCACATCTTTCTCGTTGAAACGAATTGCCATTCCGTTTCTTGTTCCGATGATTATCTCATTCTTTCCTTCGCTCAGTTTCGCTTCTATTAATCTATCTCCGGCAGCAAGACTGATTGCATTTATACCTGCACGGCGGATATTTGAGTAAGCAGAAAGTACAGTTTTCTTTACCGTTCCTTTTTCGGTTGCCATAACAACAAATTTATCGTCGGTAAATTCTTTAACCGTAACGAACGCCGTGATTTTTTCATCTTTGTCTTTTTCGATAAGATTTAAAATTGATCTTCCTTTTGCCGCACGTCCGCCCTCTGGAATTTCGTGAACCTTGAGCCAATAACATTTTCCGCGATCGGTGAAAAACATTATGTAATGATGCGTGGACGCTATGAACATGTGTTCTATAAAATCTTCATCTTTTGTGCCCGCCCCAGTTACGCCTTTGCCCCCGCGTCCTTGCCTGCGGTATCCACTTACGGGAAACCGTTTTATGAATCCTTGATGAGAGATTGTAACAACAACGTCTTCTTCTGCTATAATATCTTCAAGGGAAAACTCTTTGAAGTCCCGAACTATTTCCGTTCTACGTTCGTCGGCATATTTTTCTCTGAGTGCCAGAAGTTCTTCTTTAATCAGGCTCCATCTTTTCTTTTCATTTGTAAGAATGCCTTTCAGTTTTTCAATTAACTTGATTGTTTCTTTGTATTCATCTTCAATCTTTTGTCTTTCAAGTCCGGTAAGACGCTGTAGACGCATATCGAGAATTGCTTTTGCTTGAATTTCCGAAAGCTTAAACTTCTTCATCAAATTGTTTTTTGCAGTCTCAACATCTTTAGATTTTTTGATTGTCTGGATTACAGCATCAATATTATCAAGCGCAATTATGTATCCTTCCAGAATGTGAGCCCGTCTTTCAGCAGCTTCAAGATCAAATTTGGTGCGTTTAACAAGCACATCCATTCTATGATCGAGAAAGTGCTGCATCATCTGCTGAAGTGTTAAAATTTTCGGAGCTCCGTTAACAAGAGCAAGCATAATAACGCCGAAGGTTACCTGCATCTGAGTATGCTTGAATAACTGATTAAGCGTAACCGCCGGCTGTCCGTCGCGCTTCATTTCAATAACTATGCGCAGACCGTCGCGGTCGGATTCGTCGCGGATGTTTGCAATGCCGCTCACTTTGTCCTCGCGAACAAGCTCGGCAATTTTTTCTATGAGCGTAGCTTTATTTACTTGATACGGAATTTCAGTGATGACAATATTTTCTCTTTCGTTCTTAAGCGTTTCGATGTTTGCTTTGGCGCGAAGAACAATTCTGCCACGGCCGGTTAGAAATGCTTCTTTAACTCCATCGTAACCGTAAATTATTCCGCCGGTAGGAAAGTCCGGAGCTTTAACAATTTTTATTAACTCTTCCGGTTTTAGTTTTGGATTTTCAATTATCGCAACAAGTCCATCAACTATTTCACCGAGATTGTGCGGCGGAATATTTGTTGCCATACCAACAGCAATTCCGCTTGCACCGTTTACCAGTAAGTTAGGTAAATACGAGGGAAGAACTGTAGGCTCTTGCAGCGATTCATCAAAGTTCGGAACGAAGTCAACTGTGTTTTTATCAAGGTCGCGAAGCATTTCTTCCGCGATACGAGCAAGACGGGCTTCGGTGTAACGCATTGCCGCGGGCGAATCACCATCGATTGAACCGAAATTCCCCTGTCCATTAACCAGCGGATAGCGAAGGGAAAAATCTTGAACCATGCGAACCATTGTATCGTAAACCGCCGTATCTCCATGCGGATGATACTTGCCGAGAACTTCACCAACTATACGTGCAGATTTCTTGAAGGGTTTATTAAATGCAACGCCGAGTTCATGCATGCCAAATAATACGCGGCGGTGCACCGGTTTCAGCCCGTCTCTTACATCCGGTAATGCGCGCGCAACTATTACGCTCATCGCATAATCGATATAAGATGATTTCATTTCTTCTTCGAGTGAAACCGGTACTACTTTTTCAAATATTGTTGTCATGTTAGTATTTATGTCTTATAATTTATTTTTTCTTT
>CAZQQC010000018.1:13135-34661 GCA_964595365.1 uncultured Melioribacter sp.
TTTTCAAATATTGTTGTCATGTTAGTATTTATGTCTTATAATTTATTTTTTCTTTTCGAAATTTATTTCTTCTCTGCATTCTTTACGTTTTGCTTTTTAACCGCAAAGAATTCGTTGAGCTAACAATCCGTTCGCTTTGTATTCTTACATCAACATTGTTGCCAGCCCCAAGTAAAACAGTATCGTAACAATATCTGTCAGTGCAAGAGTAATTGGTCCTGCGGCAATTTTAGGATCCAGTTTGAATCCGTGCAGCGCCGCAGGAACGCTCAAGCCTACAACTGCCGCAATCAACTGAACAATCAAGACGCTAAGCGCAATTACTGCTGCAGAACTCGAAGAACCCTTCCAAACAAAAACTATAAGTCCAACAAGCACCGCACTGCTTAATCCAATCAAACCTGCCGTTTGAATTTCTTTAAGAACATTTTTCAAATACCACCTTAACGACGGTTGTGTAGAATGCAAAGTTTGTATGGTAACTGTCATCGATTGAATGCCGATACTTTCACCAAGTCCCAGCATCAATGCCATAAAGAACGCGATCAAAATGCTTTCCGTTAATGTTGTTTCGAACATTCCCGCAAGAACTGCACAAATTGTTCCGCCGGTTATTGTTGTCAGCAGCCATGGAAATCTATAACGCCACGTTTTTATTGGCGACGCATTTTTGATTTCAGATATTCTGAAGCCGATTTCTTCAAAAACATCGTTCACTTCTTCCGGTTCTTCAACATCGAGTAATTCTTCCGTAAAAAGATTTACATCAACAATGCCTATTATTTTTCTCTCCGCATCAACTACCGGAAAAGCCAAAAATTTATATGTTACAAAGAACTCGCATGCATCGTAAACAGTTGCGCTACTCGGAAGTGCAGCAACCCGCTTTACCATCAGCTCTTCGATCTTCTGTTCGAGCTTTCCTATCAACAATCTCCGCGTCGGTATGACTCCAACAAGTTTTCCGTCGTTATCAACTGCATAAAAATAAACTATCCGCTCGCCAACTCCTTCCGTTCTAATTTTTCTCAATGCATCATCAACCGTTAAGTTTTTATTCAACGCAGTAAAATCCTTGCGTGCAAAATTCAAAACCGGCTGATGATACGTTTGTTTATCGTGCATTCTCTTAGTCATCTCTTCTCTGTCATTCCCGGGAGTATGTAAGAACGACGAAGAATCTCTAAATTATCGGCTTAGAGATTCTTCATCCCGCTTTCAGCAGGATTCGGAATGACGTTGTCAAATATCCAAGTTTGCGTACTTGGCATGTTTTTCAATAAATTCACGGCGCGGTTCTACGGCGTCTCCCATCAATGTTTCAAAAATTTTATCTGCTGCTGCTGCACTTTCCAAATTGACTTGAAGAACCGTTCGTGTTTCGGGATTCATAGTTGTCGACCATAACTGTTCGGGGTTCATTTCACCAAGACCTTTGTACCGCGATATCAAAATTCCTTTCGCTTGCTGTTCGCTACCTTCTTCTACTTCTTCAACCACGGTAATTTTTTCTTCTTTCCCTTTTCCGTCTGCTTTGAATCGTTTAAGAATTTTATCCCGTTCTTCGTCGTCGAACGCATAGTATTCTTCTTTTCCCTTTTTAATTTTATAGAGGGGTGGTTGAGCAATGTAAACCTTACCCTCCGCAATCAGCTCTTTCATGTGACGATAAATAAAAGTAAGAAGTAAAGTTCTGATGTGGCTGCCATCAACGTCGGCATCGGTCATCAAAATAATTTTTCCGTAACGCGATTTTGCCGGGTCGAAGTCTTCGCCAATACCTGCGCCTATTGCCGATACCATTGCTTGAATTTCCTGGTTCTCAAGAATTTTATTTATCTTGGCTTTTTCGACATTCAAAATTTTCCCTTTGATGGGAAGTATTGCCTGGAATCTTCTATCGCGCCCCATTTTGGCAGAGCCGCCCGCAGAATCACCTTCAACAATGTAAATTTCGCAATGTTCGGGATCGTTAATTGAACAATCGGCAAGTTTGCCGGGTAAATGCATCGAGTCGAGAGCATTTTTTCTTCTGACAAGTTCGCGCGCTTTACGTGCGGCTTCCCGCGCTTCTGCAGCACGCATACATTTATCAATAATTTTTTTTGCAATGGAAAAGTTTTCTTCGAGGAACTCGGCAAGTTTTTCACCGACGATCGTTTCAACTATCGACTTAACTTCTCCATTGCCAAGTTTTGTTTTTGTCTGCCCTTCAAATTGAGGCTCCATAACTTTAACGGAAATTACCGCGGTTAATCCCTCCTTGAAGTCATCGCCTGTCAAAGTGATTTTGCTACTCTCTTTAACCAATCCATTCTTATAAGCAAAATTATTGAATGTTCTTGTAAGTGCGGTTCTAAAACCTACGAGGTGCGTTCCACCTTCAATTGTGTTGATGTTGTTCACATATGTATGAATATTTTCCGAGTAAGAGTTGCTGTATTCAAAAGCAATCTCTACCGGTGTGTTATCTCTTTCCCCTTCAATATAAATTGGTTTGTGAAGCGGTCCGCGCTGATCATCAAGATATTTTACAAAGTCGATCAATCCGCCTTTGAATCTGAATGTTTCTTCCTGACCCTCGGCTTCATCTTTCAAAATCATCGTCACTTCTTTATTCAGATAAGCCAGCTCGCGCATTCTTTCCGCAACGGTATCAAAATGAAATTTTGTTGTCTTGAAAATTTCTTTATCCGGCATAAAAGTTGTTTTTGTACCCGTGCTGTCGCTTTTGTATGTACCGCTTTGTTTTACCGCTGCTTTCGGAACGCCGAGTTTATATTCCTGGAAATAAATTTTGCCGTCGCGTTTTACTTCCACTTTCATCCACTCGGAAAGAGCATTAACAACAGAAACGCCGACTCCATGAAGTCCACCCGAAACTTTGTACGAATTTTTATCGAACTTTCCACCGGCATGAAGAACCGTCATTACAACTTCAAGAGCGGATTTTTTTTCAACCGGGTGCATATCAACCGGAATACCGCGACCGCGGTCTTCAACGGTTACGGATTGATCTTTGTGAATTGTAACTATTACCCTGTCATTGTAACCGGCAAGAGCTTCATCGATGCTGTTATCAACAACCTCGTTAATCAGATGATGAAGCCCGCGCGATCCGACGTCGCCGATATACATTGCCGGGCGTTTTCTTACAGCTTCAAGTCCTTTCAAAACATTTATACTTTTGGCGGTGTATTCCAATTGTGCGGTGCCTTTACTTTTTTCTTTCACTTCGTTTGTCATGTTTCACTCTTGATTTCTTATGGATAGCCGGACATGCGGCTTCTACAAAAATTTTATTGTCTTAACTACCTTCTCGCCGAAATATTTATTAATTCTTTCGGCAATCAAATTTTTTCTTAAGTTCAGTTCGCTTTTCCAAACAGAATTTTCAACTCTCAAAAACAAAATTTGTTTTTCTACCTTCACTGCCTGAGTAACTTTTTTCATTTCCGGAAAAATTTTTATGAATTCTTCCACTATGTTATAATTCTTAACGGATTCTCTAAGATTCGTAAACTCGTTCTCCGTATTCAGAATTTGATCGATACTTTTAAAACTGTTAAGCGATTGCCGCCGTGCCATTGTTTACTTTTATTATTATGTTTCCACCGCTCAAGCTAAGGCTCTCTGTTTTTGTAAGATCCGTCATTGTGATAAATGCCTGACTTACATTGCCGAGGTACTCACTGATTTTCCCGGCTCGGTATGTATCCAATTCGCCGAAAACGTCATCCATCAAAAATACCGGAGTTTTGCCAAGCTTTTCTTTTATAAAGAAGAACTGAGCAAACCGCAAAGCAATCTGAAAAGTTTTATGTTGACCTTGCGAGCCGAATCTTTTCAACTCCAATCCGTTGATTGAAAAAACGAAATCATCCCGGTGCGGACCGATTAAATTGACAGCACGGCGTAATTCGTCTTCGTGTGCCGCGCTTATTTCTTCTCTGAATTTTTCTAAAACATTTTCTTCCGTAACCTCGTGCAGCGGGCTGTAACTAATTTGTGGTTCCTCTCTGTTTTCTATTATACTTTTGTAAGCATCACTCAGGTAAAAATTAAATTCTTTAACAAACTGCATACGGCGTTTAATAATTTCGGAACCCGCCGCTATCAAAGAATCCGTCCACGCTTCAAGCTGTTCATACAAATTACGGTTTCTCGTTTCCTTAATTTGAACAAGAAGCGATGATCTCTGCCTTAATGTTTTGCTGTAATCCAAAATCATTTCGAGATAAGCATGACTTGCCTGAGAAATCACAGAATCAACAAACCGTCTTCGCTCGGAAGGAGCACCAAGCGTTATAGCATGATCTGATTGTATCAACGACACTATGGGAAATTTACCTATTACAGAAGCCGGACTAACAATTTGTTTTTCATCTATAAAAAAATATTTCTTGTTTTTCTCTGCATCGAAAAAGAGCCTTGCGGTTGTATCCGTGAGATCCACAAATCTACCACGGGCTTCAAAATAATTTTTGCCGAATGCAACCACATCACTTTCCATCGATAGATTTAAATTTTTGGTTGTGCTCAAGTAATAAATTGCCTCTAAGATAGATGTTTTCCCTTCTCCGTTTCCCCCTATGATGAAGTTTAACTTGTCTGAAAATTCTAGTGATGTGTTTTTATGCAGTCTAAAATATTGCAAATCAATTTGTTTAAGAACCATGTTATATATTTAATCGTACGGGCATAAGCAGCATCATCAAGTCTTGATTTTCTTTTTTCTGAACCGGCTCTATTATTACTGCTTTTGTCGGTGAGTGAAGTTTAAAAATAATTTCCTCTTCACTGCTAAGATGATTTAATATGTCATTCACATAAGCAGAATTAAATCCTATTTCCATTTCGTCGCCTGCATATTCACATGTAACTTTCTCTTCGCCGGAAGCACCGCTGTCTAAATCTTCGGCAGATATGTCTAACGAATCTTTCTTTATCGAAAACTTGACCCGCCTGGTGTTGCTTGTTGAAAACAGCATCATCCTTTTTATCGAGTCGTGAATATTGTTTGTATTTATTTTCATTAAGAATTCGTTTTCCAATGGGATGACACTCGAATAATCCGGGTATTTTTGTGCTATCAATCTTGTTATCAGTTCAATATCGTTTAGTTTAAACGAAACGTAAGTCTTTGTAAGGTGAATCTTTACTTCCTTTTCATCAAGAACTTTGAGGAGGACAGAAATTGCCCTCTCCGGTACTACATACTGTTGGTTAAACGCTGCTTTAATATTTTTCTTTAGAAGGTTAACCAATCTGTGTCCATCTGTAGCAACTAACCGTAATCCATCGTCTGTAAATTCAAAAAGAGTTCCCATCATTGCCGGGCGCATTTCTTCTTTGCTCATTGCAAACGAACTTTTTTCGAACGCCTGTCTTAACTCGATTCCATTTATAATAACCTCGTTTATATCATTAGCCGATTTGTCAGCATCCAAAGACGGTATTTCCGGAAATTCGTCTGCATCCAAATAACTAATCGTATACTTACCCGTATCCGTAATAAGATTGATTTTTTTGTTAGGCATAAATTTGAAATGTATTGTAGTTTCTTTCAAAGATCGAACTACATCGTTCAGAAGCCTTGCGGGAACTACAATTTTTGCATTGTCTTCTGCTACTATATTTAGAGACGACTTCAATGAAATTTCAAGATCTGTTGCGTAAATGGTTAGTTGACCATCTTTAACTTCAAATAAGAAATTCTCTAAAATTGGCATTGGTGTTCTTGTTGGTACGGCGGGAATTATTTTGCTAAGCAGTTTTTCTAGCTCTATACTGTTAACTTTAAATTCCATAATTTATCTCCATGTTGGATTAAAAAATATCAAAAATCATTACCACTTTCAATTTAACTTTTTCATAGATATGATTTATCTACACACTATTATTATTAACTAATATATTTTATAAAAGAGTTATTATAATAAGATAACTGTTAATTTGTTTATAACTAAAGAATAATAAATTATTAGCTTTGATTCGAAGAAAAAGTAAAATAGTGATTGTTGATAATTAGTTGATGAAAAAAAGTTATTTATCATCCCGTAGAAAACAAATTTTTATAAACAGAAAATTAACTTAGAAACCACAAGATATTAACACTTTACCGGCAAACAAAGTTGTTATGAAACACTCATCTCAATTTTGTTGCGCAACGCGTCTATTGTCTCTTTTACTTTCATATCGGACTGAATGAGTTGTTCTATGCTGCTCTGAGAATGAATTACGGTTGAGTGATCTCTTCCTCCAAAATGTAAACCGATAGTTTTAAGGGATGATTTGGTAAGTATTTTTGATAGGTACATAGCAATCTGGCGTGCAAACACAATCTCTTTCCGCCGGTTTTTTTCGCGTAACTTATTTTCTTCTATGCTAAAATGGTTACAGACAACCCTTGTTATAAGATCGATGGAAACGTTTACCTGCTTATTTGTAGATACTTCTCGAACTGTCTTTTTCACTAACTCGAAATCGATTTCTTTAGAATTAAGAGAAGAATTAGCAAGCAGTTTTATTAGACAGCCCTCAAGTTCGCGAATGTTCGAGGTTATGTTTTGAGCAATGTATTCTAAAATTTCTCGTGACAAAGAAATTCCATAGCTCCCACTTTTGTTCTTGAGAATAGCTACGCGCGTTTCAAAATCCGGTGGTTGTATGTCGGCAGATAAACCCCAGGAGAATCGTGAAATTAATCTTTCGTTTAAACCCTTGAGATCTTTTGGTGCTTTGTCGCTCGACAAAATAATTTGTTTTCCGGATTGGTGAAGCGTATTAAAAATTTGGAAAAATAAATCCTGTGTCTTCTCTTTACCAATTAGAAATTGTATGTCGTCAATAATTAAAGCATCCATACTTTTGTAGAAACTGGAGAACTCGTTAACAGTATCATTTTGAATTGCCTCTACGAACTCAACAGTAAATGCGTCGGATGATGCATATACGACCCGTTTGCTCTGGTTATATTCCAAAATTCTGTTTCCGATAGCATGAATCAGATGTGTTTTTCCCAGTCCAACCCCGCCATACACAAAAAGTGGATTAAACGAAGTTTGTCCCGGATTATCCCCGACAGCAAAAGCAGCAGCGCGAGCAAGTTGATTGCCTTCACCCTTGATAAAATTTTCGAAAGTATATCTGGGATTAAGATACGTCTCAAAATCTCTTTGTTTTGTTTCTTGTTGTAAATTAGTACTTTGAACCACAGGAGAAGCGGTTATAGTTTGTTCGTTGGGTTCTTTTTCTTCGTAGATAACGTAAATCAACTTAGCTTCCGGACCAAGTACCTGCACAACGGTTTTATTTATTAGTGTATTGTAGTGCTCTTCAATCCATTCAACAAAAAAGTTATTAGGCACAAAAATTTTAAGATTGCTATTTTCTACTTCGAAAGGTTTAATAGGAAGAAACCAGGTGTTATAAGTAATAAAAGGAACATTGTTTTTTATGATACTTAAACACTCTTTCCAGATAGTTTTTGCGTCTTTTTCCAAAGGAGAAGTAGTAGCGGTATTTAGCATTTTATCCACAATAAGTGTAGGGTTAAAAAAATGAAAGAATACAAAATTTAGCCTTTTAGGCACACGCCTAAATTTTAGAATCAACAAATTATTAACATTAAATACGAACTATAACACCGCATCGAATAAGGAATTACTCGAAAGATCGGGTAATAACGAACATATCGAGCTTAAATAAAAAAGCAGGATGAATACTTTTTTATAACGTGAAACGTTTCACAAAAAGAGCTTATCCACAATTTATTAACACCCAAATTTAGTTCTTTTTAGTTCTGGTGAAGATATGTTTTGGTATCGTCCCGTGCAAATTAATTTTGTACAACACAAAATTTTTTTATAAGAAAAGTTGTTTTGAATACAAACAAGAGCAAGCTAAATTAGTGCCGGGAATTTTGATAAAGCAAGAAAATTATTAGACAAGCAAATGAAAAATATTCTGATTGTTTTTACCGGCGGCACTTTTTCGATGAGGATTGATGAAAATACAAAAGCTGCTGTTCCGTTTTATAGCGCTAAAGAACTCCTGGAAAAAATTCCCGGGGCACAAAATCTTGCAAATATTTCTATCTACGAATTTGGAAATTACCCGGGTCCTCACATGACTCCGGAATTGATGTTGGAGTTATCAAAAAAAATTAATCGATTTGTTGTACAACAAGAGGTTGATGGAATAATAGTTACCCATGGAACCGATACACTTGAGGAAACTGCATATTTTCTGGATTTAACGGTTAAGACAGAAATACCAATAGTTGTTATTGGAGCGATGAAGACCAGTAGCGAACCGGATTGGGACGGACCTGGAAACCTTCTTGATGCAATAAGAATTTGTAATACTGAGAACAGCAAAGGGCTTGGAGTTCTTGTATGCTTAAATGGAGAAATAAATGCGGCAAGCGAAGTTACAAAAACTCATACGGAAAATATGGAAACATTCAGAAGTCTCGACTTTGGCTCGTTGGGTTTTGTGGAAAAAGGTAAAGTAGTTTTTAACCGGCTACCAAGAAAACTTGAAACATATGAAACCGATAAAATTGATTCGAATGTTGATCTCATAAAAGTTTATGCGGGAATGAACGAAAAGTTTTTTAAACTCTCGGCAGATAGCGGTGTTCACGGAGTAGTTGTAGAAGCCATGGGTGTTGGAAACGTTCCGCCGCCAGCTTTTGGGGGAATAAAATACATTGTTGAAAAAAATATTCCCGTAGTTTTAGTTTCTCGATGCCCTGCCGGCGAAACGCTGGATATTTACGGTTACCCCGGTGCAGGAAAATGGTTAAAAAAAATGGGCGTTATATTTTCAGACTATTTGAACGGTCAGAAAGCAAGGATTAAAATGATGATCTGTCTCGGCAAAACAACCGGCTTGAACGAATTGAGAAAAATGTTTGAGGAATAAGTTTGATTTATAATTGATGTTAACCAATGTTTGAACTTAACAAACGAATTGTTTTAGAGGGAAGACTCGTTTTACGGTTATATTTTTTCGTTGTAGATAAAACCATGAGTAAGGAGGATCAATAAGTAAACTCCAGCCCGACACTTATCCATCTGCCCGGCATGGGTATTCCAGCAATATCCAGATAAGTTTTGTTGAAAAGATTATTAGCACGAATGAAAAAATTAAAATTCTCTACCCGGCTCGTTAGTTGAGTATCTATAATAAAATAAGAACGGAAACTTTCTCTATCCTTAAAACGTAAAATCCAGTTCTGCTGAATACCAAAAGGCAAACTATGCGAGAGGCTGAATAGCAGTTGGTGCCTTAGATAATCAAGAAGATATTTTGATTGATAATTACCCGTCTTGCGGTCAGAACTTAAATAAGTATACTGTAACCCGACTTTTCTAAAAGGGGATTCGCTAAAAATTTTCTCCGGGTAAAAGGTAAACCCGAATTCTACACCAATGGTTTTAAGGTTCGAAACATTCTCAACTTTCCACGGCTCTTGTACCGATGACCGCACCCAATCAATCAAGTTTTTCCCATCATTTAGAAATACGTTTACATTTGTATCAAAAAATTTTTGTGAAAAAGAAAATCCTAATTCATAATTAATAACTTCTTCATATTTGAGATTCGGGTTGCCAATATTTGCCGGGCTAACATAATAAAGTTCGGTAAATGTAGGCAGCCGGAAAGCCTTTCCTGTGGAAGCAAAAATTTTAGAATTGTCACTCAATTGAAAAGCAACGTCGATTCCGGGCCAAAATCTCCATCCGATGGATGAATAGTTGTAAACAAAAAATCCGGTCGACACAAATAATTTTTCGAATAAATTAAAACTGAATTCCCCCGAAACGCCGCCTTTCGTCCTTTGATGCGAGCCAAGATTTGAGCTTGCTAAATCTTCGTTTGCAATTTCGGCGCTGATTGATGCCGTTCCTGCAGATGTGTTGATTGTTGATAGAAGTTCTGCGCCATACGAATATGATTTGGTAATGTTACGGTACCAATCCGGACGCCTGTTATCGAGCCGGTAATCGTCATCGTTTCTCCGCCAGAATAATTTTGGAGAAACAATTAAACTTGCAAGTTCAATATCGGAAGAAGCCGTGAAAATTTTTGTGGTTGTGCGTTCCCATTGATCGGGGAATAAGTTTGAGTAAAAACTATTTGCACCAAATTTTTTATCAACATAGCCGAAGAATAAATTAGTTACCTGCTTGCCAAAAGAAATAGACTGGTTGAGAGAAAAATTTGTGATATCGAATTGTGTATTATATCTATATCCATCCGATTTTTTCTTCGAAAAAGTGAAAGTATTACCAAGAATACCAAATGGATAAGAGGCAGAGAAGGAAGTTTCGTAAAGACTGCGTTCGCCGCCAAGTGCCGAGATAGAAAGTAAAGATTCGTTCCCTTTTTTGGTAATAAAGTTAACAGCGCCGCCAAATGCATTCGGTCCAAATATTCGTGAGCCCTGTCCTTTCAATATTTCGATCCGTTCTACATTACCGAGCAGCAACGGAATGTTTAAATTATGATGCCCGGTCTGAGGATCGCTGATTTTTACGCCATTGATAAGGATCAATGTTTGTTCGAAAGAACCGCCTCTGATAGCAGCATCTCCTTGAATGCCTTCAATACCGCGTGTTCTCAGATCGACCGAACCGGAATATTTGAGAACGTCCTGAATATTGTTCACCGGCAAAGATTTTATTTCATCTGAATTGATTACTAGAACCGCTCTTGCAAGATGGGCAAAGCTAACCGGAGTTTTAGAGGCAGTAACTACAACTTCTTCTAGTTTGTATTCAGTCCCTTGAGAAAAAATAAATATGTTAAAGGCAAAGAAGAAGTGAAAAGCAAAGTATAGCTTTTTAATGCTGTGTATTTTTGAAATCATATGTAACCATTATGTGAATTAGGAAAAAGAAAATAAATAAAAACTGCAAAGATTAAAAATATTTCTATCTATTTGAGAAACAGGCGCAACCAATACTTTTAGTTGCACCGTTTTTTTGGAGACACCCAAGAAAAGAATCCTTAGTTTTTTGTATAAAAGAAACTCGTTTCACTTATTCTTGGATATCATTTGAGACTATTTCTAAAAAAGCATCTTTCAAAAGGCAGCAGATCATAAAAGATAAACCGCTTCGCGAATAATGAACTCTAAATAACCGGTTCTTCCTACAGTAAAAGCTATTAACAAAAGAGCAACAGATGAAATGGTTCGCAGGTTAGAATTAATTAGAGGCGGAGTCATTGGCTTCTTTGATAAGTAAGTATGCAAAGCCGGCATATATTCTCCAATCTCTTTTCTCTTTTGCCGCGGCTGACGCAGAACGAGAGATATTACTTCTTATGCCAAAGTAATAGAGTTTACTTAAATACCCTACAGCCACTCAATGCTTCCTCAACCGGACAGTAATTAGTCCCCGTTATTTGCCTGCAAAAGTTTCCGTTGATTCTATATGCGAAATTTTTAATGCTTTTTCTTTTTGAATCTTTCCTAAGGGGAGACTATATTCGACACGCTATCGCTATAAAAATAGGTAAGTTGCAGATGCAAACAACTACGTTACGGCTAAGTCCGTGCAACAAATATTGTATTATGGATCCGTCGACTCATCTTTGCAAAGGTTGTTTTAGAACGATTGAAGAAATAATCCGCTGGCAGTATTTGAACGAGCAAGAGAGAATTAAAATTCTTCAAACAATTGAATTGAGAAAAGCATCGTTAAAATGTAATTTGAATAAAACGTTATGAACAGCGGGTTCGTTCAGATCTATACCGGCAACGGTAAGGGAAAAACAACGGCTGCAATTGGACAAGCCGTTCGATCTGCCGGTGCAGGATTAAAATCTCTCATTATTCAATTTATGAAAGAATATCCTTACAGTGAATTGAATAGTCTCAAAAATCTTTCCGGATGGATAACAATTGAACAGTACTGCAAAGATGATTTTGTTTTGAAACGCGAACCTCCGCCGGAAGAAGAAATTAAAAAGGCCAGGCAAGCGCTCCGCACAGCATCGGAGAAAATGTTAAGCGGTAATTTTGATATAATAATTCTGGATGAAGTTTGCGTTGCAATTCATTTTGGTTTACTTACTGTTGAAGATGTTCTACCTTTGCTCGATTTCAAACCGCGGAATGTCGAATTGATTCTTACAGGAAGATACTGCCCCCAGCCTCTTATTGATCGTGCAGACCTTGTGACCGAAATGCAAGAAGTGAAACACTACTACCAAAATGGAATTCTTGCACGGAAGGGAATCGAATCATGAAATTGCCGTTGATGATCGATCTTGATGGAGTTCTCCGGCTCGATAAACAGATTGCGCCTTATACAGTAGAGTTGTTTGAATTCCTGGAGTTGTCGGAATTGGATGCATGCATTTTGAGTAACTCAACGCTGTCGACTTCCGCTGATGTGAAAAATTTTTTTGAGTCGAACGGAATTAATTTGGCAATACCGGTAATGACTGCTTCGGAAGCAACGGGGGTCTATTGCAGAATGCATTACAAAAAAGTTTCGGTTTATTGTGCGGATAATGTTAAATCTATTTTTGAAGGAATGATTGATGATCGAAATCCGGAAGCAATTATTATAGGCGATTACGGAAAGAATTGGGATTTTAAAACACTCAACGAAATTTTCAAAAAAGTTTTAGCCGGCGCTGATCCGATTGCCATGCAAAAAAACCGTTACTGGAAAACAGCCGAAGACGGTATGCTTCTAGACGCCGGTCCGTTTGTCGCTGCTATCGAATATGCTTCCGGCAAAAATGCAGTTGTGATTGGAAAACCTTCGCCGCTTTATTTTCGTTCTGCGCTGCATCTGCTCGGATATGAGCCCGACCAAAAGTTTATAATGATTGGTGATGATCTTGAGACCGATATACGCGGTGCATCGGAGTTGGGCGCAACAACAATCCTTGTTTATACCGGCAAAACCGATTATCCTTTTGCTAGCGATTCCAGTATCAAACCGGATTACGAAGCAAAAAATCTAAAAAATGTGATAACAATCCTGGAAAAGTTAGTTGCTGAAAATTCTTGATGACGTTAGTTGCCGGTTGCCGGGTGTTTTCTTTCGTAAGCAAAATCTACAATCATCTTCAAAGTTTTTTTGTACGGATATCCGCCGTGAGTTGCCGAGCGCATGAATCCAGCATCCTCGGTTAAATCCGGATTCGGATTAACTTCCAACACATAAAGTTTATTGTCTGCTTTTGAAAGGCGCATATCAACGCGTGCATAATCCCGGCATCCAACTGCACGGAAACAACTTAACGCAAGCTTCTCGGCTTCGATGCGGGTTTTATCGGGTAACTGCGCCGGACAAATAGGAATTGTTTTATGATACGCTACATGCCCCGGATCCCATTTTGCCTGGAAACTGACGATCGGATGGAGATCCCCGGGCATCTGCGAAAAATCTATTTCGCTGATTGGAAGAACAATAGGATTTTTATCTCCAAAGACAGCAACATTCAGTTCGCGACCCAATATAAATTCTTCCACTAATGCCGGCTGATTAAAAGAATTGAAAACGTATTCAACGCGTTTCTTTAACGCCTCTACGTTATAAACAATCGCATCGTTATCTATTCCAACACTCGCGTCTTCAAGAGCCGGCTTTACAATTAACGGGTAGTGCAAACCCAATCGAAAGGAACGATCCATTGTCTTTATTATTTTATAACGCGGCGTTCGTATTCCAAGCGAACTTAAAATTCTTTTTGTTAAAGTTTTATTCTGGCATGTTCCCAATGCAAGAGGGGGCGCGCCGGTGTATGCTATGTTCAGTAATTCCATAATACCGGTGAAACTCATTTCAAGACGGGGCTGGTCTTTATACAGTTCTACTAAATTGAAAACCACATCCGGTTTGTTCTTCTCGTAATCTTTTATGAAGGCGTTAAGATTATCCATAATATTAAGCGTGTAGGCTTCATAGTTATATTTTCTTAAAGCTTTTGCCATTGCTTCAAATTCGAATAATGGGTTATTTTCCTCAAGGCTGAAAACAGGCTTGAAATCCGGATTTTTCATCCGCCTCGTTTTTCTTTTGTATTGTTCGGGGCTTGTCTCGTTAAAGACAATTGCGACTTTCATTTCACTCAATTTTTTTTGCAAAGTAAACAAAAATGTTTTGCATATCAAAAGTTTTGTTATTTTTGCGGGCAATTACGATGAATGAGAATTTCTCCCGATGAGTTTTTATCCTCAACCAAATAAGTATCAGTGCGGGCCGTTTGCTCTGAAGTATGCTCTGGTGATGCTCGGCATTTTTAAAGATGAAGATCAGATCGGGATAATTGCCGGTAGTACATGGTGGGCAGGCACAGACGAAATCGGGTTATCGCGCGCAGCGCGTCGATTTCAATGCAAACTGAAACATTTTCAATCAAGTAATCCCGATGATGCGCGACGTATGCTGATGAACGAGCTGAAGAAAGGTCATCCTTGCATTCTAAGTGTGAAGGATTGGGAACATTGGTGCACGGTTGTAAATTATCAGCAGGGAAAGTTTGTTGTAATTGATAGCGAACTCGATAAAGTTGTTGATATACAAACCACAAGTCAACTTTTGAGAAAATGGAAGTACGTAGAAAATGGAACAGGAATAAAGAGTTACGATGGCTATGCTCTTATTCCGAAATTTAAAACTCTCACTCGGGCAAAATTTACTCTGGATAAGGCAAAAGGGTTGATGTACGACAAGTATGAAGATCTTGCCAGGAAGTGGGACCAGTACACAAACGATTTGATCACTATTTGTAAACCCAGAACAAAACTGAGTTCGAACATCATAACATTTTCTGAATTGCTGAGGCGCAACGAACAGAATTTGATTAAACGTGTTGCCAACTGGCACGGCGAACCGACTTTTTCCGAATTGAAAAAAATATTATCGAACATGAAGCTTGTTGCCGAAGTGTACGATCTCGTGGTAGCAGAAGACGATGAGAAAAGAGCGGCGATCGATCTTGCATCTATACTTATGATGTACGCCTGCGGCAAGTATGGAATGAACCCGCTTTATTGAGTGTAGAATGATGAACGAAGAACGCAGAGTATAATCATTTAACAATAGAATAATATAGCATTAGAACAATTAATGATGAACCGACACCCCAAAATATTGCAAAGGGAAAAAGCCGCGCTTTTGATAATTGATATACAGGAAAAAATCCTGCCTGTTATTTTTGAACATGAACGTGTTGTAGAAAACGCTTTGAAACTGGTAAACGGTTTTAAAATTCTGAATGTTCCGATCTTTTTCACCGAACAATATCCGAAAGGGTTGGGACCGACTGAATCGAAAATTAAAACTGCTCTCGGAAATGCCGAAGCAATCCAAAAAATAAGTTTCAGTTGTTACGGTGCCGGCAATCTTTTTGATAAACTAAAATCTCTAAATGTGGAACAATTTGTTGTCTGCGGTATCGAGAGTCATGTTTGCGTAATGCAGACAGTACTTGATTTGGTCGCAAACCGTTTTCAAGTTCATGTTGCATCCGATGCAGTTTCTTCGAGAAGAAAGTTTGATTACAAAATGGCGTTGGAAAGAATGGAAAAGAACGACGCCGAAATTACTTTGACTGAATCCATTCTGTTTGAAATGTTAAATGTTTGCGGTACAGATGAATTTAAATCCATATCGAAATTAGTTAAATGATTTCGGTGTGAAAATTTCAATACAAAAGCCCGGTTCTAAACGAAACACCAACAATTACAAAAAGAACGGAAACGATAGTAACAAAAATAATATGTAGCGAAAGAGAGCGTAGATTATTTTGAGTCAATTTCGGAAATACTCTTAACCGGGCATCCGCTGCAAATAAAACAGTGATAAGCAAAAGAGAAATCTTAAGGAATATTAAGCGGGAGACCGGATTAGTCAGATTTATCCACTCATTAATTTGCGGCATCATATTATGGGCTAACCATAATCCCGTAACAACCTGAACAATAAGTGCAGGTATACCTATTTTTTCGTAACCGGGTTCGAATTTCAAAAGTTCTTCCGGATCTTTTTTCTTTATTACCTTTGGTAAAATGCTCAATGTTAAAACCAGATGTCCGCCCGTCCATATTGTTGCCCCCAAAACGTGAAATAATAGAATGAATCCGTACATGATGAATTCCTATTTGCTATTTGTATGTTTAATGAAAATGAGTAATGTACCGGTAAGTTAATTCCAGTCCAGTTCTCTCCGTTAATTTAATGGTTTTATTATTGCTTCGTTTTATTCTGTCATTGCTTTTTCAACCGAGAGCCGGATGAATTTAGTTATGTTTGTATCCGGCAGTAAAGTTTTACCGTTCCAGATATAATTCAATCCTTCCAATCGTTTTACAATTCCTTCCTCGATTCCGCCCTGCGACAATAATAGTGGGATTACAATTACTTTGCCGTCTTTAGATGCCTGTCTTACAAGGCTTCTTAAATTTTCTTTGGCTGTCTCGTAAATTTCTTTTGGTGCATCGTCGCGTACGGTAGTACAAAAAATATTTCTAAAACTTTTTTCACCTTCGAATTCTTTTCTTAGTTGATCGGAAATATTCTCCATTGTTTTTACCCAGTTCTTGTTATCGTTTTCATCGTTGGGACCGTGTGCAACTAAAATTACTGTTTCATTTTTCGGAGATCTGCTTAACTCCTTAATTCTTCCGGCAATTATTTCAGTTACCAATGGATGATCATCGAGTGCTCCGGCAAAAAAAATCTTCGACTTGAAATTGAGTGGTTTTGATTCAACATTTTGACCGATATTGTTCATATTATTGTATTGTGCGTAATCCGTGTGATTACCTGCCGGATTATGGGAACTGTTCTGATTCATACCCGATAATGAATTGTTCGTCTGTGAATGATTTCCTGCGGAAGGCTCCATAATTGTTAGTCCACCTGCCGGCTCTTTTCTTAAACCAAGCAGATATTCATTTTGTCTTATAATCGGGCTGAAGGAAGAAATAAGTAATGGAACCACAATAATTTTATCGACACCCCTGCTTTCTAAATTATTTATTCCTGTTTGCATTGTATTTGGATCTGCCATTCCGAATGCAACTTCAACCTCAAAATTTTTCTTTAGTGGTTCAACAGTTTCATTGACCGTTTGATTCCATTTCTCATTACCGCCGTGTGCAAGAACAAGAACACCGATTTTATTTTGTGCTTTTACAGAATAACTAAATATAATTAAATTTATTAAAATGATTATTACTTGTCCACCGTTCTTAAGACGGAGAAAATTTTGTGTTTTCATTTCCAATCCTTTATCATCTATTAATTGGTTAACTGATGTTACGCAAGGTTTGGTTTTAACAAACAAATTTTTGATGCTTTAGAGAAAATGCTCGTTTTACAATTATATTTTTTCATTGTTGATCAACCTTGTGTAAGGTGAGTTGGTCGACTTATTCTTTAATTATGCTATTTCAGATTTTTTGAACCATCCGGCTGGTAAAAATATTTGAAAGAATAATACCTTGGCGGCTCGGAGCCGGTCGGGGCTTGTGGTGCATTTTTATAATAACTTAGTATTTGTACTTTGGCATACTTACCGCCGCCTGTTCTAATTACTAAAATAACGCCGGGTATTGGAGTTATAAGGTACTTCGGGGGACCGGAATAATTATACCATCCTTTTCCGGAACCTACCGGAATAGCCGGTGCACCCGTGGAATCAATATTGTAGCCGTTCGATGGAGCTTCGGTTACATCAGAAAAATTAACATTCTTCAAAACTATGGCGCCGCCTTGACCCGAACCACTAATTCCACTATTTGTAAAAATTGTAGTGCTTTTGAAAGCAATATCCCAATTTGTTGTAGCGATGCTGCTTTCTGTTACTATTGTGCTGTCACTGAATCTGAAGTATGTTGCTTTATTAAGGTTTCCTGTATCGGCAGGAACGTTATAAATTGTATGTGCTGCCGAAGATTCTTTTAATGGCGGCTCAACTATGTTGTTTTCTTTACACCCTAAAAATCCTACAGCAATTAGAAATAAAAATACTATCGGGTTTACGTACGACATTATAACTGATAAGATCTCGACTTCGTCGGACTTACACAGGGATCTACAAGCGAGATTTTTAATAATTTTTTTCATTCAATACTGCTCCTTTTAATTTGTTTATAATTAATACATTGAAAACTGTATTCCGCCGTAAATAATTCTTCCCGGCAATGAAGGAATAAATTCCGGATTTGTTTTATCAAAAACGTTTTCCATTCCAAACTGGATATTCAAACTATCTACGACCTGTCTAGTTATTGTAAAATTCCAGATGGCGTAGCCGGGGATGTATTCACTTTTATCATCTAAAATGCCGTTGCCATTCGAATCTCCAAAGCCGTATTTGCCGCGGATAATTCCTCTAAGATTTACAAACAATCCCCAATCTTTGTTTTTATAATCTATCTTCACAGTGCCCGAATGTTTTGAACGATTGAAGAGTCCACCGTATTCTGATTCCTGAACCAACCTTATTCTTCCGGTTGTTCCGGCTTTTGAGATTTCACCATTTTTTATCTTGGCAAGAATATTTTCGTCAATTGCTTCCAGAAATTGATAACTGACCGACAAAGAAAATTCTTTGAAAGGAATAAGTGTTAATGAGGTTTCGATTCCCCGAGTATATATTTTATTCAGATTGAAGTAAGTGAAAACATTCTGTCCGTTCGTCTTAACTGCAATCGGACCTGCTTCAATCATATCCCTAACGTTATTTCTAAAAAGATTTATGGAAGCATTAATAAAGTTTAGTGGGGTAAGTTCAATGCCAAAATTAAAGCCAACAGAATTCTCTGCACTGATTTTTTGTATTGTGTTCGGGTCGATTAATATTTTCTGTATTTGACCTTGTTGCCGGAGATATTCGAAAGACTGCTGAATATTAGAAGATCCGAAAACGCTATATCCATTCTGAGCATTAGTAAAATCAAGATAAAGCTGTTGAAGTGTTGGTGCCTTAAAACCGCTTCCTATCGAAGCTCTTATTTTAAGAAAGTCGAAAGGTTTTACTAATGCCGAAAATTTCGGACTCAATCTCGAAGCATATTCACTATGATTATCCAAACGGGCACCAATTACAAAATCAAATGTTTCATTTGGAAGCCATTCCTCCTGAACAAAAAGGTAATATGAACTAGCAGTTTTTTTACCCGAGTAAATCCTATCTGCCTTAACCGATTCAAGAAAATATCCCATGCCGGCTACCATATAATTTTTGTCGTCGAGTATAAAATCATTCTTTACTTCGCCTTTATATAAATATTGATCGAACGTGCTCTGCTCATTGATACTTCCGTTATCTTGAAGAGTGGTTCGGGAATCGGTGAAATACCTTGAAAGGTATAATCTGATTTGAGATTTAACCGAAGAGGTGAACCTGTGTTCTAATGATAAGCTGTTATTCCAGTCGGTAAGTTTATCAACGCTGTTTGCCAGTTCAGGATTTTTTGTTGTCCCGCTTCCACCGGCATTTTCATTTGTAATTTGCTGTGTGTTATTTTGCTTCTGGGCAAAAATTCTGCTTACGAGCTTAAGTAAAGAAGAATCATTAAATCTGTATTTTATTTGTGGGGAAAAAGTATAGTTGTAAAACTTTGGTGCTGTTAAAGAAGGGGAAGCCGGTCTAAGTTTATAGCCATCCGAACTTAAGCGATCGAAAAATAATGATACGTTTAAATTATCATCTCTTTCAAAAGGATCTTCTTTCACAAGCGATAAATTTCCCAGGAAATCAATTGTGTTGTTTGTCTTATAGAATGACTGAAATTTTAATTCATAAGGAGATTTAGATGTTTCTGTAATTAGATTTATTACTCCGGCAAGTGCTTCACTACCGTAAAGTGAAGATGAGGGCCCTTTTACAATTTCAATCTGTTTTAAGTTTGATACCGAAAATCTTGAAAGATTAAGTGTTCCTGCAGATCTTCCAATTAAAGGCTCCCCGTCAATAAGAACAAGGCTGTAATCCGGATCTAGCCCTTGCATCTGAATCCCTTTGCCCCAGGGTTCATCAATTACAATAATACCCGGTTGCTCAAAGAGCGCTTGATCCAATCTAGTAAAAGCAGAATTCTTTATTTCAGATCCCCGAATCACATCTGTTTTAACAGGGGAGTCAAGTAAATTTTTGTTGGTATATGTTCCAGTGATAACTATAGGGTTTATGTCTATATTTTTCTTTCTGAGAACAATTTTTAGCTCTATTATTCTATCATTGTTGACGTTTATTGTTCTTTTTTGAGTTTCATATCCTATTGAAGAAACTGTAATAGTATACTGTCCGGTGATAAGATTTTGAATTTTAAATTTTCCTTCTTCGTTTGATGATATTCCAGTACGTGTTCTTTCAACTATTATATTTGCATAAGGGATAGGGTTTTTATCTTCATCTAAAATAATTCCGGATAAGATTGATTTTTGTTGTGCATTCACAATAAAGACGGCAAAAAAAAACAGCAGTACTGTACGAGCAAAATTTTTACGGGTCATCTCTTGTAAAATTATTCTTATTAAGACTTAATCTAAGCAAGAAATTTATAGTGCATTGGCTGTTTTCACAATACACTGCTTTAGGTAAAATTCAGCAATATGATTGGGTATTTTCTATACCAATTTTTGTCAAGAGGGAATTATGCCGGAATCAATGGCGTATAAGATTAGTTCGACCGGTGATTTTAGTTTGAGTTTTTTCATTATGTTTTTGCGGTGTGTATATACTGTGTGAATGCTGATAAATAATTTTTCTGCTATCTCCTGGTTAGAATATTTTTCGGTAATCAGTCTAATTATTTCAATTTCTCTATCTGTTAATTCAGAAATGTTTTTTGATACATCATACTTTTTTTCAAGGATGATATCGAGAATTTTACTGCAAAAAAATTTTTCTCCTTTGGATACGGACTCTAAGGCATTTAATATCTCGTCTTTGCAACACCCTTTAGTCAAATAACCAAGCGCACCGTTGTTTATTATTTTTAAGATGTTCTCTTTTTTATGAAGGTCCGATATAACAAGTATTCTTGTTGAAGGTGATAAACCGCTCACCCTGCTTAATTCCTCTGTATCAACAAAATCAACCGTGTTGGCATCGATAACTAATATATCGGGTTTTAGAGACTCAACTTTAGTGTAAAATTCTTCTTTCTTTGTGATCTCTCCTATTAAAGAAACTTTTTCGGATTTTTCTATTATTGTTTTGAACCCTTCTCTAACTAAATAAGCCGGGTCAGCTATTACAACGCTTGTCATCGCTACCGAATCCAATGCTTATTATTATTTAGACAAAATATAAATAGTCTATATTCTAATTGCAACGGTCATTTACACATAAAAAATAGAAGTTCATCGGCATTAACAATGGCGAAGACAAAAATAATGAACTTCGGGACGAAAGAGTTTCTGTAGCAGTTAATGATGTCTTTGTGGATACTCAAATAAAAAAACCTTGCCGCAGGATCTTTCAACTTGTTTCCAGAAGTCTACATCTAGTTGTAAACCAATCACCGTACAAG
>CAZQQC010000019.1:0-33397 GCA_964595365.1 uncultured Melioribacter sp.
GTTGGGATCAATTTCTAATTTAAGATCAATATTTTGGTTGAGATTTTTGCAAACCTTGCAGTTTGGAGAAACGCCGTGCTGAAAATTTTTTCGTGCTGTATTCGATCTGCCAGTGACATTCAAAAGGTTATTGCTGCTAACGCCAAAGAGAATAACTGCTTGCAAATCAAATTCGTTAACAAGAAAATTGCAGAGTTCATCCGGGAAAAAATCGTCGCCCGCGCGTGCGTATTCTGCAAGTTCATTTAACCGGCTGAGGAAGTCTAACTTAGCCCCTATCAATTTTTTTCTCTTATAGTTTTCAGATGCTTAATATGTATAATTTGCTTGTAATTATAATAATTTTATTAAAGAGTTGAAACTGGCAAGGCGCAGATAATCACCGCCGGTCTCATATACCGTTATAAGTTATCAAGAAAGTAGTCCGTAATCTTATTGTACAGATGAAGAGCATCTACACCAGCTACACCGTGTTGATGACCAACATATGGATAGTAATCCAAAGATTTGTTCAAGTCGGCACATTTCTTTGCAAAAGCAAGTGTGTTTTGCCAGACAACAGTTGGGTCGCTTGTTCCATGAACAAGTAGAAGTCTTCCGTTTAGATTTTCAACGTAATTGAGCAAACTGGATTCTTTATAACCTTCAGGATTTGTTTGAGGTGTATCCATGTAACGTTCGGTGTACATAACTTCGTAGTATTTCCAATCTATCACAGCACCGCCTCCAACTCCAACTTTGAAAGCGCCGTTGGTCTTGAGCATTAAAGACGTTGTCATAAATCCGCCGTAACTCCAGCCGAAAACTCCGAACCGATTTGAGTCGATATATGGAAGCGACTTCAAATAATTCACGCCTGTCATCTGATCTTTTACTTCGATAGTGCCGAGATGTTGGAATGTTGCCTGTTCAAATTCTAATCCGCGGTTAGCAGAGCCTCTATTATCTAATGTGAAAATAATAAAACCTTTTTGAGCCATTAAGTAGAACCACAAATAATATCTGCTCGAACCGAAAATATTTCTAACTTCTTGATCGTGGGGTCCGCCGTAAACGTAAACAATTACCGGATATTTTTTTGTCGAATCAAAATTGGCAGGTGTGATCATGCGGCAGTATAAATATGTTCCTTCATCATTTTTGATAGTGAATATTTTTGTTTTGCCAATCCTGTAGTCTTTGAGAGGATCTTCCGCAGTCAAAAGATTTCGAACAAGTTTGCCATTTTTATCCAGCAGGTTTATAATGCGGGGAGTTGAAACATTGTTATAGGAATCTATAAAGTACTCGCTATTAGAACTTGCCAGTACATTGTGCAATCCGTACTCCGATGTAAGCCTGGTCATCTTTCCGTTTTCGATATTAACACGGTAGTAGTCGCGGTTCAACGGACTCTCTTTCGTAGAAGCGATGAAAATGTTTTTACCTTCTTTGTCGAAACCATCAAAATCTAAAATCACCCATCTACCGCTTGTTATCTGTTTAAGCAGTTGACCATCTGTGTCGTACAAATATAAATGATTGTAACCGTCTCTTTGCGAAAGCCATAAGAATTTGTCGTTTGATTTTGGAAGGAAGAAAAGCGGATTTAACGGTTCAACATATTTCTCATTTTTTTCTTCAAACAGGGTCTTCACAACTTTGCCGGTTGTAACATCATATTTTTTCAGCTCAAGCTGGTTTTGGTCGCGATTCAAATGTGCAACGTAGAAATATTTTTCATCGGGCGACCACGTTAAACTGGCTAAATACTGATCGAGCGGTTCACCGGTTTTCAGCCACGTTGTTTGACCGGTCTTAATATTATAGATGCCAATCGTAACATGGTGGCTTGTTTGTCCCGCCATGGGGTACTTAATATTTTTCAAATGCGCGGGAGTGTAGTTGATGTCAACCAACGGATAATCGGTAACCATTGTTTGATCCATACGGTAAAAGGCAATATAATTGTTATTCGGCGACCAAAATATTCCTTTGTTAATGCCAAACTCATTTCTATGCACCGCCTGACCGTTTACGATGTTTGTATCTTTATCAAACGAAATTTGTGTTTCCTTATTGCCATCTAACTTAACGAATAAATTATTCTGTATAGTATAAGCAACTTGCCTGTTGTTCGGCGATACTTCAATATTCTGCACGGTTTCCGGCAGCGAATATATTTGTGACAGTGTCTTTGTTTTGTAATTAAAAGAAAAGTATTCCTGTCCGTTCCAGAAATAAAATTTATCTAAAGAAGCCCATGTAATATTTGGAAAATTTTTCAAAGTTTTATTACCGTCTTTCTTCATCCTTAAATTCAGTTCACTCAATTTAAGCAGAGAGTCAACTTCGGGTCTCTTAACGGAAGATGTAAGCAGTGACGAATTTTCTCCGGTGCCTGCAACCCAAACAAAACTTTCTTTATTTGGAAGCCAGCTTAGTTGTCTCAGGTTTTTAGGTGCGAATTTCTGGTAAGCATTTAAGGCTACATCTTCAATAGTAAATAATTTTTCTTGCGAAAGAATTTGCGGTGATAAAATGAATGTTAGCAGCAAGACAAATAGCGGTCTTTTCACTTTTTTGTTCTCCACTAAAATTTTAACGACTTAATTGTTTAAAATAAAAAAGGGACATGTTAAGTGCCCCTTTTTAGAAGCTGCTTGCTTATTTTTTGTTGTTGTTTAGACTTGCTCTGTGCACCAAAATATTGTCAATAAGTTTGTATTCTTTAGCTTCATCTGCAGTTAAAAAGTAATCTCTATCGCAATCTTTTGCTATCTGCTCGAAAGATTTGCCCGTGTGTTCAGCCAGTATGCTGTAGATAGTATCCCGCGTTTTAATCATTTCTTTTGCGTGAATTTCAATGTCTGTTGTTTGCCCCTGTAAACCGCCGACCCACGGTTGATGAATCATAATTTTGGAATGAGGAAGAGAAGTTCGCTTTCCAGCTTCGCCGCCTGCAAGCAGAACCGCGCCCATGCTTGCAGCTAATCCAACACAAATTGTGGAAACTTTGGAACGTATATATCTCATAGTATCGTAGATTGCCAAACCAGCAGAGACACTTCCACCCGGAGAATTAATATAAAGATTAATATCTTTTTCGGGATCTTCTGCTTCAAGAAAAAGTAACTGAGCAATTGTAAGGCTGGCAACGTGATCGTCTATGGCCATTCCAAGAAAAATAATTCGTTCTCGAAGGAGGCGGGAAAAAATATCCATTCCGCGTTCGCCGCGCCCTGTCTGTTCAATTACATAAGGAACAAGCTGGTTGTAAATTTCATATTTTTTTGTTAATTGTGCTTCTGTAAGAATATTATGCTTCATTGTGTCTTTCCTTTTTCTCTTTCGATTTTTCCTCTGCGTCAACCTCCTTAATTTTTGCATTCTCCTTAAGGAATTTGACTACCTTTTCCTCTAACAACATTTCAGAGCGATTCGTGTCCTTGTAGTATTTTACCAACTTAGCTGCTGAAATTCCGGTTTTATCCGCTTCCTCTTTTGCGAGCTCTTCAAGTTCAGAATTTTCCACTTTTATATTCTCTGCTGCAGCTATATTTTCAAGAATGATTTGCCATTTCGCATTCCATTCGGCTCTTGGCTTGTAGTACCCGGTAACCGCATCTTCATCGAAATGAGGTGTTTTATATCGTTTAGAGTTTTCTCTCTCCAAATCAACTAAACGTCTGTGTATTGATGATACATACCCCTGAGGCGGGATGAAGTCGTTATTTTTAACTACGGTGCCAAGCAGATTGTTATTTACAATCTCTTCCGATTGTTTCTTGTAATATTCTTCAAAATTTTTATAAAGCATGGATTTTAGTTCATCAAGAGTTGAAGCTTTGTTCGCCG
Source organism: uncultured Melioribacter sp. (assembly GCA_964595365.1). GTDB lineage: Bacteria > Bacteroidota > Ignavibacteria > Ignavibacteriales > Melioribacteraceae > Fen-1258. The sequence goes on from CAZQQC010000019.1 coordinate 3,838, forward strand.
ATAACTTCTTAATGAGTTCTTCCGTAAGCTCCGGTTTTACTATTTTTTCTATCATGGTAATTTCAGCTGTATAGGTAAATTCTTCTCTGTGCAGCTCTTCGCCATGGTGATGTTCATCCACAAAAGAGAAGTTGAACGAATCACCGACCTTCTTATTCTGAGCGTTGTCAACAATTTGAATATTTACTTTTTCATCGCTCAAGTCTATCTGCATATTTTCGTTTCTTGAACCGATCATGGGAACGCCTTGTGAGTCTATTCTCTGTAAGTTTACAGTTATTCTGAAAAGCTTATCGATCACCTGATCTGCTTCCTCGAATTTGAAATGAGGTTTTAACAAATAGTTTATTTCTTTTTCAATGTCATCGTCTTTTATTTTAAAAATTGGTTTTTCAATTTCAAGGTTCTTATAATTTTTCAATTCTAATTTTGGTTTGATTTCATACTTCACCTTGAAGGAAAGTTTTGTACCCGGTACAAAATCAATATCGGTCATTTGAGGGGTGCTAACAGGTTTTAAGTTATTTTCATCAACTACATCCCAGAATTTTTTATTTGCAATCTTTTCGCTTGCTTTGTACTCAATTGCTTCACCATAAAGTTTCTTGATCATAGACATCGGTGCTTTGCCCTTTCTGAAACCATCTATTGCAATTGATTTTCTTTCTTCCGAGTAAGCTTTTTCGATTTCGGAAATAATCTCGTTGTATAGTAGGTTAACTTCTACCTCTTGCTGCGAATTTGTTAATTCGTTTATCTTAATTTCCAAACAAACCTCATAAAATAAATTGAAAAAGTAGCTTAATGTGCGAGAGGGGGGACTCGAACCCCCACACCTTTAGGGTACTAGATCCTAAGTCTAGCGCGTCTGCCAATTCCGCCACTCTCGCAAATGGCTTGCAAAATTAATTAAAGAAGCGAGAAAAATCAAAAATAGAGTATCTTTCATAAATCTTTAGACTGTTCATGATTTGAAGAGAGGGAATTTCTTATATTAAAAACAAAAATTATTCGGATTTAGGTGGAAGACTTAATAGGAAAGATAATCGACAATTACAGAATTGTTTCGGTGCTTGGCAGAGGCGGAATGGGAATTGTATATAAAGCTTACGATACAAAACTCGACCGATATGTAGCTATCAAGATGTTAAATGCCAGTGCACACAATAAAGAACGTTTCATCGAACGATTTAAGCGAGAGGCAAAGAATCAGGCAAAGTTGTCTCATCCGAACATTGTCACAGTTTACGGACTCATCGAATACTCGAACCTTTTAGGAATTGTGATGGAATATGTTGAAGGTGAAAGTCTTGAAAAAGTAATAGATCGTCAGGGGCGCTTCAATCTATACGATGTAATTTATATTCTCAAACAATTGCTCTTAGGAATGGGGTATGCTCATTCCAAAGGATTTGTTCACAGAGATATAAAACCTTCCAACATAATTTTGAACAAAGAAGGCATTACCAAAATAATGGACTTCGGTATTTCGAAATCACTATACGACAACAGTGTTACGAAAACCGGCTCCAAAATTGGAACTGTTTTTTATATGAGCCCGGAACAGGTAAAAGGGCAAGAGGTAACCAATAGAAGTGATATATATTCAATTGGTTGTACCGTATATGAGATGATCGTTGGCCAACCGCCGTTCGATTATACCAGCGAATACGAAGTTATGGATGGTCACCTTAAGAAAGCCCCGACAAAAATTTCATTGAAGATGACTTCAATTCCAGAACAAGTTGATAAGATTGTTTTGAAAGCTTTAGAAAAAAGTCCCTTAAACCGTTACAGTTCTTGTGAGGAGATGTATCACGATGTGCAAGAGCTGGATAAACACGTTGCAAAATTATATACCAGTTATTTTAAGAAAACCGAACCGAGATCTAAAAAATATAAAGTCATGTCGATCAGTGCATTTGCCGGATTTACACTTTTTCTTGTTGGACTTTCATATTTTGTTTACGTACAGGTGAATGCTTTGATTACCTCGAATGAACTCGACAAGTTCAAGAAGTACAGCATACAGCAACTTTTTTCTACGAATGAAAGTAAGTATAAATTCAGTCAGATAACAAAAGTTGAAACCGGTACATTAAGAAATTTAAATTCCATTGCTATTGTCAATAATAAATTTGCAGTTGCCGTAGGCGACAGCGGAACTATTCTTACATCTCAAGATAATGCAGCAACATGGAAGAGTAATCACTTTAGCCGCCCTGTTGTATTGAGCGATGTATCTCTTTTTGCAGGCGGGAAAGCACTGGTTGTTGGCGATTCATCTTCTGTTTATCTTAGTACTAATAATCTGGATTCATTAGTACTTGTTCCAATAGAAAAAGGGTATACTTTCTTTAGAATAAAATTCATCAATGACAAAATGGGATTTATTACAGGCAATAAGGGATTGATTTTGAGAACTCAAAACGGTGGAATTAACTGGACAAAAGTATCTACCGCCACAAATGAAGTTATATTTGACCTTGCCTTTTTCGATTCCAAACGTGGCGTGGCTGTTGGTTGGAACGGAACAATGTTATCAACTTCCGACGGAGGAAATATTTGGACAAAGTTAAATGCATTTCCTACGGATAATTATTTGAAATCAATCGACGTCAATGCTAATGGATATGGTTTGATTGTTGGCGGAAACGGTACAGTTTTATGGACAAAAAATTACGGCGATTCCTGGGAAAAAGAGGAAATGAAAATGAGTAACGGATTACAGAAAGTTAAATTTATTTCCGAGGACGATGCAATTATAATAGGCGGCAAAGGAATCATACTTGTATCCAAAAACAAAGGGGAAAGCTGGAACCTGGTTGATTCGCAAATATTTTCTAACATGAATGCTCTTGCTGTCGATCCTACTGGCAGAATATTTATTGTTGGCATAAATGGAATGATGTTTAAAATTTATTGATTTGGAAAAATATTGGAAAAGTTTGTAATTCATGGTGGTAAAAAATTACATGGCCGGGTTCAGATAAGCGGCGCAAAGAATTCGGCATTAGTCTTAATGCCGGCAACTCTTCTGAATGCGGGGGAAAATCAACTTGATAATATTCCAGAGGTTAACGATATCTACACAATGATCAAGCTGTTAAGTTACCTTGGAGTTCAGTCTGATTTTGCAAATCATACTTTAACTTTGGATACATCCGATGTTAAGAATCAAACTGCGCCTTACGAGCACGTGAAAAAGATGAGAGCTTCCGTGTATGTTCTTGGACCTTTGCTTGCAAGATTTGGCTATGCAAAAGTTTCTTTGCCCGGCGGGTGTGCCTGGGGTCCCAGACCTATAAATCTGCACCTGGATGCTATGAAGAAACTCGGTTCTGAGATTCGAATAGAAGAAGGATACATTATTGCCGAAGCCAGCAGATTGCATGGTGCGAAGATTCATTTTGATATTTCCTCTGTAGGTGCTACCGGAAATGCTTTGATGGCTGCGTGTTTGGCAAACGGTACTACTTTAATATCCAATGCAGCGATTGAGCCGGAAATCTCTTTGCTTGTTGAATATCTTGTAAGGATGGGAGCAAAAATAAATGGTATCGGTACAACCTCCCTTGAGATTGAAGGAGTGAATGATCTTCACCCTGCTCAAATTGTAAATATAGACGATAGAATTGAAGCGGCAACTATTCTTGTTGCAGGAGCTATTACGAGAAGTAAGATTGAAATTGATTATAGAAATCACGAGCATATTAAATTTATCCTTATTAAACTAGAAGAAAGCGGGGCTAATCTGTTGTATAATAAAAAATTAATTATTATAGATGCTTCAGAGCTTTGTCCCAAAAATATTGATATTATGACGGCTGAATATCCTGGATTTCCAACCGATATGCAGGCGCAATGGACAGCGTACATGGCAACTGCAATGGGCACAAGTAAAATTGTTGATACTATTTATCATGACCGGTTTAGCCACGTACCGGAACTGAATCGCTTAGGAGCAAATATCGAGGTTTTCAACAACAGTGCAATAGTTACAGGAGTACCTTCACTTAAAGGCGCTAAAGTTATGTCTACAGACTTGCGTGCAAGTGCATCGCTTGTTTTAGCAGGATTAGCAGCCACCGGCACTACCGAGATTTTAAGAATCTATCACATAGATAGAGGATACCAAAGAATTGAAGAGAAATTAAAAATCTTAGGCGCTGATATTGATAGAGTAATAACTACGGAATATTAGTTTGAAAATATTTTTTAAATCTTTTCGTATTACACAGCCGCTGGTTCTATTAATTATTTTAATTCTTACTAACCTTATTCTTATAAAATTACCGTTAGCCGGTATACTTGGCTACGAGTTCTCGATAATTAACGCAATCGTTCTATGCTTTGTGGGTGGATTGTTCACGCTTTATGCATTACGTAAATTTGGTCAAGACGGGTTAAAACCACTTTATTTTTGGAATCTTAACAGAAACCTTATACTTGCTTTTGTTTTATTCCCGTTTATAATAGGGTTACTTTCTTCAGTTTTTTTTTCAAAATGTCCTTTGTCTCAAGGAATACTTTTTTATTTTATAATTACTGTGCCGGCTTATCTATTAGGTATCGCATTGGCATACTACTTATTTGCATTATCACGAAAATACAGTTACCTGTTTTTTATTATAAGCTTTATAATTTTACTCTGTTTACCTCTAAGCGAACTTTTCTTTAATCCGCAAGTGTACTTCTACAATCCTATAATCGGCTATTTCCCGGGAACCATATATGATGACAACATAAAAATCGACAGGCTGTTAGTTGCATACCGAATTTTTAATATATCGTTAATAGTAATGCTTGTGTATTTGGCTCAATTAGTGCAACAAAAAAAAATAATTACAAAAACGTTTTCATTGTTGATCATTGTTTCTGTTGCATTGACTTTTTATTGGTTTAAGCCACTATTGCAATTTTCGACTGACAAAAAATCGTTAAACAATCATCTCTACAATTTTGTATCAACTGACGATTTCGTTATTCATTTTAGTAAGGGTGCTCTTTTTACAAACGACACAAAATATGCCGCGTTATTACAAGAATACTATTTGGATCGGATTAGCAGCGAACTCAATATTCAGTTTAAACAAAAAATCGATTCATATGTGTTTCAAGATAAGAAGCAAAAGCAGGAATTAATTGGCGCCGGAAATGCAAACATTGCAAAGCCATGGTTGAAACAAATTTATTTAAACAACGGGAGTTATGAAGAGACTTTGAAACACGAACTCGTTCATGTAGTCGCTTCAAATTTTGGGACAACGCTTCTAAAAATAGCAGATAATTTCAACTCGGCAATGATTGAAGGATTAGCTGTTGCAATCGACGATAATTATGACGGCTTACCTGTTCACTACCTCGCTAAACTTGCATGGCAGAGCGGTTATAGGATTTCTATACCGGCTTTATTTAGTGGAATAAATTTCTTTGCACACACTTCTTCGATCTCGTATATCTATGCCGGCTCGTTCATAAAATACTTAATCGATAAATTTGGAGTTGAGACTATCAAACATCTTTATCATGAAACAGATTTTGACAAATTCTACGGTAAGGACATAAACAGGCTTTCGGAAGAGTATCTTGAATTTATAAAGAATTATCAAATCGATTTCAACCGGTATAAAGCGCAACTTTACTTTGGCGGTAAAACGATTTTTAAGAAATACTGTCCTCGCTTCGCAGCTTCTCAGATGCGCGAAGCTTCGAAATTTTTTCAAGAGGAAAAACTTAACGATGCACTCGGATTGTTTAAGAACATCTATGGTTATTCGGAATCCTACAATGCTCTAATCGGGATAGTTCGAACACTATCGAAACTAAAAAAATATGACGAAGCTACGGCGTATTTGAAAAATGAAATTAGTAAGTTTAAGACAGATCAGAACTATTTTATTCTTGAATTAACTTTGGGGGATTTGTTTGTCGAAAAAGATAATCTCAACGATGCTTCGGCGGAATACGATTCACTTCTCAGCCAAAACCCTCATATTGAATATACAAACGAAGTTTTGCTTCGCAAGTCATTGCTTCAGCTCGGAATGGATACTCTTAAAGCATTTCTCAATTCACCCGATTCACTAAAGTTGTACAAACTGATTCATCTTAATGAGAAAGAAATTAAGTATTTTAACATTCCGGAAATGATTCGGATTGCAGAAAATATACACCAGGACATCTCGGCTTTCTTAATAGGACTAAAGAAAAAAATTGATGTACGGGATTATGAGTTGTCCTATGTATCGTTCCAGATATCGAAATACTTTTTGAAAAGAATGGACTTTGAAAACGCTCAATTCTACGCTGTCAAAGCAGTCGGTGCAGATTTGAATACGGAAACAAAACATATTTTTGTCGAAAATCTTAGAATGGTTAACTGGTTTGAAAATTTTTTCAATGAAATTAAAGTAAATTGATGACTGAATGGATTTCAAAAAACTTTTATCTAAATATGATTTTCTTAAAGTTGCATCAGCTATTGCAGATGAAAGGAAGGAAGAATTTTATTTGATAGGGGGTTTTGTGCGCGATTCTCTTCTGAACCGTCAAAGAAACGAAATGGATTTTCTGATCGTTGGAGATGCTCTTAGTTTTGCAACAGAGCTATCGAAAAGTCTCGGGGTTGACAAAATAGCAGTCTATAAAAATTTTGGTACCGCTCATTTTAGTTACTCCAATTTAATACTCGAGTTTGTGGGTGCAAGAAAAGAATCTTATTTAAAAAACAGCAGGAATCCGAAAGTAGCGCGCGGAACACTCGATGACGATCTTAACCGGAGAGATTTTACAATCAACTGTCTATCTATATCGTTAAATCAAAATTCTTTTGGAAAACTGATTGACAAATTTAACGGTCTCGAAGATATTAACAGGAAGATTATTCGTACTCCGCTCGATCCAACCAAAACATTTGATGACGATCCGCTAAGGATAATGCGTGCTTTCCGTTTTGCATCGCAATTCAATTTTGAAGTTGAGCCTGCAGTTTTCAATGCTATAAAAGAAATGGCGGAACGATTAAAAATAGTTTCGCAGGAACGGATTACTGACGAATTTCTAAAAATACTTTCATCGCCAAAACCTTCCATCGGATTGAAATTGCTTTTTGAAAGCGGCGTAATGAAGGTTATTTTCCCCGAAATTGCGAGTCTGGGCGGAGTTGAACAAAGAAAAGATTACCATCACAAAGATGTATTCCAGCATACTTGCATTGTTGTAGATAACGTTGCCCTTGTGAGCGACAACCTCTGGCTGCGATTTGCAGCTCTCGTTCACGATATTGCAAAACCGCAGACAAAAAAATTTACTGAAGGAATAGGCTGGTCGTTTCATGGACATGAAGAACTCGGTGCAAGAGTGATGAAATCTATTTTTATGCGTATGAAATTGCCTTTGACAAAACTTGAATACATTGAAAAACTTATCAGGTTACATCTGCGGCCTATTGCTTTAGTAAATGAACAAGTAACGGATTCCGCGATAAGAAGATTGGTAGTTTCAGCCGGCGAAGATTTAGATGACTTAATTGTTCTTTGCCGTGCCGATATAACCAGTAAGAACCCGGCAAAGGTTAATCGTTATCTCGAAAACTACAACATTGTAATGCAGAAAGTTAAGGATGTTAGAGAGAGAGATCATCTTCGAACATTCCAATCGCCAGTGCGCGGAGAAGAGATTATGCGTGTTTGTAATATACCACCGTCAAAACTGGTAGGTGAAATAAAAACTGCAATTGAAGATGCAATCCTTGACGGCAAAATTGGAAATAACTACGAAGAAGCATACGAATATTTTTTAAGAATTAAAGACAGCTTCTTAAAAGATCATCAATGAATAATCTTAAAATAAAATGTAACTTTTTATTTGAATATGACGTCATAATAAACAAGTAATTAAAAGCGCTTAACAGGAGAAACTAATGAAACGGATCTTAGTCTTATTCTTAATTGTTGCTGTTGCAGTTCCAGGTTTTGCACAGAAACGGTTGACTCTGCAGGAAGCAATTTCAATTGCGTTACAAAGAAATAGTGCGTTAATCAAGTTGAAAAATGGATTGCCGGGCAGCGAGTCTCAAGTTTTGAACGCTTACGGACAGTTAGTGCCTAATCTTGGCGCGCAAGCCGGATGGAGCTGGCAAAGAGTTAATGATGTCGGCGGTGTTCAAAGAGACTTTTTTGGAAATAATGTAGTTGTTCCTCCCTCTCAGGTAGATAACAGAAATTATAATATTGGCATTGGTGGAAATGTCACATTGTTCAATGGTTTATCAAATTATGCTAACATTTCACAGAAGAAAGATAATCTAAAAGCCGCCGAGTACAATATTGATAAACAAAAACAGAACATAGTGTTTCAAACGGCAGACTTATACTATACTGTGCTCAATGCAGAAGAGATGCTGAAAGTGCGCGATGAGAATGTTCATTACTATCAAAAGTTTTTGGAAACGGTGCAAGAAAGGAATCGACTTGGCGCTGTTGCCATTGCCGATGTTTACTCTGCGCAAGTTCAGCTAGGAAATGCCGAGCTGTTATTGATTCAGGCACAGAACGCTTTTGAGATTGCAAAGAGCAATCTTCTTAATTTTTTGTCTCTTAACATTTTGGATGACTATACTTTTGAAGACCCCTTTGGCACAGATAAAGTTGTGAATACAGATTTGTATATGAAAGATTTTGAGGATTTGAATGCAATGGTTAGCACTGCGCTGGATACACGCTTTGATTATAAAAGTCAAGCATTGATTGTAAGCGCTGCTGAAAACGGTGTTACTATTGCCAGGAGCGGGGTATTTCCGCAACTGACAGGCAATTATAGTTACTATACCTACGCAATAGAAGTTAATAAATTGTTCAACCGAAAATTGTTGAATTTTGGTCTAACATTGAGCATCCCGATCTTTTCGAATTTCAACGTCGAGAGCTCAATTCAGCTTGCAACCGTTAATGTTAAGAATGCAAGGGAAGACTTGACCGCACTTCAAAGACAAATTAAGATTGAGGTGAAACAAGCTTATCTCGATCTCGTTGCTGCAAAAAAGAGCTTGGACGTGGCAGTAAAAAATGTTACTGCTGCAGAACAAACCAGAAGAATTAATCAAGAAAGATACAATCTTGGCTCCGCTACAATATTAGATGTATTGCAGGCAAGCAGAGACTATGTAGATGCTTTAAGAAATAAAATTAATGCCGTTTATGAATTCTACCGTCAGCATCATAAACTTAACAATGCTCTCGGCAGATTAGATTTTTCTAAATATGAATAAAATTATTAAGGAGTGAAATAAAATGTCTAACGGTAAAAAATCGAAAAAGAAACTTATAATATTTGGTGGTCTCGGGTTGCTTCTTGTTGTTGCTATTCTTTTGGTGATATTAGGCGGAAGCAAAGAAGAAATTTTTTCTGTGCAAACCGAAAAAGTTGAAAAGAGAACTATTACTCAAGTCGTTTCTGCTACCGGAACTATTAATCCGGTCTACAAAGTTACCATCAGCGCGGAAGCCACAGGTGAAATAGTCAGCCTTCCAATTAAAGAAGGCGATATAGTTAAGAAAGGACAAATTCTGGTAAGGATTAAGCCGGATAACTATGAAGCTCTAAAAAACCGGGCTGCTGCTGCGGTAGATCAATCCCGAGCTTCGCTTGCATCCACCAAGGCACAACTCGATAAGGTTGAAGCTGATTATAAACGAATTCAAGACCTGGCAAAGAAAGACCTCTCCAGCGTGTCCGAACTTGAAACGGCAAAATCTAATTATTTTCAGACTCTTGGAAATTACAATGCACAGCAATCGCTGGTTATTCAAGCCGAAGCTTCTCTGAAAGATGCAACGGTTAATTTGGGCAAAACTATTGTAACGGCACCGATGGACGGAGTAGTTACCAAACTTAATGTTGATCTTGCACAGAGAGTTTTGGGAAGCAACTTCAGCCCCGGAACAGAAATGTTAACGGTGTCGGATTTGCGCGAGATTGAGGCGACAGTTGATGTAGATGAAAACGATGTTGTTCTCATTTCAAAAGGCGACAGCGCAAAAATTCATATCGACGCATTTAGAGATAGAATCTTTAAAGGAGTTGTTGCACAGATAGGGAACAGCGCTATTACAAAAGGGGCGGGAACTCAAGATCAAGTTGTAAATTTTGAAGTGAAGATACTTTTAGTTAATCCCGATAATAACATCCGGCCGGGCATGTCGTGCGATAGTGACATTCTTACAGAAACAAAGCAGAATGTTTTAGCTGTACCGATCCAAAGTGTAACTGCAAGAGTTGATAAGTCGAAAGCCATGGCTGCAGCGCAGAATCCTGAAAGTACACAGCAAAACAATAAGGCTTCAAAAAGCACAAAACCGAAAGAAGTTGTCTTCGTAATTAATAATGGTAAAGCGAAAATGATGGAAGTTAAAACAGGTATCAGCGACGATACATTTATCGAAGTAGAAACCGGCTTAAAAGGTGATGAAGAAGTTATTAGCGGGCCGTATAGAGCAATCTCAAAAGATTTAGAGGATGGTTCCAAAGTATCTGTTCAACCTAAGCGGGGTGGTTCAAGCCCGGCATCTAAATAAACCAATACAACGGAATGACAATGAACATAATTAATTTTGAACATATTGCTAAGATATATCAAGTCGGTTCCGAAGAAGTTCATGCGCTTAGGGATGTATCTTTGAAAATAAATAAGAACGAATACGTAGCCATTATGGGTCCGTCCGGTTCCGGCAAATCGACACTGATGAATATTCTGGGCTGTCTTGATACACCAACTCATGGTATCTATAATTTTACTGGCGTAAATGTCAGCCAGATGAACGATAACGAATTAGCCAAGATTAGAAATAAAGAAATAGGTTTTGTGTTTCAAACATTTAATTTACTTGCTAGATCCGATGCACTTCACAACGTAGAACTTCCATTGATATACGCAGGCATTCCGGCATCGGAACGAAAAGATCGCGCACGTGTTGCATTAGAGCATGTTGGCTTGTCAGATCGTGTACATCATAAACCGAATGAACTTTCGGGTGGCCAAAGGCAACGCGTTGCTATTGCGCGTGCCCTTGTTACACGTCCATCAATTATTCTTGCAGATGAACCGACGGGTAATCTTGATACCAAGACTGGCGAAGATATTATGTCGTTGTTCAACGACATTTACGAACAGGGAAATACAATCATTTTAGTAACGCATGAGGAATATATTGCCGAACATGCAAAAAGAATTTTAAGAATCCGCGATGGATTAATTGAGAAAGACGAACCGGTAGCCAACCGTTACATTCCTCAGAAAAACGGTGCATCAAAAATATAAGGCGCTTAAATGAAAAACTTTCTTTTTGAATTGAGAGAAGGATTATCAATTTCTTTTAGAGCAATCCGGGCAAACAAAATAAGGGCTGTCTTAACTACGCTTGGAATTGTTATAGGCGTAACTTCTGTTGTTCTTATGTCGACAGCAATTAAAGGAATTGATTCTGCATTTCAAAAGGGGGTTGCTTCGATGGGTTCGGATAATCTTTACATCGACAAATGGGAATGGTTCAACAACGATATTCCATGGTGGGAGCTTCGCAATCGCCGGAACCTTACTTTAGAAGATTACTCCAAGTATAAAGATCTTGCAAAACTTCCTGTTGCAACAGCACCAACAGTATGGAGCAGTCAAACTATCAAATACAAAGAACGAATGGTAGAATATATTTTTGTGCAGGGAACAACATCGGATTATATCAACACTACAAATCTGAACTTTGATGCTGGAAGATTTTTCAATGAATTAGAAAGTGCCGGAGGAAGGCAGGTTGTTGTGCTCGGCAGCGAGGTTGCTAAAAAACTTTTTCCGCGCGGCGATGCTCTCGATCAAGAAGTTAAAATCAAGGGGCACAAGTTCAAAGTAGTAGGTGTACTTGCCGAGCAGGGAAGCTGGGTGATGGGAAATTTTAACCCCGATAACCAGGCATTTATTCCTATTCAAAACGTATTTAAATTTTTTCAAAGTCAATCATTCCGGAGTGTAACATTTAACGTGCGGGCACCAAATAGTCAAATGGTTGATGCTGTAAAAGAGGAAGCAATTGGTATTATGAGGAGAGTCCGCGGCTTACGGTTTGATCAAAAAAATGATTTCTCTATTAATCAGCAGGAAGCTTTGCTGAATGAAATCGACAAAACAGTTGGAGTAATTCAAATTGCCGGATTGTTTATCACGGGGTTATCGCTGTTCGTTGGTGCAATCGGAATTATGAACATAATGTTTGTTTCGGTTAAAGAAAGAACACGCGAAATCGGAATCCGTAAAGCTATTGGTGCCAAACGAAGAACTATCCTCACGCAGTTTATTTCCGAATCTGCTATTATATGTCTGCTTGGCGGTATGATCGGATTGATACTTGCAATCATACTTAGCCTTGTTATAAATCAATTCTTACCAACATCAATCCAGATTGATGCGTTCGTTCTTGCTATTGTAATTTCTATTTTGACCGGAGTCATTTCCGGATTTGCACCGGCTTACACGGCAGCTAAGTTGGACCCTGTTGAAGCATTAAGGTATGAATAATGAAAATTTTTGAAATCATAAAAGTTGCGTTCACTTCACTTAGAACTAACAGGTTAAGATCGATTCTAACAATTTTGGGAATTGTTGTTGGAATTTTTTCGATTATTGCCATTAGTACCGTTATAGAAATGCTTCAGAAGAGCATTGAAGAAGGAGTTTCCGGTCTCGATCAAAGCACGTTTCAAATTCAGAAATGGCCGGCAATTAATACAGGCGGACCTGCAGAACGTGCTAAGTATCGTAACCGCCCCGATATAACTCTGGAAGAATACTGGCAACTGAAACAAAAACTTGCCGAAGCAAAATTTGTTGGTGCAGAGCAGTGGACTCATGGAAAACAGATAATTTTTGGCAATAGAAAAACAAACCCCAATGTTCAAGTCTCGGGAACAACGCCTGAAGCTTTTCCCAACAATAAATGGGTTGTTGATATTGGACGGGCATACAACGAAAGAGATATTGAACGTTACGAAAATTATATTGTTTTAGGCGAAGATGTTGCTAAATCTCTTTTCCCGAATTCGGGTGCTCTCGATCAGATTGTTACGATTGACGGACACAAACTTAAGGTAATCGGCGTGCTGGAAAAACAGGGAGCTGTATTTGGACAAAGCCAGGATAATTTTGCTCTAATCCCCATTACAGCTTTTCAAAGCTTTTACGGAAAGAGAAATAACAGTATCAACATCACGGTTATGGCTCCTGACAAAAAATCATACAATAATTTGATGGAAGTTGCGGAGGGATATTTTAGAACCATACGTCATTTGAAAACCGGCGAAGAAAATAATTTTGATTTCCGTTCCAACGAACAGATGCTAACCCAGATAAACCAAATCACGTCAGGAGTACGAATTGGTTCAATAGTAATTGCGGCGATTGCTCTATTAGCTGCCGGTGTAGGAATCATGAACATCATGCTGGTTTCGGTAACCGAGAGAACAAGAGAAATTGGAATCAGAAAAGCGATTGGTGCCAAAAAATTAAATATACTCGTTCAATTTTTGTTTGAGTCGATTACATTAAGTCTTGCCGGTGGATTGATTGGAATCATTCTCGGAATAATTGCAGGCAATCTAGCGGGCTCTCTCTTAAAAGCAACAGCAGTAATTCCGATCGATTGGGTAATGATCGGGGTTATGCTCTGTGTGTTTATCGGAGTTACATTTGGCACATACCCTGCGTACAAAGCGGCTAACTTAGATCCGATAGAAGCATTAAGGTATGAGTGATGGAATTTTTAGAGATTGTGAGAGTTGCAATAGCGTCTCTAAAAACAAACCGATTGCGATCTGCTCTTACCATTCTTGGAATTATTGTCGGTATATTTTCGATAATTGCAATTAGTACTGTAATAGAGATGTTGCAGACCAGTATAGAAGAGGGAGTTTCTATGCTCGGTCAAAATACATTTCAAATTCAGAAATTTCCGGTTATACAAACCGGCGGTCCATCGGAGTTTGCAAAATATCGCAATCGTCCGGACATCACACTCGAAGATTATTTTCGTCTTAAGACAAAACTGAAAGAAGCAAAATATGTTGGCGCCGAACAATGGCAATTTGGTAAGCAGGTAAAAATCGGCAACCGGGAGACAAATCCGAATGTTCAAATTGCCGGTACAACGCCCGAAGCTTTTCCAAACAATAAGTGGGTTGTAGATCAAGGAAGGTCATTTAATGAACGCGACGTTGACAGATACGAAAATTTTGTAGTACTTGGTGTCGATCTGGCAAAAAATTTATTCCCGAATTACAGCGCACTCAACAACATTGTTACAATTGACGGACACAAACTGAAAGTTATTGGTGTTCTTGAACGACAAGGTGCAATGTTCGGGCAGAGCCAGGACAATTTTGCGATTATCCCTATCACAACATTTCAAAGTTTCTACGGAAAACATGCACGGAGTATTAACATTACAGTGATGGCTCGCGACAAAGAATCTTATAACAATCTAATCGAAACTGCCGAGGGGTACTTTCGAACAATTAGAGGGGTAAAGCCGGGGGCAACAAACAATTTTGATATCTTTTCCAACGAATCTGTTCTTACCCAGATCAATCAAATTACATCGGGCGTGAGAATCGGATCGATCGTAATTGCTGCAATTGCATTGCTTGCAGCCGGTGTGGGAATAATGAATATTATGCTTGTATCGGTTACTGAACGGACACGCGAAATAGGTATTCGAAAAGCAGTTGGAGCCAAAAAGATAAATATTTTAATCCAGTTTATTACAGAAGCAATAATTTTGTGTTTGCTCGGCGGGTTTGCAGGAATTCTGCTCGGTATCGGCGCCGGTAATCTTGCCGGCTCATTTCTGAATGCAGTTGCTGTTATTCCGCTCGACTGGGTGCTCGTAGGAGTTTTGCTCTGCGTTTTTATCGGAATAATATTTGGAACATATCCTGCTTATAAGGCAGCAAACCTGGATCCGATTGATGCTCTGAGATATGAATAAGATTTATATTTCATAATGAAGCGGTTTCTATGAAATTGGAAACCGCTTTTTTTATTTTAAATTATAAAATTATATTTGTACGTGTTATAAGGGTTGTTTATTATGAAATTATACCTTATTGAATTCCGCGAAATCCTTTCCATTGCAGTTGCGGCAATTCGAGCAAATAAACTTAGGTCGGTATTAACAACCCTTGGCATCATTATAGGAATTGTTGCCGTAACAACAATGTCGACGGCTATTGTTGGTCTCAGAGAAGCTTTCATAAGTTCCATTTCTTCTTTTGGCAGCGATGTTCTTTACGTCGATAAATTTCCGTGGATGGCTATGGGCAATTGGGCAACGTTCCGGAACAGAAAAGACATTACACTTGAGCAGTATGAAAAATTACGGCTTGTTCTAAAAAATTATGAAGCAATGGCTCCCACAAGAACCACATTTGGTGCAACTTGCCTCAGAGAAGGCAGATCAATAAACGCCAGTATGATTTACGGTTCTACAGAAGAGTACCAAAGAACAGCACAATTAGTATTATCCGAAGGAAGATTCATAACCGATGTTGAAGTTAAAGCAGCAAGACGCGTTTGTGTAATAGGGCAGGACATCAAAAAAGAATTGTTCCCTTTCGAAGATCCGATCAACCAGGAGTTGAAAATTAACGGTACTCCTTTCAAAGTTGTTGGTGTGCTGGAAAAACAGGGCAGCGGTTTCCTCGGCGGCTTTAGCATGGATGGTCAAATTATTATGCCGCTCAAAACTTTAGAAAGTACCATTAGCAGTCGGCACGGAAGGTTAAGAATTGACATTAAAGTAGGCGATGTTGCCAGGCTTAATGATGCGCGTGAAGAAATTATAGCTGCAATGCGTGTAATTAGAAAAGTTCCTCCGGATAAACCGGATGATTTTGCAATTAATCAGCAAGAAGCTTTAAAAGAAATGTACGACAAAACAATTGGTGTGGTTGCTCTTGCCGGAATTGTGATCACAGCGCTTTCTCTGTTTGTTGGCGCAATAGGTATTATGAATATAATGTTTGTCTCGGTTACCGAGCGTACTAAAGAAATCGGAATACGAAAAGCGATTGGCGCCAAAACGTGGTCAATTCTTTTTCAATTTTTAACCGAGGCGGCTTTACTTTGTGTCGTTGGCGGAATTATCGGTTTGATGATTTCGTTCCCTTTAAGTCTCGTTATTAATCAATTTTTGCCAACTGAAATGCCGCTGGATATTGTGATGCTTGCTTTGGTTATCGCGGCTGTGGTTGGAGTTATTTCCGGTATTCTACCGGCAATGAGAGCTTCAAAGCTGGATCCGGTAGATGCACTGCGATATGAATGAGGGACATAATGCAATTATTGGAAAGTATTAAGCTTGCTTACAGTTCTATAAAAGGAAGTAAACTGCGTTCTATACTTACGCTTCTTGGAATTGCCGTTGGTTTATTTTCGATAATAATTGTTATGACTGCAATAAGTGCAATTCAAAAGAGTGTTGAAGATGTTTTTAATACCATCGGCACAAACAGTGTCGGCATTCAGAAATGGCCTGCATTTCAGACCGGCGGACACGAGGCAATGCGCAAATATCACAATAGAAAAAACCTGACGATTGAGGAAGGCGAAAAACTTACAGCGATGACGACACTTCCTGTTGCTGTTGGCATCTCAATTTACGTACGCGGCAAAGTTGTGAAATTTGGTAACGAGAAAACCAATCCGGATATTCCTATCGTTGGAGTTAATCAAGATCTTTTTGTTGCGAGAGATTTAAAAATAGGGGAAGGACGAAATTTGTCGAGGTCGGATTACGATTATGCCAGATTCACCGCGGTAATTGGAACCGATATTAGAGATGTACTCTTCAAGAATAAGATTAATCCAATCGGGCAGCAGATAAAAATTGGCAATTTCAATTTTGAAGTTGTTGGAGTCTTTGAAAAACGGGGATCGGTTTTCGGTCAGTCGCAGGATAATTATATTTGCATTCCAGTAGCCACATTCGAAAAATGTTTTGGAACCGAGAGGAGCGCTTCATTTGTTGTGATGGCAGCGAGCGATAAACTGATAGAAAAAACAATGGATGAAGTGATTGGAGCCCTCCGTAAAATAAGGAAGGTTCCGGTTGGAGTGGAAAATGATTTTGAGATTATCACAAACGAACAACTCATCGCACAGTTCAACGATCTGACAAAATACTTTAAGCTTGGTGCCGGAATCGTTGCGTTTATTGCTCTGCTGGCAGCCGGGGTTGGAATAATGAACATCATGCTCGTTAGCGTTACAGAAAGAACGAGGGAAATTGGAATTCGAAAAGCTATTGGCGCTAGAAGAAGATCTATTCTAACGCAGTTTGTAATTGAAGCAGTTTCACTGAGCTGGTTCGGCGGATTGATTGGAATAGTTGCCGGTATACTTGCCGGCAATCTTGTTGCGTTGCAGCTCGGTGTTCCCATTGTCTTGCCAGTCGAATGGATTATAATAGGTTTGCTTGTTACAACATTTGTAGGGGTTGTCTTTGGTGTTTACCCGGCAATGAAAGCAGCAAACCTGGACCCAATCGAAGCGCTTCGGTATGAGTAACAGATTATTCAGTTGAATTAAAAGGAGAATACATATTAGACTTATTCTACTGAATTAATTAGAACAACTCTTTGAAAAAGATTCTTTTCTACGCAACATTTCTGTATATAATATTTTCTTTGAAGTCGTTGTTGATCGCGCAGAATGTTCAAACCAATTTTGTGAAAGATACACTGTATGCAAGCATCAACAATTCTTACAAGGTTTCCGCAATCAACATTGTCCCTTTCTCGGAAAAGATTAGTCTACGCGGTAGATTTCTTGAATCAAAGGATTATAAATTCGATTACACTGCTCAAACTTTTTCATTGTCAGACAAATTAAAATATTCGGTACCTGATACTATCATAATTTATTATCAAACCGTTAGGTTGAATCTGAAACGGGAGTACAAACGCAGAAATTTAGTTTTGAATTACGACGACAAATACAGAGACACTGTAAGGGCACTTAAGATGGTTTCCGAACCGCTCACCACCGAGTCGATATTCGGCAAAGACATACAGAAAAGCGGCACTATAGTGAGAGGATTTACATTTGGAACCAATCGAGATTTTCAATTGAACAGCGGATTGCGTTTGCAGCTATCGGGTAAACTCTCGAACGATATTGATATTGTAGCTGCGCTTACAGACGAGAACACTCCTATTCAACCGGAAGGAAATACCGAGACCCTCGACGAATTAGATAAAGTTTTTATCGAGCTGCGCCACCAGAATGCTGTTGGTACATTTGGCGATTATAGCTTGAACCTTAAAGACAACGAATTCTCGAACATCAACAGGAAGCTGCAGGGATTGAAAGGTGAATTCACTTTTGGAAACACGAAAGGTGCAATAGTAGCTGCCAGTTCTCGAGGTAAGTTTAATACAAACCGTTTCTACGGGCAGGATGGAAACCAGGGACCGTATCGCCTGGTAGGCATTAACAACGAGCGTGCTATTATCTTAATTGGCGGTAGTGAACGTGTTTATGTTGACGGCATACAAATGAAACGGGGAGAAAATAACGACTATATAATTGATTATTCCAATGCCGAAGTAACTTTCACACCCAAGAGACTGATTACATCTGTTAGCAGAATTTCAATTGATTTCGAATATACAGATCAAAACTTCAAGCGCAATTTCTTCGGCGCAGATTTTTCGACAAAAATATTTAACGATCAACTAAAAATTGGTATCGGTTATTTCCGTGAAGGAGATGACCGGAATAATCCGATTGAATATTCTTTCAGCAATAGCGATTTGGCAATTCTTAGACAAGCCGGAAACGATAGAAACGCGGCTGTCAAATCGGGAGTTGTAACCGCAGCCCCGGATTCAACCGGAAAAATTCAAGGTATCTATTCCAGAATCGATACAACAATTAATTCTCAGCCGTACACATATTATAGATACGCTCCGGGCAATTCAGCATCAATTTATAATGTTTCGTTTACTTATGTGGGTAATGGCAACGGCGATTATTCCAGAGAGAGTTTGGGAAATTATAAATTTGTCGGAATCAAACAAGGTGCATACCTTCCTTTGATTTACCTGCCTATGCCGGAGTTAAAACAGTTAGGAAATTTTTCTTTGGCTGCAGCTTTAGTTAATGGAATAAATCTCACTGCCGAATTTTCGGGCAGCAATTGGAATAGAAATTTATTCTCGGATTTGTATAAAGCGCAAGATTTTGGCTACGCCAGAAAATTTCTTCTGGATATTAGCCCCAGAGAAATCAACATTGGTAGTTTATCTATTGGAAAAGTAGGGCTGAGTTTGAAAGACAGATTCATTCAAAGCAATTTCACATCACTCGATAGAATTGACGCAATTGAGTTCAACCGTTATTATAATCTTCCGCCGCAAATTTTGGAAGATCAGATATTACGCGAAGCCGAGCTAAATTATTCGCCTTTGAATAATCTTTCTTTGAACACAAAGTACGGTTATCTAAAAGAAGGGAATGCACTAAGTTCAAATAGAATATTTTCGGAACTCAATTTTACCGACAACAAAGAGTATAAATTCAATTATGTGATTGATTATGTCGGCTCTAAAAATCAAAGTACAATTTCAAACTGGATGCGGCAAAACGGCAGCGCTTTTTATTCCATCGGCTCGTTCAAACCGGGTATTGCTTTCCTTTATGAAAACAGAGAAGATAAATCCGGCAGCAAGGATAGTCTCCTCTTAACAAGTTTGAAATATGTTGAGACCGCTCCGTTTGTAGAATACTCCAATTCTTCGGGTTTGGATTTCAAAGTAGGTTATTCAACACGTAATGAATTTTTTCCGTTGAACGGTATTCTTCTGAAGCAATCGACAACTGCTATGGAGCAGTTTCAGGCAAACTACAAAGGGTTAAAAGAATTTAACACAAGCATTAATCTTACTTTTAGAAATAAAAAATTTGCCGATAAATTTAAGCAGCAAGGATTTGCAGATAACCAAACAGTGCTTCTCCTATCTCAAAGCAGATTTAATTTTTGGGAAGGATTGATTACTGGCTATATTTATTATCAAGCTGCAACAGAGCAAACTGCTCGTTTGCAAAAAGTTTTTGTTAAGGTTACAAAAGGGACCGGTAATTTCATTTATCTCGGTGATCTAAACAGTAACGGCATACCGGATGAAAATGAATTTCAGCTTACTGCATTTGACGGCGATTATATTTTGATAACAATTCCGACGGATAAACTCTATCCGGTGATCGACTTGAAAACAAATACGCGGTGGAGAGTTGATTTTAGCCGTGCTGTGATTGGGGACGGTTTCTGGTCAACTATTTTGAAACCAATTTCTACCGAGACTTTTTGGCGTGTGGAAGAAAACAGCAACATTTCCGATACCAAACAAATTTATTTAATCAACCTATCAAAATTTTTGAATGAATCGACAACGATAAGGGGCACTCAAACATTTCAGCACGATTTTAACCTATTTCAGAACAGAAACGATTTTTCGGTCAGAATTCGGTATATCCAGCGCAAATCGCTAAACCAATACAGCGGAGGAATTGAGCGCGGATATTTCAGCGAACGGGGGTTAAGAATAAGATTTAAAATGATAGAGGAGGTTAGCAATCAAACCGAAGTTATAAACCAAAACGACAACATGATTTCGCCGCCTACCACAAACCGGGCAAGAGAAGTTACACGAAACAGTTTTCTTACGGACTTTTCGTATAGACCGATTCAAAATATTGAAGTTGGTTT
The DNA here is from genome assembly GCA_964595365.1 of uncultured Melioribacter sp. Taxonomy (GTDB): domain Bacteria; phylum Bacteroidota; class Ignavibacteria; order Ignavibacteriales; family Melioribacteraceae; genus Fen-1258. The sequence continues at coordinate 24,651 of CAZQQC010000019.1, forward strand.
CAAGATTGAAAGCTCGAAGAGCGTTGACGACCGCCCGGTAATTCCGGCAACTGTTAATATGAGTTCGATAACGTTACGCATCAATTTTTCTTTTGAAAATTTTGGAAGGTTAAGAATCGAAGGGGAGCGAACGGAACTTACGTCGTCGACAAATGATTATAATATTCCATTTGAAATAACAAGAGGAAATGTTATCGGGAAAAACTATTTTTGGAGAACATTTTTTGATTACCGGATTACCAGCTTTATTCAAACGTCTTTTAGTTATGATGCGAGACTGCAAGGAGACAGAAGGGTAATTCAGACAATGCGTGCTGAAGCAAAAGCGTATTTTTAACCGCAAGGTTTAGGTAGTAGCTGCAAGGAACAAACAACAAAGCACATGAGATAAAAAATTATGAAAGTAGTTACCACGTTAGTTGAAACGCATGTTTTTAGAATCAAAAATAATGATCTGGAATTTCTTCTTCTAAAGCGTGCTGCGAATGAAAAGTACCCGGGTTTATGGCAAATGGTTTCCGGCTCGGTTGACGAAAATGAAAAAGCTTTTCAAACTGCGTTGAGAGAAATAAAAGAGGAAACAAATTTAACGCCGCTCAAATTCTGGGTTGTGCCGAACATAAATTCTTTTTATTTATACGAACAGGACGAAATTTCCCTTGTACCGGTTTTTGCCGCTATGGTGGGCTCTCGCGAACAAGTTATAATCTCGAACGAACATACGGATTTTAAATGGGTGCGTAAAACCGAAACAAAAAAATTATTGGCGTGGCCGGGACAAAGAAAATCCGTTGATATCATTTACGAATATTTTACGAATCGAAAAAACTTCTTAAACTTTGTTGAAATTAAATTGTAGAGTGTGCGATAGGATGCTCAAAGCTTAGAGTGATTCTTCTGCTTAACCTGGAAAGAACAAACTGTTCGTTCTACAAAAGATTTGATCTACAATATTTTTCTTATATTTAATCATTAAATAACAGAAGGAATTTTCTTTGGGACTTCTAATCGTCGGTTCAATTGGTCTGGATGATATCGAGACACCTTTTGATAAAGTAAAAAATGCTCTTGGCGGTTCAACAACATACATTTCACTTGCTGCAAGCTATTTTTCGGGACCGGTTTCTATAGTTGGAGTTGTAGGAGATGATTTTCCGCAAGAGCATATAAAAATGCTCGAAGACCACAATATAGATTTGGAAGGGCTGCAAATTGTTAAAGGTGCCAAAACCTTCAAATACGGGTGCAGATATCATTACGATTTGAATGTGCGCGATTCTCTTTTTACAGAATTGAATGTCTTCGAAAAGTTTAATCCCATAATTCCAAATAAAGAGAAGAAAAGTAGTTTTGTAATTCTGGGTAATATTGCGCCTTTGCTTCAAATAAATGTTTTGGATCAACTTGAGAATCCCAAATTCATTGTTTGTGATACGATGAACTTTTGGATTGACAGAACAAAAGATGATTTGTTGAAAGTCTTAAAACGGGTAAATGTGTTGATCATAAATGATTCCGAAGCGCGGTTGCTGTCCAAAGAACCGAATCTCATTAAAGCTGCAAAAATGATTTCAGAGAAGGGTCCGCAATATTTAATTATTAAGAAAGGCGAACACGGCGCTCTGCTGTTTGGTGAAAACACAATTTTCTCTGCGCCGGCTTATCCGATGGAAAATATTTTTGATCCGACGGGTGCCGGAGATGCTTTTGCAGGCGGGTTCACCGGTTATCTTCATAAAAATATGGATTTCTCATTTGAAAATTTGAAACGTGCAGTTGTTTACGGAAGCGTTATGGCTTCGTTTTGTGTTGAAAAATTTAGTACAAAAGGGTTGGAGAACTTAAGCTTTCTGGAAATTCACAATAGATACATTGAGTTTAGAGAGCTGTCCAGTTTCAATTAAAATGAAAATCATTCGAGCACTTGAGTTTAAGGACGGTAAACTTTTCTTTATCAATCAGACTAAGCTTCCGCTGGAAGAAGAAATAGTTTCTACAGACGATTATGAAAGAGTTGCTTTTGCAATAGAGCGCCTTGAGGTACGCGGTGCGCCTGCTATTGGAGTTGCTGCTGCATACGGTTTGGCTTTGTCAATTAAAAATGTTTTAGCGCCCGATCAAGAAAAAATATTTGAAAAAGCTTTCGAACGTATTGCAGCAACAAGACCAACAGCTGTGAATCTTTTCTATGCTTTGCATGAAATAAAAAAAATTTTTGAGCAGGGCAAAGGAGCAACCGATCGGTATGAATCGCTGCTGGATAAAGCAAGAACAATTCATGAAGATGATATAAAACTTTGTGATATGATTGCAAACAACGGTTTGCAGGTTTTCAACAAAAGAAGCCGTGTGCTTACTCATTGCAATGCCGGTGCGCTTGCAACTTCCGGCAATGGAACAGCTGTTAATGTCATACGCAAAGCTTTTGAAAACGATTTGGTTGAATTTGTTTATGCCGACGAAACGCGTCCGCTGCTTCAAGGGTCAAGATTAACGGCGTGGGAGTTAGACAAGTATGGAATTCCGTTTTCAATCAATACGGATTCTGCAGCGGCATTTTTAATGCAGAGGAAAAAAATTGATCTGGTTATTGTGGGTGCCGATAGAATTTCTGCCAACGGCGATACAGCAAACAAGATAGGCACTTACAACCTGGCAGTTCTATGCAAGCATCATAACATTCCTTTTTATATTGCTGCACCGTCAACTTCGATCGATCAGCATTGTTCTGATGGTACTTGTATAACAATAGAAGAGCGGAATAATCTGGAATTAACGCGTATTGGCGATAGTCAAATCACACGCAACGAATATCCGGCATACTGCCCGGCATTCGACGTTACACCTCATAACTTGATAACTGCAATCATTACCGAGAAGAAAGTTTATAAACCTATGTACAATTTTTCTCATGTCCGAAATAATTAAAACAAGGGCAATTGTTCTGCGAAAAATTGATTTTGGAGACACCAGTAAAATTGCACAATTCTATACGGAAAATTTTGGAAAAACATCGGCTATAATTAAAGGTGCGAAATCGCCGAAATCAAAAATCGGAATGATGATTGATACTATGAATTTGCTTCAGCTGGTTATGTACAGAAAGGAATCGCGCGAAGTGCAAATGGTCAGCGATGTTGATCTGATTAGACACCATAGAAACATTAGAGATGATTTTGAAAAATATAAATATGCTTCGGCTGTAATTGAGCTTCTAGGCAACTTAACACATGAAAACGATCACAATTCTAGATTATTTGAGGGAACGGTACGTATACTTGCGTTGCTGGATGAATCGAAAAACAAGGTTATATATCTCTTTGTTAAATATTTTTTTTTCTTTTTGAAAGAGATTGGTTACGAATTTCAACTGTGGTACTGCAATGTTTGTCACAGAGAGATGCAAAGCGGCCAGCAGGCTTCTTACAATTATGAAACAGGATTAATGTGTGTAGATTGTCGCAAAGACCGCCTGTCAAATTTTGATTTTAACGAGGAACTTTTTAATCTGTTGCTTTGTCTAAATTCGAAAATAAATGACGTTCGATACAAAGAAGAAAATTTGATATTCATTATAAAAATGCTGGAAAAATTTTTGACTTACAACGTTCATGAATTCAAAGGCTTGAAATCAATAAAAATAGATTAACATTAGGAGGTAGTTAAATATGCGAAGGAAGAATTTAATAGGCACATTCTTTCTAATAATTATAGGAGTGGTTTTTGGTACCGTTTTAGTTTCAGGATTCGGTTGGATTCGGCCAGGTACTAGCGAGGTAAAAATTGGAGCTGATAGATCGCCGGTTGAACAATTAAATGCCGATGCTGCTGCATTCAACAATGCATTTGTTCAGGTGGCAGAAAAAGTTACTCCCTCTATCGTGCAGATAACCGTAGTTTCTTCGGTTAAAAATAAATTACCGGAAGGTTTCCATTTCTTTTTTCCGTTCAAAGATAATGTTCCGAAAGAACAGCAGGGCGGCGGTAGCGGTATAATTATTTCCGACGACGGTTACATTCTTACCAACAATCATGTTGTTGAAAACGCAACCCAGGTAACCGTTACGCTTCATGATAAGCGTGAGTTCGATGCAACTGTAGTTGGAACAGACCCTACCACAGATCTGGGTGTTATAAAAATCAATGCAAAAAATTTGCCTGCTGCTTTTCTTGGCAATTCCGACAATATAAAAGTCGGTCAATGGGTTATGGCAATTGGTAACCCGTTATCCTTAACATCTACTGTTACAGCAGGAATAATCAGTGCAACTAGCAGAAAAATTGATATCGCACAAGATCAATACTCTGTTGAAAATTATATTCAGACAGATGCAGTTATAAATCCCGGTAACAGCGGCGGTGCGTTGGTCGATTTAAGCGGTGCCGTAGTTGGAATTAATTCGGCTATAGCAACAAATGGTTTTACACAAACATACATAGGTTATGGTTTTGCGATCCCGATCAATATGGCAAAGACAGTTGCTAACGATTTGATAACTTCGGGAAAAGTTTCACGCGGATATATTGGCGTCTCAATTTCCGAAGTTGATGCTTCAACTGCAAAAGCAGTAGGCCTTGATGAACCTAAAGGCGTCTTGATTCAACAGATTGTTAAAAACGGTGCAGCTTCCAAAGAAGATATTAAAGAAGGAGACATAATTTTGAAGGTTGACGATAAGGAAGTTAATCAGCCAAATGAACTTCAATCTTATGTTGCGTCTAAAAGGGCAGGAACTTCAGTTAAGCTTGTAATATTTAGAGACGGTAAACAGATTGAAAGAAATGTTACGCTGAAATCCAGAAGTGGAGAAGAATCTGCGGTTGTAAACACTTCCAAAAAGGAATTAAAAGGTAAAGATATTGATATAAAAGATGTAACATTTGACAACATTGGAATGACTGTCAGAAACATGTCCGGTGATGAATTAGAAAAGTACGATACAAAGAACGGTGTGCTGGTTACAGATGTAAAAAATTACGGAAGAGCATTTAATCAAAAAATTTTCAAAGGATATGTAATTGTAACTGTGAACCACAAACAGGTCAATTCCGTTTCAGACCTGAAAGGCGAACTCGAGAAGAAAAAGGGGCAAGCAGTTTTGCTTAAGGTAATTGATCTGCAAGGAAACTCGGCTCTGATAGGTTTAGATATCCCCCGATAAACTCATAATCCACTCCTATGAAAGCGCCCGAAGTTTTGGGCGCTTTTTTTTATATTTGCAACAAAACAATTAAAGATATCTATGATAAAATATGTCACCGCGGGTGAATCCCATGGCAAAGGATTAACAACAATTGTTTCTGGATTTCCTTCAAACCTTCCTTTAAGTTCGGTGTTTGTTAATGAACAGTTGAAAAGACGGCAAGCAGGTTATGGTAGAGGAATACGAATGAAAATTGAAAACGACTATGCCGAAATTCTTTCCGGTATTCGTTTCGGTAAAACGATTGGCAGTCCAATCACATTGTTCATTAAAAATAATGATTGGCAGAACTGGACTGAAATCATGAGCATCGAAGGAAGCGGCTCGAACATCGAAAAGATAACCGTGCCGAGGCCCGGACATGCTGATTTGGTTGGCGCACTGAAATACAATTTCTATGATATCCGGAATTCAATAGATAGGTCGAGTGCCAGGGAAACAGCGGCACGCGTTGCGGCATGTTCGATAGCAAGAAAATTTCTTCTTGAGTTCGGTATTCATGTTGGCAGTTATGTGGAAAGTATAGGCGGAGTTTATTCTAAAAGTAATTTTGTAAAGAAATTTATTAACGATAAAAATTTCAAGAAATACGACGCACAAAAACTTAACGTAATTGCCGACAAAAGTGATGTAAGGGTTCTTGACGAAGCTCAAGAGAAAAAAATTATAAACAAGATTAAAATTGCAAAGAAGAAGGGTGACACACTCGGCGGCACTTTTGTTGTTATAGCGACCGGCGTTCCTGTCGGGCTGGGTACTTACATGAACAACGATGAACGAATGGATGCAGAAATTGCTCGTGCAATGATTTCGATTCAAGCCGTTAAAGGTGTTGAGATTGGTCCGGGTTTTGAACAATCAGAAATGTTCGGTTCCGAAGTCCATGACGAAATTATTTTCGATGGAAAAGAATTTACAAGAAAAACAAATCGTGCTGGAGGAATTGAAGGCGGTATTACAACAGGATTGCCTATTGTTGTCCGCGGCGCAATGAAACCTATTTCCACTTTGATGTCGCCATTGAATTCGGTTGATCTATCTACGTTGAAAAAAGTTGAAGCCAGAAGAGAACGAAGTGACTTTGTAGCTGTTCCGGCTTGTGCCGTCATAGGCGAATCGATGCTTGCCTGGGTTATTGCAAAGAAATTTCTCGAAAAGTTCGGCGGCGACTCGCTGGAAGAAACGGCAGACAATTACGTTAACTATCAAAAGCAGTTAATAAAACGCATCAAGAAAAACTTCTTTAGGAAATAGATGCTGAAGATTCAAAAGTTTGTTTTCAATCCTTTCGCGGAAAATACTTATATAATTTGGGATGAAGCTTCAAACGCCGCTGCAATTATAGACCCCGGTTGTTACGATGATAGAGAAAAGGAAACAATAGATGATTTCATTTACACGAATAAGTTTGATCTGAAATTTTTAATTAATACGCATTGTCATATCGATCACATCTTCGGCAACGCATATATAAAGAAGAATTACGACGTTACTTTTTTATCGCCCGAAAAAGATGTTCCTATGTTAGATATGATGATTGAGGTAGCAAAAATTTATGATGTAAAATTAATCCCTTCACCAAAGCCCGATGATTTAATCTTAGGCGAACAATCGTTCCGGCTCGGAAATTCGGAAGGTAAATTTTTGTTTACACCAGGCCATACACCGGGAGAAGTTTGTCTCTATTTTGAAAAAGATAAAATTTGTTTTACCGGGGACGTGTTGTTTAATAAAAGTATTGGCAGAACCGATTTATTTGGCGGGAATTACGAGACATTAATTGCGTCAATCGAAAATAAACTTTTTACGCTGCCGGATGATGTTACAGTTTGTCCGGGTCATGGATCGTTTAGTACAATCGGTCACGAGAAAAAGAATAATCCTTTTTTCCATTGAGTCCGATTGATTTAAGAGCGTTCAATAGATATATTAATAGAGGAAATAGAAATTCAACGGCGTTTGATGAGTAATAAAAAAAAAATCTTGATAAATCGCATAAAGTTTTTTACTGCACTGCTTTTCGTTTACGTGGTAATTCTTCAGTTCATCATTCCGGCAAACAAATTCTTGCCCAAGCCGAGTTTATTTGCCGAATCGTTTTTATATATTTGGAAAGATTACCAACTACCCGCTGCAATTGGTTATACGGCATCTCTGATTTATTCTTCACTGATCCTGAGCTATTTGCTGGTTTTTCTGTTGAGAGGAATGCTGATCCAATTTCTTGTCGAGTTCCATCATGTTATTCTCACGAGCCGGTTATTCCGCTATGTCCCGTTATTTATTTTGTTGATTTTATTTTCATGCTGGTTCCCAGCTTCAATAATTGCAGAGTTTGTTTTTATTATGCTTCTAATAATTTCTCATTTTCTTTCCGAGATGCTTTCCGGAATTAAATACGTTAATAAGGATTATGTTATTGTTGCAAAGAATCTCGGCATTTCAAAAAACAAAATTTACCGTGAAGTGTACTGGAAAGAATTGCAGCCGGTATTGTTTAATATTGTGAATCGACTCCAGCATTTTTTGTGGATGGTTGCTTTAGTTTATGAGTTCGTTGGAGACGCTCACGGTTTGGGTACAGCAATACGCAACGCTTTTACGTTTAATGATTATACTGCGTTGCTCTATTTTATATTGTTTGCAACTTTAGTAATATGGTTCTTTGCTGCAATTGTAAACGTTATCGAAAAGAAGTTAATTTTTTGGAACAAGTGATGATCGAATTGAAAAATATATCGAAAGAGTATATAGCGGAAACCGGTTTTAAAAAAGTTGTTCTGAAAAACATTTCATGCCGGTTTCAGGAAGAAAAAATTACTTCGATCATTGCTTCAAAGAACTCCGGTTTAACTACTTTATGCAAAATAGTTTGTGATCTCGAGACCGTTTCTGACGGTGAAATTAAAGAAGATTCAAAAAGAAAAAAAAATTTTCTGCCGAGCGAACCGTCATCTTTTCCTTGGCGCAGTGTTTTTGATAATATCACTTTAGGACTAACGAGTTTTGACAAAGATGAAATAATCCGGCTGATAAAACTTGCGGGTTTGGAAGGTTACGAAAAATTTCACCCTCATAATAATAGTTTAGGTTTCCGGTTCAGAATATCCTTAGCTAGATCCCTATCCCGTAAACCGCTGCTAATTGTTATAGATAACAGTTTTTGTTCTATGGATCATCAGACAAAAAATGAAATCTACTCTTTGTTGAAAGGAATTAATCAAACTGAAAGAATTGGATTTCTTGTTGCAACAACAAATGTGACCGAAGCACTTCTTCTTTCGGACAGAATTTATTTACTGGGCAATCAACCCGGTGTAATGACTACTCATTATGACGTTAGGAAATATAATGTCTCCGAAATAGATTCGGAAGAATTTATGTCGTGGAGAATTAAAATCGAAAACGAGTTTAAAAAAATAGCGCCTCAAAATCCGGGCGTTATTTCTATTTAAAAGGATTCCGGCATGAAAGAAAAGTTGGAACAGCTTTTGACAAAACGTGAAGAAGCAAAGTTAGGCGGCGGCGTGGATAAGATTAAAT